>JBCCOV010000234.1:0-7196 GCA_039039985.1 Pseudomonadota bacterium | reverse complement strand
GGTTGGCCACAATCGGGGTCACCGTACACCGTGGCGACCTCGCGTCGCCGGAGACATTGCAGGCAGGCGCGCAGGCGGCTGATGCCGTGATCCATACCGCGTTCCTGCATGACTTCACGCGGTTCGCCGCGTGCTGCGCCATGGACAAGGTCGCTGTGGAGACACTCGGTGCGGCCCTGGAAGGGACGGAGAAGCCGCTTCTTGTCACCGCGGGGGTCGCCTTCCTGCCGACGGCGGATCGGGTCGCAACAGAGTCTGATGCGGCAGCCGCCCCGACCTCCCAGTACCCCCGTGCATCCGAAGCGGCAGCGGCCGCTCTTGTCGACCGAGGCGTTCGGGCCAGCGTGATGCGTCTGCCTCCCTCGGTCCACGGGCATGGCGACCACGGTTTCGTCCCGATCCTGATCGAACTGGCGCGGGAGCGCGGCTTCTCCGCGTACATCGATGAAGGCGCCAACCTCTGGTCGGCGGTCCACCGATACGATGCTGCCCGCGCCTATCGGCACGCCATTGAGCAGGGTGTGAGCGGGGAGACGTTTCATGCCGTGGCTGAAGACGGCGTGCCGTTTCGGGATATCGCGGAGGCGATCGCCACAGGTCTTGGGATGCCATGCGCGGCAATATCGACAGACGTCGCGGACGAACACTTTGGTTGGTTTGCGCCCTTCGCGGCCCTCGACCAGCCCGCGTCCAGCGCCAAGACGCGCGAGCAGCTCGGATGGCAGCCAACGCACCCAACGCTCCTCAACGACATCGGCTCGGCGCGGTATTTCGAAGCCTAGAGTCTGTTCGCCTCCAGGCGAACCCACACCCCATGTTCTACTCAACGGGGCCAATCACCCAACAAGACGATGTCACCGACCGACCTTGGACCCGGCTCTTGCAGGCTGATGGCCAGGGTTTGACGGTCCGCGTTGCGCTGCCGCGTGCGAGCGCGCGGTCCGACCGTATCAGGGGTGCGTCATGTGGTCTGCAACGCACGGCAACCTTAGTCGCAAGGTGCATAGCCATAATAGCAAAGGGCGTAGTAGGCGACATGATCGTTTCGTTACGCTGAGCGCGTGGGTACAGCCAATCGAGGCTTGGCAGTCGCTGTCAGCAGCGCGGCGGGCCCTCTACATTGAGCTTATCCGCCGCTACAACTGCCTGAACAAGCGTGAGATCTCGATGTCGGTATGCTGGGCGGCCAATCGACGACCGGTCGCGACGAATGAGGCGACTGCGGCGCTTCACGCAACACGCGGAACGAGAGATGATCTCTGCACCGGAAGAAACGACCGGGAGGACTGACATGCAACACGGCAACGGTTTCGTTGAAGAACTGCGAGCGATTTGTGGCCGGAGATATGTCCATACCTCGGACGCGAGCTTAGCGCGGTTTAAGAAGGGGTGGCGCTCGGGTGATGGCGAAGCTGAGGCCGCAGTCGAAGTCGGCAGTCTCGTCGAGATGTGGCGCGTGCTCTCTGCCTGCGTCAAAGCGGATCGAATCATCATCGTGCAGGCTGCAAACACAGGCCTGACCGAAGGTTCAACGCCCAACGGCTCTTATGATCGGCCGGTCGTTATCATTAGCACATTGCGGATTTCAAAGATTCACCTCATTCGCGATGGTGAGCAGATCGTCAGCCTCCCGGGCGGCACGCTGTTCGAACTTGAGCGGGTTTTGGAGCCAAAAGGGCGACAACCGCATTCCGTCATCGGGTCTTCGTGTATCGGCGCTTCGATCATGGGGGGCGTTTGCAATAATTCCGGCGGATCGCTGGTGCGGCGCGGTCCGGTTTACACCGAAATGTCTCTCTACGCGCAAAAGCGTTCAGACGGAGATCTGGTTTTGGTCAACAACCTCGGGATCAATCTCGGCGAGACGCCCGAGGACATTCTCGGACGACTGGATCGCGGCGATTTCTCGGACCAGGATTTGATCGAGACAACGGCGCGCGCTTCCGACGACAGCTATGTCGAGCGCGTCAGAGATGTCGAAGCAAACACACCCGCACGGTTCAACGCAGACCCACGCACCCTCTATGAGGCGTCCGGTTGCGCCGGTAAGATTGCCGTCCTAGCCGTGCGCCTTGATACATTCCCGGCCGAGCAAGGCGAAAAAGTCTACTACATCGGAGCAAACGAAACCGCTTCACTCGGCACCTTACGGCGAGGGTTGCTCAGCACCGTCGATCCGCTGCCGATCAGCGCCGAGTACCTGCATCGCGACATTTTCGATATCGCGCAAGTCTACGGCAAAGACACATTGCTCTTGATCCACTGGCTTGGAACCGGCTGGCTGCCCTTGATATTCAAAACGAAAGGTAAGATGGACGGCTTTTTTGGCAAGTTCCGATTTCTTCCGGATAACCTGGTTGATCGCGGCATGCAGGCCTTCACGAGGTTGCTGCCTGGTGCGCTGCCAAAGCGCATTCTGCAATGGCGCGATCGGTTCGAGCATCATTTGATATTGAAAGTGAGCGCAGAAACAGCTCCTGCCACAGAGTCTCTGTTGAACGCTACCGTCGGTCCTGACGGGTGGTTTTTGTGCGACAAAAAAGAGGCGAAGCTTGCCGGATTGCACCGTTTTGCGGCGGCTGGCGCAGCGGCCCGTTACGGCGTGTGCCACCCGAACACGGTGGAAGACATACTGGCCCTGGATATCGCTCTGCGACGTAATGACGACAACTGGTTCGAGGAACTGCCCGAAGAGATCGAAAAGGATCTCGTCGCCAAACTGTACTACGGCCACTTCCTTTGTCACGTGTTCCATCAGGATTACGCCGTGCGCAAAGGTGCAGATCCCGCTCTTGTAAAGTCTAAAATGCTGGCTCTCCTCGATCAGCGTGGTGCTGAGTACCCGGCCGAGCACAATGTTGGTCATCTCTACGAAGCGAAGCCCGCGCTCGCGAGGTTTTATGAGGAGCTGGATCCCACCAACAGTTTCAATCCCGGTATTGGCAAGACGTCAAAACAGAAGCGTATCCCGGCCGACGTCAATAACGCGTAGAGTCCGCATCGATGCCGGAACAGTCACAGTGCCGCCTGGACGCCAAGTTGCACTTTTACATGTCGGATCTATGCCGAGATCTCAGCTCAGCCACAACCAGAACAGCGGCACCCATATGAGGGATGTGGTCAGGAGGCCTTTGACGGTCTGATAGGCGATCCACGCCCAGAACATGTGACGGCCGGGTCGCTTGAGTTTTCGTAGCGCGGTGTAGCCGCTTGCGATCATTGTGCTCATAACGCACGGCTAACACGCGGTCACCGTCCCGCGCTTGATCTCAGTCAATGCTCATCGGCGTCCGCATCGCAGCAAGTGTGACGCCACGCAACGCAACAGATCCAGTTCCACAGAGCTTGGTCGACTACCCACGACACCATCCCGCTGGGTCGCCGGCCAGGAAGACCTAGAGAATCGGGTGTGGGCCGGAGACGTGAGCCCGCCTATGGTGGATATGGTTTAGTGGGCCCTGAGGTAGCCGTCATCCAGGTGCCCCTTAGCGTAGACGCTCTGCCAGACTTGGCTGCCGCCTGTGCGAAACTCCGCGGCACAGCAAAGCAGATAGTAGCGCCACATGCGATAGAACACCTCGCAGGATCCCCAAACCTGCGGACGGTCTTCTGTCCGGTCATCGCTCGACCAGTACGCTTCGAAGTTCTCGTGCCAGGCCCGCAGCGTCGGCGTGTAGTGGACGCCGATGTTCTGCACGTCCTGAAGGATGAACAGTCTCTCGGCGGCCTCGCTCAGCTGCTTCATGGATGGCAGCACACCGCCCGGAAAGATGTAGGTGTTGAGCCAAGGATCCCCCACCTCGGTCGACACGGCGCTGCCGATGTTATGCAGGAGAAACAAGCCCCTTGGCCGCAGGGCACCGCAAACGACCTCGAACATTTTGCGATAGTTGCGATAACCGACGTGCTCGATCATTCCGATCGACGCGACCTTATCAATGCTCCCATCGTGATACCGTTGATCGAACTCGCGATAGTCGCAGCAGTTGATCTCAATCGGAAGCCCCGCACACAGCGCGCGTGCATAAGCTGCCTGTTCGCTTGAAATGGTCAGCCCGATGACCTCGACGTCATAATTGCGGGCCGCGTATCGGGCAAAGCCGCCCCAGCCACAGCCGATGTCCAGCAAGCGTTCGCCTGGCTCCAACTGCAGCTTCCGGCAAATCATGTCGTACTTTGCGAATTGAGCGTCGTCGAGGTCGCTTGCGCCTGTCCAATAGCCGCAGGAGTATGCCATCGACGGGCCGAGCATGCGCTCGAAAAGCTCGTTGCTGAGGTTATAGTGCGCGTCGGCAAGCGTTCTCGCCTGGGATTTGGTTTGAACGTTGACAAGCCGCGCCTTCAAGAACGCGAACGTTGTGCGCCAGCCGATGTTCTTTCGGTCGCTGGTGCGCCCGGCCGATAGAAGGCGCTCAAAGAAGCCGAACAGGTCATCGGCGTCCCACCAGCCCAACATGTAGGCTTCACCCAGTCCGAGTGAGCCGTCGGCGAGCACGCGATCATAGAAATCGGCGTTGTGGACGCGCAAGTCCCAAGGCCGGTGCTGATCGATGGAGATACCGGCAGTCGAACAAATCTCTTCTACGGTAGCTTGTCCGCGCATAGTCATCGGCCAGCGACAGATCTACATCAGTGAACCAACGCGGTTCGCGGTCGTTCTGACTATAACGTGCGAGGAACCACGATGGTTCCAATCGCAAAGCCCAATTCCATCTTTGCAGTGTCTCCAACAGAAAGCGAAGAACCGAGAGGTTAGCGAGGTCGTCGAGGATCTCCTGTCGGACGTCTGCATCCGTTGCCGGCTCACGATCTCAGTTCGAGTGATTGATCTGGCTTCGTTCGACTTTGAAACGCGTCGGCCCGACGCGAGACGAGAACGCATCCGCCTCGCATGTCTGTTTGGGACTGCTGAAGCAATTGAAAGAGTCTTAGGCGATCCGGTCCTTCGACGTGTTGAAGGGCGGCCCTTAAGATCCGAAGTCTCTCGGTGCCGGGAGATGGCACGTGCGGCCTGTTCCTCATGACGTTGTTCCCAATGTTCCCAGTTTTCTTTGATGTTGAGACAGTGTCGAGACCGCTAGCGCAAGATCCTGCTGCTTGTAAGGCAAACATCACGCTGCGAGCCTAGTTTCGATCAGACGGGTGTTGGCCAGCAGCCGGGCGCCGGTTGAGCGTGCGGTTGACAGTTAAAGCGCTTCACCAAGCTCACTCACTTATTCGCCCGTGCGGACAGTTCAACTGGTGAGACAACTGGCGAAGCCGCGCCATCGTTCCACTACGTCAGCAAGCCACTAGGTCGGCGCGAAGCTCGACGCGGGACTGGGCCGCTCGGGACGGCTTGCATTTGCCGTCAGGCAGCTTTGGTGCCGCCCGGCCTAGTCCTCGATGACGTCGACATACGCCCATCTTTCAGCGCATCCAAATCGTCGCTGTACAGAAGCTGCTGGAGCCTTGAGCGCGCTCGATTGACACGGCTTTTCACTGTGCCGCTGGAGCATCCGACAATCTCCGCAACTTCATCGTACGTGAAACCACCGGCGCCGATGAGAATGAGCGCCTCGCGCTGCTCCGCGTTGAGAGCCCGAAGCGCCCGTTCGAAGTCGTGAAACTCCGCCTGTGAGTCTTGAGGGGCTTCGGTGAACTGGGCCTCGGCGATCATTCCATCTTCGTCTCTGACCTGGAAGCTGTCGCGCCGGCATTGCGTGAAGTACGTGTTTCTCAAGATCGTGAAGAGCCAGGCACGCATGTTTGTGTCGGGCTGGAAACGATTGAGATTTGTGATTGCCTTCAACAGAGTGTCCTGGACAAGATCATTCCCGGCATCCGTGTCTCCACACATGGAAATGGCAAAAGCACGAAGTTGCGTTGTGTGCTGGAGAAGTTCGGTTTCCAGTTGCCGGGAACGATACGCAGTACGAGAAGCCATACGTGACTCCCTCTTCTGGAAATCAAGGTCGTTCGTTGCCCTTGATTTCGCGAAGTTTCTGTTCGAGTTCGGTCAGAGCATCGGCGACGTCTCGCGGGAATGGTTCGGTCGCGACCTCATCGTAGAGGTCCCTGAGTTTGCAACCGATTTCCGCCTGCTCCGCACGCCCGAGCGGAACGACATCCTCAACGCCGTTTGTGGACCGCAGGGCAGCAGCACTTAACACGTGCCCGCTCGCCCCGATCTCATCCTGTGTCAGCATTCCGGCACTTTCATTGCATTGATCTTGGTCAATACGGATCTTTTTGACAACCATCTCCCTGCCCCCCCGCCAGTATCCGGCACAAATTCGCCATGTCGTAATCAATCAGCCCTGAGCCACATATGTACCGGGCATTATGTGCTCAGCTCCGTTCTTTTTGCTATCCGTCGCGGTGTGGTAACTGTTCTGAAGCGCTGACCGTTCCCTGCGACGGAACGATTAGTCGTCTCATGCGTTACGGTCGTGGGAGAGACTGTACGTTCGATCGATCAGGGGCGCTTGGCGCAAGGGTTGATCCGGCGCGCGTGGGCGATATCTCAAACCTGCGCCGGTATGCCGGCGCCTCGCGCAGGCCTGTCGCCTTCCGAGCACACTTGACAGCCCACGAGCTGCAATCTTCAAACCTGTGATGCTTCAACGCGTTCCGCAGCTTATCTATGAAGCCTTTGGAAGGTTCAGTGATAGCGGGCCCAAAATACGACGTCTTGACGAATTCGTCGCTTCGTGTGCAGGCATGTCTACACTCAGAGTCCATGGATTGCACCTGAGATGCGTGATTATTATTCGGTGCTAGGCGTCGAGAGATGGGCTGACGCTCAAGCGATTAAGCTCGCTCACCGTAACCTCATGCGTTCCCTGCATCCAGATTCCGGCGCAGCAACGCCGGAGTCCGTTCGTCGCGTCAAGGAGATCAACGAGGCGTACAATGTGCTGCGCGACCCGCGGTCAAAGCGCGCCTACGATGAAGGTCTCAGCCATAACCGCAACCACGTCATCGCTCAGTACTCGCGTGCACGCCGCGGTTCAACAGCAGTCACGGTTGCTTCAGTCGTGGTGATATCCGTGTCACTTGTCGCAATCGCTTTGGTCGTGAACGGACTGTATCAGCCGGACCAAAGAGCGGCCTCAGCCGCAAATGCGAATGATCTGAGCGGGCCTTCTCCGTCGAGCGGGCCGGAACGAAGACTCGCGCGGATCGGAAATCTGGCAAACGGCCCGAAAGCAGAT
>JBCCOV010000233.1:0-7284 GCA_039039985.1 Pseudomonadota bacterium | reverse complement strand
TCGCATCTGAAAGCATAACAGCCTCTGGAGCCGGCAGCCATGCCATTCATGCACGTGAGGCTGGTGCGGGCCGGCTTACGCTGACCTCAAGCGGTGCGTTGGTGGCCAACGGCGCGGATGCACACGGTATCCTTGTCGAGACGAATGCAGATAGTGTGGCGACGGTACACCTTGTTGACGATGAAGTCGCGGGCGGCAGTGGCACCGGTGCGGGCGTCGTATTCGAGACGCCATCGGGTGCGGCGAACACCCTCAACGTTGGCGCATCGGCGCGCGTTTCCGCATTGTCCACTGTCGCTGTGCGGGGTGGAGCCGGTAACGAAACGATCAATAACCATGGCGCATTGATCGGCAGCGTCGATCTCGGCGATGGCGCGGATCTGTTCAACCTCAGTACGGAGGCAGACTTCAGCGGGACAACGCGCGTCGATGGCGGCGATGGCAATGAAGATACCTTCGTGCTGTCCGGCCCGGATGTGGGCGTGTTCGGCGATCCCGGCAAACATACAGGCTTCGAGAAACTGCATAAGACGGGCGACGGCACATGGACGCTTGCGGGAGCACATAGCTTTCGCCGTGAGATCGTCATCACTCGCGGCACGCTGGACCTTGCAGACGATGCGATTTTGGACTCTCAGATTATCAGTAACGAAAACGGTGGCACCCTCTCCATCGGTGGCCAAGGAAAGATCGGCACGGCAACAATCTTCGGATCTTACCGGCAGCAAGGTAGTGCCTACGCAGTCGATGTTGATCCTCAGACCGGACGAGCCGACTTGCTTGTTGTTACTGCGACGGCCGACGTGAAAGGTGTCGTCAACGTCAATATTCTGACGTCGGTGGATGCCGGGACCCATAAATACGAGATTGTTCGGGCTACCGGAAACACGCGCATTGATGACAGCCCCGGCGCAGGAACGCTTGCGGTGGTCGCGACCTCCGCGACAATCGATACATCGCAACTCGACGTCACGCTCGAACTCGGACCGGATGACAAGACAATCTACCTCGTACTTACGGCGTCGGCACCCGTGCCGACCTCGCCCATTTTGCACATCTCCGGGATGTTGAATTTGAATCAGCAAGCGCTTGTGAACGCTCTCAACAGCAACAACGCGTTGGGGGCAGGCTCGTCACTACAGTCAGTCATGACCGCCTTGATCGACAGCTCTGCGAACATCGGCCAGTACCGCGCTGCGCTGAATGTGCTGTTGCCGGAAGTTCATCTCAATACAGAGACGGCCATGCTGTTCTCGGCGCATGACTTCATGGGCGACCTCTTCTCATGCCCGACAGCGGACGCCGGCGCCGCGATTGTGCACGAGGGCCAATGCCTTTGGGTGCGGCCGAAGGGACGCAAGTTCGACCGCGACGCAACGTTCGAGAATATCGGTTACGAAGAGACGGTTGGGGGTGTGTCTGCGGGCGCTCAGTTCAGCCTCGCGCCGGGTTGGTTCGCGAACGTCGGCGGGAGTTACGAGCACGGATCGCTGTCGACGGACACGGGCGCCGAGAGCGACAGTGACCGCTTTCAAGTCGGTGGTGCTGTCAAGTACGAGATGGGTCCGTGGCTGTTTGCCGGCGCGATCTCTGGCGGTATCGGCACTTTCGATACATCACGGCCAATCTCATTCTCGGGATTCAATGGCGGCACGGCAACATCCGAACATGATGTGCGCTACATCGCGGGCCAGTTGCGGGCAGCATACCAGTTCGCGATGCCGGGCTGGTACGTGCGGCCGCTTGTTGATCTCAATGTGACGTATCTGGACCGGGACGGCGTGACGGAGAACGGGGCCGGAGCGGCTAACCTAAGGATCGATAGCGGCGAGGAAACGGTGTTCTCGGCCACTCCGGGCATTGAGATCGGCGGCACCTACGAGATCATCCCAGGCGCGACACTTAAACCGTTCCTGATGGCTGGTGTGACAGTCTTTGGCGATGACGATCACAGTCTCACGTCAGCATTCGCGCTGGCGCCGGACGTCACGTTCGAGACCACCACCGAGCATGGCGATGTGTTTGGCAATGTCCACGCCGGCCTGACCTTGGTCGGTCACGACTCCGGTTTTGACCTCACGCTTGGCTACAAGGGCGTCTACTCCGACGACGTCACGCAGCACGGTGTCTATGCAAAAGGCGCGCTAAAGTTTTAGTGTACACCACGCGCGCGCCATGGTGGTGCCTCGTGTTGCTCTTATGCAGCTCTGTACAAATCTCAGCAGGAAAATCTCTTTAGATGATCTTTGGTCTCTAGGGGGAATATCCGTAAGCCGATAATAATCGAGCGACTCGTTTTTCGAAACGAGCCACGTGCACCTGCTTGAGTGGGTGCCGTCCAAAAGTCAGTGCCGCGTTCCTAACGCAAGCCTTTGGTCGAGTTCTGTGCGTCGTATCCTCCAGGGCGGGTGGAGACAAATAGATGCGAATCCAGAGCTTAGTCCGTCGCGCGGAAGCGGCGGAGTGCTGCTATGTGCGTGCCAGCGGTGCGGCGATCGCGTGCACCGTCGCTGCTGCAACGGTACTTGTGGCAATTTCGACGAACGCACAGGCCGAATGTGTGCCGGACCCGCACGTCACTGGTGTCATCAATTGTACGACGGACCAGACGGATGGAGTCGATATCGGCGTTCCAGCCGGAGAGACCGCAACCCTCAACATTCAGACCGGGATTGAGGTGTCCACATCCACCGGTGATGCGGTGCGTGGCGGCGACGGCAACGAAACCATCAACAATGCAGGACGAGTGGTTGGCAGCGTTACGCTTGGCGCCGGCGAAGATCGGTTCAACCTCTCAACGGACGCCGATTTCAGTGACACCACGCACGTCGACGGTGGCGACAGTAACGATGATCTCTTCGAACTTTCAGGGGCAGGCGTGGGCGAGCTTTATGGCCATCAACATAGTGGCTTCGAGACGCTGGAGATCACTGGCGATGGCACCTGGACGCTGAGAGGACATCACGATTTCCGCTTTGAGACAATAATCACTGGTGGGAGGCTGGATCTCGCGGATGGCGCCGTGTTTGAATCTCTTGTCGTGAACAACTACCGCGGTACCTTGTCTGTTGCCGGACCCGGGAAGATTGGTCAGGCGACATTCAAAGGCATCTATCGCCAAGACTTCAACGGGGCCTATGATGTGGATGTGGATCCGCAATCGGGTAAGGCCGACCTCATTGTTGTCACCGCCGCGGCCGATCTCAAGGGCGTCGTGAACGTCAACTTCCTGACGGCACTGAAGCAAGGCACGCAAAGGTTCGAGATCGTACGGGCCGTCGGAAACTCGACTATTGATGATAGTCCCGGGGTGGGAACGCTAGTGGTCGGCGACGTCACCGGTCAATCCAATCCAGCTGGAGTTCGAGTCACGCTCGAACGTGGGGCGGACGAAAGAACGATTGTTCTGGCGGTGACGGCGCGGTCTCCCGTGTCAACAACACGTCTGAGCCAACCGAACCGCATCAAACTGAATGCGATGGTGACCACTACGACCAACGGCTCTGCAACGGCCGCACAACCGAACCTGAGCCCGCTGGACACGCTGGCGACCACCCTGATCAACGGCCCGACGACGATCGACCAGTATCGCGCGGCGCTGGACGTGCTGCTGCCTGAAGTCTACCTCAATACGCAGACGGCCATGCTGTTCTCGGCCGGTGACTTTATGAGCGACCTGTTCTCGTGCCCGACAGCAGACGACGGCGCGGCGTTTATGCGCGAGGGGCAGTGTGTGTGGGTCCGTCCGAAGGGCCGCAAGCTTGATCGCGACGATACGGCAGAGGCGATCGGCTATGAAGACACGGTCGGCGGTGTGTCAGCCGGAGCGCAGTTCAATTTTGCGCCGGGTTGGGTTGCCAATGTTGGCGCAAGCTACGAGAGCGGCACGTTGAAGACGGACACGGCTGCCAGGAGCGAGAGCGATCGCTATCATCTCGGCGGCGCAGTGAAGTACGAGATTGGCCCGTGGCTGTTTGCCGGCGCCGTTGCTGGCGGTATCGGTGACTTCGATACCACGCGACAGATCGCATTCACGGGCTTCAACGAGACGGCCACATCCGACCATGACGTCATCTACGTCGCAGGGCAGCTGCGGGCGGCGTATCAGTTCGCGATGCCCGGCTGGTACGTGCGGCCGTTGGTTGATGTGAACCTGACCTACCTCGATCGCGATGGTCTCACCGAAGGCGGAGCCGCGGGCGCAAACCTCACTGTTGCGGGTGGCGAGGAGACGATGTTCTCAGCCACACCTGCGGTTGAGATCGGCGGTGTCTACGAAATCGTGCCTGGCGCGACACTCAAACCGTTCCTGATGGCAGGCGTTACGGTGTTTGCCGATGACGACCACAGCCTGACGTCGGCATTCGCGCTGGCCCCGGACGCCACCTTCGAGACGGTGACAGAGCATGGCGATGTGTTTGCCAACATCCACGCCGGGACGACCTTGGTCGGCCACGACTCCGGCTTTAACCTCACGCTCGGCTACAAGGGCCTCTACTCCAACGACATCACCCAACACGGCGTCTATGCGAAGGGGCGGGTGAAGTTCTAATCCGTGGCAAATCGCGGAGCACGAAACTCGGACGACGTCACTGCGTGTGCATCTCAAGATCATTGCGCTCGTCACAGTCGTTCGTGCGTCACGCGCGAGCGTTACATGAAAACACGAACAACTTAGACCCCGGTTGGATCAGAAGATAAGCATCCGAATCATCTTTATAAGTATTAATGTTGTCTCGATCTGGATCGACGTTCCAACGTCTCCAGCCATGTTTGTGCGTGCGAGGTGATCGACTGGGGACATGACAGCTGAAGATGTGTGGGACCTGGGAGCGGCAGGTGGCTGTGATGTTGCCAGAATCTATCGAAGACGCACGTCGACGGTCTATTGCGCGGAATGGAATAGTGAGCCACACATGGTCCGGCTTACGCCCTGACGGTCGTCTCCACTGTTGGGGATTAAGTCGTTGGTTTCGCCGTCGCGCGTTGGCGTTGTGGCCCATAGGTCGGACGACGGTCCGATGCGTCGTCGCAGCGGTAGCGTTGACGATTTTCCTACCAAGACCTGCACTGGCGCAGTGTGTTGCTGATGCCGGGGACATGGCCGTCATCAACTGTACTGGAGACTTGTCCGCCGGCATCACAAACCAGGGCACGACACCAAACTTCACGACACCGCCTACAACAACGGTCAATGTTACGAGCTTGACGACAGATATTCAGCCTGCACCAGGAGTAGATGGTGTCCGTTTGTTGGATTCTGGGGCAGCCAGCTCATTGACGCTCTCGGTTGACATCGGCGACGCGCGCGCAATCCAAACGACCGCCGATGGCCTTTCCATCGAAGAGCATGGCGCAGGTGAACTGACGATTGACGTCGAGTCTGGCGCGATCATCGCGGGCGGCATTGGCATCTTCGCGCGTGAGCGCGACGCGGGGAGTGTAACGGTTGCGACAGCAGCCCGCAGCGAGTCTAGAGCACAGGTCGGCATTATGGCATTCGAGAGTGGCGAGGGTGATTTGGCCGTTACCTTGTCCGGTGCGATGCACGCTTCGAATGGTGGTGTTTTCGCGAATGAGGCGGGTAGCGGAGATGTCAATGTCGAGGTGTTGGGCACAGGCAATATCACATCGTTTGATGGCCTCTTCGCGATCTCCGTCACCGAAACCGGTGACGGAGATGTCAAGATCTCTGCATCAGGTAACATCACCGCGGGTGACTTCGGAGTCTCCGTGACTGAGAGCGGCGCTGGCAACGTTACCGTTACGGCTTCGGGGCGTATCAGCGTCTCTGAGGATCTCGGCGCGGGTATCTTTGCCAATCAGTTGGATGACGGCAGTATCTCAGTAACCTCATCCGGAATAGTGACGGCGCTTGGCAATAATGCGCACGGCATTGTGACGTGGAATACGGCCGCTGGCGGCATGACGACGGTCTCTGTTACGGGCGGGATCGTGCATGGCGGCGCAGGAGATGGAGCGGGCGTCGATCTCTCACGCTCTGGAGCGGGTACGATCAATGTGCTGAATGCGGCGGGCGGTCTCTCCGCACTCTCGGGGCTCGCGGTGCGAGGTGGAGACGGTGATGATACCCTCAATGTTCTTGCCGGTGGTGTTGTCACAGGCAACGTCGATCTTGCCGGAGGCGACAACGCGATCAGCATCGAGCCCGCGGCACGACTCAACAGTGGCGCAATCGTGATCGTCGGCGCGCGTAACCGGATGATCAACGCCGGCGTCCTCGCGCCGGCTGATGACGGTGTGATCGGTGCGACCGCTCTTACAGGGGACTTCGTCCAATCGTCGGGCGGCACGTATGCCGTCGATGCTGACTTCGCGGCGGATACCGCCGATCGGCTTGTGATCACTGGCGCGGCGAACGTCAGTGGTCGCGTCGCTGTGACCCTGATGGATCTCCTGTCCAGCACACAGGCCATCACCATTCTCACGGCGGACGGCGGTGTGACAGACGCTGGGGTGATCGTGGGCAGCCTGGTCACCGCCGATGGCTTGGTCATTGCGCCAGACAGCCAGGTGGTCGATGCACAACTGGTGTTCCCGGATGCCTACACGGTAGCACTGTCCGTCCAAACGAACTTCGCCAGTCCCATCGACGGTCCGCTCAACAGAAATCAGATGCGTATTGCGGACGCACTGAACAGGCAGCTGCCGCAGGGACTGACGATGACGCCGCTGCGACCGTTGCTCGTCGCCCTGATCAACGGCCCGACGACGATCGACCAGTATCGCGCGGCGCTCGACGTGCTGCTGCCTGAAGTCTACCTCAATACGCAGACGGCCATGCTGTTCTCGGCGCACGACTTTATGAGCGACCTTTTCTCGTGCCCGACAGCAGACGACGGCGCGGCGTTTATGCGCGAGGGCCAGTGTGTGTGGGTCCGCCCGAAGAGACGGAAGCTTGATCGCGACGATACGGCAGAGGCGATCGGCTATGAAGACACGGTTGGGGGTGTGTCTGCGGGCGCCCAGTTCAGCCTCGCGCCGGGTTGGTTCGCGAACGTCGGCGGCAGTTACGAGCACGGATCGCTATCGACGGACACGGGCGCCGAGAGTGACAGTGATCGCTATCATCTCGGCGGCGCAGTGAAGTACGAGATGGGTCCGTGGCTGTTTGCCGGCGCCGTCGCTGGCGGTATCGGCGACTTTGATACCACGCGACAGATGGCGTTCACCGGCTTCAACGAGACGGCCACATCCGACCATGACGTCAGCTATATCGCGGGCCAGTTGCGCGTGGCCTATCAGTTCGCGATGCCCGGCTGG
>JBCCOV010000232.1:0-7287 GCA_039039985.1 Pseudomonadota bacterium | reverse complement strand
GCCGCGTCCTCAAGCCGCTTGGCGTCCCGGACGCCGCAAGACCGCCCGACAAACGACTCGGACGGCCACCGCTCCTGTCGATCGATGACATCGTCACAGCGCACTATCGTCTTGTGAAGCATGGTGATGCTGTTGCGCGCCTAGCAGAAGAACTCGGCGTATCCCGAACAACCCTAGCACGAGGATTCTATAAGCTAGGACTGGAGATCTACTAGCAAAATCAGCTTGCTAGGATGCTCGTGCCATGAGCTGGCGCCGACAGCGCTAGTGTGCCAACTGCACACCCTAGTATCAGTATTGGCGCACCTTGTGTGGCGGAGGCGCATGTCGCCAAAGGCATTCGCCGAAGTGGCTTCGTCAGGACCGGATCACAAAGCACGAAACACGGGCCAAAGACGCCGCAACGACAGCAATGTCATCCCAAATGGAACAACCGGAACGCCGTCCACAGCGCAAGCGGGCCAAGCAAACAGACGCGATCCGGGTCACTTAAACCGCAATGACGCACATCGTCGCATCAAGTGATGATGTCGGAAATGTATCGCTAAAACGCTCCGCAAGATGTGTGCTGTCCGACAGCACATCTTGTCTCGCCGCGCTGCGCTTGCTCGGCAGGGGGCTTGGCCAGCCCCCGTGCACCCCCGGCCCTAATCATCTGCAGACAAAGATACTCAGCGGACGAGGTAAGAGCGCAACGTTACGATATCCCAGAAGCAGAAGTCACGCCGGTTGCCGCCTGAAACCGAAGCTCATGTCTGCTGCTGCGGGCCGAGCGGACGTAGTTTGCATGTCAGAAACGGTCGAAAGCGACCCACTGCTGACGTTTGGTTGGTGCTAACTTTCGAGCGATCAGACGGTCGAGATGCGGAGGAAGCTGTCATTGGCTGGGCCTGCAATCCATGCCTGTCGAGTTGGGTGAAAGCCATTGGTGGTGGATCTCAAGTGGGAGAAAGTTTCAGACATCATGTCGCGCGTGATGGCCGGACTGGCAGATCTGTCGTTCGGGATGTTTATAATTCTCTGACTGGCATCCGCGACATTGGCGTGGCAGCTACACTCGGAAATTGAGATGCGCAGTCATGGCCACCCTAGTTCAAGAGCACGCAACCGTAAGGCGTCGTACAGAGTGGCGTCCAACATTTGGTCGAATTGCAGCTTTCAAAAATCGACACCGATACAGATGATATTCAGTTGCTCGCTGCATGAAAGAGATCGCTAACTAGGACTTCTGCGGATCATTCGCGCATCTTTCTTAAATAGTGTTCGGCATGTTGATAGAGGTTCTCGGCCTCAATGACATCGCCGATCGACGCGGCATCACGCGCACGTGACATGTAATGTTCGTAGCGCTTTTGGTTGCTCGTGAAGTCCTTGGGACCCAATCGGCGCGAACCTGGGATAAACGGCGCGCGTTTCGTGCGGGTTTCGTTCGTGCGCTTGGTTCCACTAGGTCGGCTCGCCGATTGGGGCATTGACTTGACCATTCTTTAGTCTTCCTATCTGAGGCCGAGCGTGGCCAGAACATCTTTCTGCGATGATAAAACAGAGGCAGGATTCGAGCGCTCGTAGTCAGTCGCACGCCGGTTAGGGCTGACGCCCCAAATCTCCCCGTACATATTCGAACGATCGTACGGTAGCAGTTTGCACCGCAACTATGCGCACAGGGGAGCCTTGCGTTAAGAGCAGACCACCCGCCCCCCCCTTGGAGTAAAAGGGCAAGGCGTGCGGCGTGATTTGCGTAACGTGGCTTGGAACCCAGAAGCTGCCCTCCATCGAGCAAAGTTCGAATGTTGGCGTTGCTTACCCTTCAGTGTTGCAACCCCAATTTCACGCACAATCAATCATTTTCAGATTTCGAACGCGGCACGTCAGTTGTTACCGCGTGCGGGATGTTATCAAACGCGCCTGAGGTGCATCCTGTCATCACTGTGATGCGCCCCACTCTTCCGTCTCGAAAGACTGCGCGCCCGGACTCTACAAGCGCTTGGCGATACGGCTCCAAAAGTCTCCCTGCGGTGTATACGTCATTACGCTCAAGCAATGCGGTGCATTCTGCATTCGATAAAGCCCTTGCGGGCATCGTCAATCCAGCGAGTAGTACCGTTGTAGTGACCGCCAGTTTCACGCAAAGCAAGCGGGGCTCCTGCGACTCCATCATCTTTTTGTCGAAGCCATTGGTATTTGTAGGCATCCGAACTCCTCTGAATTGAAGCGCATTGATGAATTTCAAATCAGTTTCTTGAGAGACCAAGATCTCATCAGCTTGTCCTTGCAAGCCGTATGCTATATTTGACTGATAGCCAACATGGTTGCGGCCGATTAGACCCAACGAGCCTTTAGTAGGGCGTTGTGCCTTCAGTTTCTTAAAATTGTCGACCTTATTTCTCTGAGAACTAGATGCTCGTTTCCGATTGCATAATGATGCAATCGTTAAAGATAAGGCTGATGCGCGATAGAGCAATCTAATTCGGTGCGTCGTAGACCTTAAGGCACTTCTGGTGCGGATTAACCGTGAGCCTTGCCTTTATTAGCCAGGACCTCAAACCTGTTAGCTTTACGGGTCTCTTAATAGCATTATGACGCTTGCCAGTTTGACAAATGCTTCCAATTAGCTATTGGGACGCAAAGCACTTTACGGTTTAAGCTAGCCAAACTCAAGACAAAAAGCGTAGTCGCCGGCCCTTTAACCGGTGGGGCAACCGAGGGGCAAGGCTTGGCCAGGTAGAGCGCTCGCACTAAGTCTTGGTAATCGGCCCGGGCCTGGACGGCGTATGGTCACAGCATTTCGGTGCACCAGATTGCGCAATGTGACTCTAAGGTGTCGCGCTCCTGCCGTGTCCTGTGGTCAGCGCAGGCCCGTTCATCTCTGAATACAGAGTCTGCGGCTTGCAGGGCTGGACATCTGACTCGTGAGTTGCGTGGGGTGCAGAGTTGTCATGGAATGTCACGGATGCTCAAGGCTACGAGCGGTCTGACACTCTCAAGTCGATCGATGAGGGGTTATTAGCTACCGTTGATCATCCGCGTACGCGAGCGTTATCCCCAGTCAGGGTCATGAGAATGTCCGCAAACCAAGTACTATTCAGTCCAAGTACCTCGTCAGCACCTACTTCTCTCGTAGCCAGGTCCAATTGGGCGGAATGGATGCCCAATAAACGCCATGGCAGATCTCCAAGAGCCTTGTCATCGTCTTTCGCGCGGATGATGACTGGTGAGCCGCTTGTGCCCCTGTGTGTTCTGGCGTCCGTCAGGAAATAGCCTCGTCCCTGAAAACGAAATCCGAAAGATGAGGCAACAATGGCTTGCCGAGCGACAGGTAGCTGATGCAGCGTGTCATGGAAACCGAGCGGGAATCCGAGGACCAGCGCGGGAGATCCGATTTCAACATCGTTCGTGGATGAGCCCTGCGTACAGACATGTTCTGGACGAAATGCGTAGTAGGTCGTTCCTGTCGGGAAAGCCTTGCGATCCAGTTCGATAACGGCGACGTCAATTGGCCCCGCGCTATCTTCGCCCTGCTGCCAATCACTAATCCCGTTCCGGTAAAGCGGGATGGAAAAACCAACACAATCGGCGAGGTTGTCGGCGTTGATATGTAAAGAAATCTCGATCCGGTTCGGAAAGTGCTGGCTTGACTCATCGATAAGCACATGGCGACTGGTTACAAAAAACAGCCTATGGTCGGGCTCAAAAAAGAATCCGCTGCCGTTTGTAAGCGCGATTCGATCGGCGAATGTCACGACCTTAGATGCTGTAAGCAGAATCGGTTCGAACACGCGCGCCTCACTTTATCTCAGCCACCTCCCACCTCACGACAACCTTGTCGGGCACGGTTCGTTCGTCGGCAACATTAAGAGCTGGTCGTCTACTGACTACGGCAATCGGTGGGGCGTGCAACAGAGGGCGGATTTGCCGCTCTCGGCGCACTAGACCCGACGCAACTCTAGAGGTCGCTAGCAGTGACAGTACATCGGAATGACTGAGTACGCCCCCGTTTATACACCTTAATGGCGGTTTCCTCGATCCGCATGCGCCAGTCGTCGAATGCCGCAAGTATCTCGGATTCGATTGGCTTCAGCTGAGGGGCGAGCTTTCGTATTGCGTCAATCTCGACGAAAACGGAAATTTCCAGCGCTCCGTCGTAGGCCCAGAAGCGAACACATCCGCACGACTGGTCCAGTGCCCGGCTAGCGTTATGAAAACTCAGTGCCATCATACCGTGTCCTTGCGTGATTTCACGACCAGTCTGCGGATAAACGGCTAGCGGAGGCGCAGGCGTTCGCTGCTGGACCCACTCCTAGGTGTTGATGGCGTAGATGATCCCACCAACGGAGACAATCCACCACAGTAGTGTTAGGGCCACGACGATCCTGCCGTTCTGAATGCGTCTCCTCCTCTGGCGCGCTGTCTCGGTGACGTACATGCAAACCCCGTGTGCGTTGCGTGCGCAAGCGGAACTCATGGTGTTGTCTGTGGCAGTACAAGGCATCTGCCTGGGCCTGCACGGCTGTTCAAAAAGCCGAGCTTGCAGAAGGCAATCCTCATGCCTGGCTCAAGCTGACCTTCAACCGATGAACTCTTCAGATGTGCCAGGTAAGCGGACCGCCCGTCAGGCGACGATTATCTCTCAATGCAACTGAGCGTTCGCAGACAACCGCATAGAGGCTGCGCGGCATCCAAAATCACCGCACCACGACCACCACAACATGACTGTCGATGATAGGATTGGCAAGTTATTTCGCTGAGATGGGGGCAATGCTCTCAATGCGGGTATCCTAATTTTAGAGATTTTTTATTTTGTCCTCGCTTCTCGCGTGAAAATGTGTCTAATTCCGGCGACATCGTTTTTGGCAGGCGGCAAAGCCATTTACGCCTGTCGCGCAAGGTGTGAAGTCTGGCCATCCTCTAAATTCGAAACGAACGCGGAGCTGTCGAAGGCAGTGATGATTGGTGCGCGCAATTTGCGAAGGCGAACGTATGCAAGACGGTATCGTGAAATTCTACAATTCGGGTAAGGGCTACGGCTTCATCGAACCAGTTGGGGGCGGGCAGGATGTATTCGTACACGCGACCGCATTGGAGCGGGCCGGCCTGCACGGTCTCGTCGAAGGTCAAAAGGTGTCCTTCGATACCGAGGTGGATCGTCGTAGCAACAAGACTGCCGTCAACAATATCCAAGTCGCCTGACGACAAGCAGGTATATGCGGCAACGCAGAGAGAGAGGCCCACGGACTGGTCAGGCCTCTCTCCGCGGCTGCGCATTTTTGATAATTTGTTGATCCAGCGCTGCAGCGTTGAGAGCGTACCAAGAGTATCCAATTGGTGATCGCGCTGGATTTTTGGCATTTTGACTGAACTTTTGCGCCGTAGCATGAGAGGTGTCATGCGGTATGACGTGATGCGTCCGGCGGCAGATTGGCCGCAGTGTAGCGTGGCGAACATCTCGAGATAAGCCACCGCGCACAGTTTTCTATCCAATTTCGAGATGCCAAGTCACGGGAGTGTTGCGTTCGAAGTCCCGCCCCGTTGGCGATGGGCGACAGCTTCCGAGACAGGCTCGCCACAACGGGATCAAGCCGACATAAGCGTCGTTCTGCCGACAAGACGCCTCAGGCGCAGCAACACCGGCGAGAGACGTTAGCGACAAAGTCTTCACGCAAGAAGGGAACTGATCGCCGTCGGAGCCGGTTCGGGAGCATCAAGCACGCGGCCTCGTTGCGACGCCGCGCATCCGCATAAGCCATACTACTTACCGGACGGCCCCTCCTGCAGGCAATTGGAGGAAACGAAATATGGCGATACACAAATACGAGGTCGGGCAATCCGTTCTCTACTCCCCTCGCCAAATGGGACGTTAGGCTGGTCGGAAAGATTGCAAGATCGTTCGATGGCTTCCGGCGGAAAGCACTAGCGAACCGCACTGCCGGATGGGATGTCGCATTGACGTTTTTGATCGTGTAGCGACGGAAAGCCAACCCGCGAAACACGTTTAGAGCAAGGTCAGAACGTTTCCGGCGCAGAAGTTGGAAACTCGCTTACGTACGTGCTGTTTTGTCGGCATTCTGCCGGCGTCCAGTCCTTTGCGTAGCGAAGCCCAACTTGAAGGTGCTGGTTGCTGGTTTCAGTAGAATGGGCTGCGAACTGCTTGCCTTCTTGAAATGCGATGCAATCGTCACTAGTTAAACACGAAGGGTTTCAGAAGACGAATTGTTTCGACTGAAAACAGGCATTTGTGTTTTCGTTTTGCGATACTGAAACCATCTCGAACCGGCGGCGGGTTCTGCTGCTAGAAAGCATCTTAATGATATCAGTTGCGGCCTCGGGCGACGATCCGAGAGGCACCAAGCGAACGTGCACTGCTTGCGGTGTTCGATTCTACGACCTTGCTCGCACACCCGCCGTCTGTCCTGATTGCCAATTTGAATTGCCGCCTGTCGCTAGCAGAGCTGCGATGGGCCGCGGCAATTCGGCTTTCTCCCGCTTTAAGTCGTCTCAGGCCAGTTCTGCGCCCGGCATCAAAGGACCGGAGGAAGACCCGATCTCTGCTGGTGCCAACGCGGGTACGTCCTCTAAGGAAGAGGAAGCACCCCATTCCGAGATTGGAGATGAGGACGCCCAAGAGGCACAAGCACTGTCAGAAGCCGACGATGACACTCTGCTTGAGAGTGAGACGGATGCCGACGCGGACGAAGAGCTGCTGACCGGTACAAAAAATGCTGGACGGTCAGAGACGCACTGACAGTTGTTGCCGACTTCGGAGGCCGCCTTTCTTTCAACGCGACTTAGGGCATGACACCAGGTATCTAACCCTATGAACAGCACCATTAACGAGATTCAGCGACTGCTCTTTGAGGTTGGTGAGCATGCTAATGCCAAAACAACTGCCGACAAACGCAAGGCAGTTGAAAAACTCTTTCTTATTGCGAATCTCTCAACGACCCTCGCCTTTACAATTAAGATGGGAAAATAGTCGCTGGCTGACCTGATAAGGCCGGGCCATTGGCAAGCTTTCCCATCTTTGCCCTCATGGGTGAACTGTTCCCGATCCAACCTTCGATATGCTTCTCGTGACTCAGGGGGAGACTGCAGGCTTTTGGCAACAGAGATGCCGTGAGAATGCTGCGCGGATAACTGGTCCCTGGGTAACGATTGCGCGTGTTGAAGAGGCTTCAATCAGCAGGTCGGCATCGCCAATTTGAGCGCGCTCGTCGGGATGCGGAAAACCTGTCAGTTCCGCAAGGCCATTTGAGCTGTTTGACATCTCACGACTGGCGGTTCGGCTATTGG
>JBCCOV010000231.1:0-7424 GCA_039039985.1 Pseudomonadota bacterium | reverse complement strand
GCCGACATTGCTCGTCGCGAACAAGTGCGAGGGCGAAAAGGCGCACGTTGGCTACTATGAGAGTTTCGAACTCGGGATGGGTGAGCCGATCGCGCTTTCGGCAGAACACGGCGAAGGCCTGGGCGATCTCTACGATGCCATTCTTGCGGCGCTCCAGCTGGATCCGGCTGCGGTTCCCGACGAGGAAGACGAAGACGACGCCGCGCCCGACCGACCTCTAAGGCTTGCGATTGTCGGCCGCCCGAACGCCGGCAAGTCAACGCTCGTCAATGCCCTTCTCGGCGAAGATAGAATGATTACCGGGCCCGAACCGGGGCTGACGCGCGATTCAATCGAAACGCCGTTCGAATGGAACGGGCGCGCGTTTGCCCTGTTCGATACGGCTGGGCTGCGACGTCGGTCGCGGGTCAGCGAGGCGGCCGAGAAACTGTCGGTCTCAAGCGCTATGCGCGCAATCCGGTTTGCGGAAACGGTGGTCCTGTTGATCGACGCCGAACACGCTTTGGAGCACCAGGATCTGACCATTGGCGCCAAGGTCGTCGATGAAGGCCGGGCATTGGTTGTTGCAATCAACAAATGGGACCTCGTCACCGAAAAACAGCGCCGCCTTGCGGAAATCAAAACGCTGCTCCGTGACAAGCTGGCGCAGGTGCCTCAGGTCCCCGTCGTCACAATCTCAGCGATCGCTGAGCAGGGCCTCGACAAGCTCATGCGGGCCGTCGTTGCAAACGACGAGATTTGGAACAAGCGCATTGCGACGGCCGAGCTGAACCGATGGCTGGCAGAAGCAGTGGAACGACATCAACCGCCTGCCGTCCAGGGACGCCGCGTGCGCATTCGTTACATGACACAGCCCTCCGCCAGGCCGCCGACATTCATAGCGTTTGCGTCGCAACCGGCCGGACTGCCGAAGTCATATGCGCGGTATCTGCTGAATAGCTTAAGAGAGACGTTTCACCTCCCCGGCGTACCCATTCGCCTGTCTTTTCGAAAGGGTAATAACCCATTTGACAAAAGCCGGTCATAATGTTTCGGGATTGAACTTGTCGACTGCTGCGCCAATTTGTTAGGTGGCGCAACCATCTTGTTGAGCTGAATGGGAAAAAGCTTTGGCGGCATCGCTGGTGCATGGCCCAGGCGCCGTTCAACCGCGTAGCCTTATGCCCTTGGTTTGGTGAAAGCGCTCCGCCCGGGTCGGCATGTCGTCGTTCGACCATTGATTGTGATGAGTTGGAAAATGAACGCAGCACAGACTTGGCGCAGTAGACTGAGCACGGTTTGGATCGGCGTGATCCTGAGCTCTGTGGTTCTGACTCAGTTGTTCATCGTCAGCCGCACGGCGGACGCCTATCCTCGCATCGTTCGCATTTATTGTAAGCGTGACTATAAGCGCCTGTGTCCACGGTACCGGGTCGGGTCCAGTCGTATGCGGCAGTGTATGCGGGCCAAAGCCCGATATCTCAGCCCGGTTTGCCAGAAGGCGATGATCGACTCAGGTCTCGCCCGCAGGTACGGATACTGACGCGGATCGCACGACAGCCTGTGTGTTCGTGCGTTTTGAGGTGGTCAGTTACGCGCAAATGGTGAAACTCGGCCGCGCGCATCGACCACAAACGCGAGTGACGCACCGTGCCGGAAATGTTGTTTTACCATCTGGAGCGTGATCCGCTTGAGCGGGTATTGCCAAGCCTCGTCGAAAAGAGCTTGGAGCGCGGATGGCGCTGCGTCGTCCAAGCCGGCAGCCGCGAGCGGGTTGATGCGATCAACGACATGCTGTGGACGTGGCGCGACGAAAGCTTCATCCCCCACGGCGCGCACGGTGACGGCCTGCCGGAGCGGCAGCCAGTTTTTCTAACTGACGATGAAGACAATCCGAACCAGGCACGGGTCCGGTTTCTAGTCGACGGCGCCCGCATCAGCGCACCCGGTGATTATGATCGTCTCGTCTACATGTTTGATGGCGCGGACCCGTCGGCGGTCGCGACCGCGCGAGAGATGTGGCGGTGGGGCAAGGACAACGACCTGACGGTGACCTACTGGCAGCAGGAAACCACGGGCCGCTGGGCCAAGAAAGCGTGATCTTTCACGCACGACAGGACACCTCGCGGCGGCATAATGGCAGTTCGACGCGCGCGGGAGACGCGAGGTGCGCTCCGTGAACTATCAACATGCCTTCCACGCCGGCAACTTCGCGGATGTCATGAAGCACACTGCGTTGGCTCTGGTCATCAGCCGGCTTCGCTTGAAGGAGAAACCGTTTCGGGTTGTCGATACGCATGCCGGGGCCGGCTTGTACGACTTGCGGTCAGACGAAGCGCAACGCGGCGCGGAATGGCAGCGCGGGATCGCCCGCCTCATCGGCGCCGTTGAGGGTGGCACCCTGCCCAAGGGCATTCTTGAGAGTCTGGCGCCGTATCTCGATGCGGTTCGCGCGGTTCAGCCCGACGGCGAGCGTTGCGCGATTTACCCCGGCAGTGCGTCCATTGCGGCATCGTTGCTGCGACCGCAGGATCGTCTGCATGCCAATGAGCGACAGGCAGCAATCGCCGAAAAGCTGCGTGCAGCGCTGCGCCATGCCAAGGGGGCACGGGTGACGCAAGGAGACGGCTGGGCCTTGCCAGCATCTGTGCTCCCGCCGCCTGAGCGCCGCGCCGTTGTACTCATCGATCCGCCGTTTGAAGACGCCGGAGAGTTGGAGCGCCTCAGCAATGCACTAAAGGATGGACATCGCCGGTTTCAGAGCGGCATTTTCCTGCTCTGGTATCCGATCAAGGACCGTCGCGCGATCGTGCGCTTCCATCGGGCTGTCGCAAACAGTGGCGCGCAAGAGGTGCTGGCCTGCGAGATCTTGATCCAATCCGATCGTCACGCCAGTCGTCTCAACGGGTGTGGGCTGATTGTGGCGAATCCGCCGTATGGGTTTGCGCAAACGTACGCGGCAATTCTGGCAGAGTGCACAAAGCTGTTGGCAGTTGGTCCTGATGCGGATTATACGGTCGCTGATCTGATGATGAAGGCGAATGCGGAGGATGGCGGCCAGTCCGAGCGTCATGCAAGCCCCAAACACCGGCTGTCGCGCGGTCCGCGAGACAAGTCATCCGGCCGAAAGGCGCGATAACCACGACGATGTGCAAACCGCATCGTTTGATCGATCGTGATTGGACGGGCCGGATTTGCGTGTGATTACTGCTTCGTAAACCCCGTCCACCTAACATGGCGGCCTTGGTACGCGATGGGGTGGCGGTCGGAATGACAGCGGCACACGCTCGGAATCAAAGCGGCACACGCCGCAATGTGTGTCTGTCTCGCCATTCTTGCCGCCCGGTGCGTATCAAAGCTGGGTCGCACGCCTGAACAACAGGTGTGACGCACCCCGCGACAGCAGCAATGGCACCCGCCACGGTGCCGAGTTTGGAGGTGTCGGATGATTTCTCGTGTGTTGGTGGCTTTGGCGATCTCTGTGATCGGTCTCTCAGGCTTCGCTGTTCAGCCTGCGATGGCCGACGGCTACTACGCAAAGAAGAAAAAAAGCGCCTATCGGGCAAAACGCGCACGTTCTGCTCGCCGGTCCAAGGTGCGTGGTTACGTCAGGCGGCGGGGCGGGTACTCCTATTCGCCACAAGACACGATCAACACCTACGGCGATAGCCGCTCGTTGTTCGGCGGTGTCAACGCATTCCGTGATCCGTCAACGGACACACAGACGCGTGGCGGGCCGTTCGACCATGGCTGGTTCTTTGACTCCGGTATCGGGACGAACGGCGGTAATGCACCGTATCTGAATTAGGATCGTGTGCGATAAGCCGGCTTGTTCTGAAATTGTGTGTGCCACGCGTGCCGTCTTCGCAACGCGGTATCGTGTGGTGCACGCAAGCGGCGAATTGAGATCTAGGCGGGCGGCAATTGTTGCGATAGCACGATAGCGACCGCCATCTTGAGGAATGAGATCATGATTCGCAGCTTCTCGGCCGCTCTGATCGCCGTTGCGTGTGCCCTGGTGTTCACGACGCCGGCATTTTCAAAGACATGCACGCGGCTTGGCTTTTCAGTCAACGATTACGGGAAAGAAGGGCCGATACGTGACGCGAAAGCGCTGCTCGATAAGTACATCGCGCAATGGACGTCCGAACAGGGCATCAAGAGGTACCGCACGGGCCGGAAAAAGGTCACGTGTGAGTTGTTCCTCGACCTGATCATCTTCGATGAGTACACGTGCAAGGCGTCTGCGTCCGTTTGCTGGAACGGCCCTCCGTATGTGGTCGAGAAAGACAAAGCGCTCAAAAGAAAGAAGAAAAGCAGCTAACACCACCCGCTCTCTATCTCTTCAATTCGGCTATACGACGACAGGTTGCCCGAGGTCAGTCATGAGCTCGCGGAAGCTGAGGGCGTCGTAGGGTTTCAATACAGCTGTGGTCGCACCTGCTGCGAGCGCAGCCCCGATGTCGTTCGCGTCGTTGACAGTTGTCGCGTAGACGATCGGCGTGGTTTCGAAGCCCGACGCGCTCCGAATGCGCTGGATCAGACCTTTGGCGTCAAAGTCATCCAACATCCAATCGATCAGGATCAAATCGGGATTTCCGGTCGCGACCTGCTGAAGTGCCTCTTCACCATTTCGGGCATCGATCGTCAGATATCCCTGGTCAGAAAGTAGATCTGAAACAACGGTACGCACCAGATCGGAGTCGTCGACGATGAGTGCGACGCGCATCGGCATTACCCCTCACGGCAGGCGGTTCGGCCAATGTAGCTTCTGAGCAAAATACTAAAATTGTACTATCGATATTTTGAAAATCTTACTCTGCGGTCAGCTGCACCACACCGTCGTCCGGTGAAGAGATTGCGATTGTCATGTCTGCGGCCGTGGACAGCCGCCACGTATAGTAGGCTTGGACGGACATGGAATCGATCACGTCATGTGCCTCGCCAGCCAGAAGTGTATTGAGGAAGCTTGGCTCACGCGCGCCTTTGCCGGTGCATGTGAGGCGGAATGTCGGCTGTTCCAGCGTGCCGTCGATCTCGACGGCAATTTCTCCGCCGCGTGGAAGCGCTGCAACACCCATCGCGATGAGATTAAGCAGGAGTTTGACGCGGTTCTTCGACATTTGCCCGGCTAATCCGGTCCACGTCAGGGTGTGCTTGATCGCCTTCACGTAGCCGTCTGAAATCTCTCGGGCCTGATTGAGGTCGATCGTTGAGCCGGCCGATCCTGACGCACCAAAGGCAAATCTGGCGAACTGCAAGCGTGCCGAAGCTTGTTCCGTCACGTTCTGTATGACTTCGAGCGCGTAAGACTGGGTATCGACCGAGTCGTCCTCGGTAAGAATCTCAAGCCCATTGTAGATCGCACCCACCGGTCCGATGACATCATGACAGATCTTGCTGGCAATGAGCGCGGCCAATTCAAGGTCACTGGGGTGTTCGTGCACGGTCATGGGGCCCCTTTCGTAGCAAACGTTTCGAATGCTCTGGTTCAGCACGTGCTCATGCGCGGGGCGCGACGCGAGCCAACGATCGATGCTGATTTAGGCGGGACGGTAGCTGCGCCGGGAAGGGTTGGAAAGTGCCCCGCACAGAAAGTGTGGGTGGATAGTGGTATTTCCACCAATCGCGAAATGGCTTGGCCGCACCTCATGCCCAGCCAAGTCCCACCTGGAGACAGTCCAACGGAAGCGCGCTGCGGCCAATCCTGAGAGGGTCTGATCGCCATCTTGCCGTGCGATGACAGCTCACGTTGTCATCACGTCGGTCCCCTGCTAGGCGACATCGCACGGTGAGCCCACTTCATATGTTAGTTTACTCGTCGGAACCTCGCGGCTGACGCAGGCGAAACCGGCGCGCGTGAACGGTGATACGGTACGAGATCAGAAAGCACATCTCTGAATGCTAGAAAATGAAACTGAATTCGTCGATCTCGCCCGCGGTTTGCTGCCTGCGACGGTGGAGGCAGGTGCCGTTCTGATGCGCTATTTCCAAAGTGGCGTGACCGTTGAGCGCAAAACAGACGACTCTCCAGTCACAGCTGCGGACCGAGAGGCCGAGGACGTGATCCTCTCAGCCCTGGCTGTCGCCGCGCCCGGTGTTCCTGTTGTCGCAGAAGAGCAGGCGAGCGCAGGCAATATCCCGAGCATTGGCGATGCCTTCTTTCTGGTCGATCCGCTCGATGGCACGCGTGGGTTCATCAAGGGCAGACCGTCATTCACGGTAAACATCGGATTGGTGGTGAGGCCGTACACGCGATTCGGCATCATCTACGCGCCGGCGAGCGAACAGATGTTTGTTACGCTGGGGCCGCACGAGGCTGTCGAAATGACGGTTCCGGCGAAAAAGGAAAGCGACGTCCTCACCGCATTCGGTCAAAGGCAGATCCATGCTCGGCCGCCGGAGCCGGAATGTTTGCGCGTGGCGACAAGCCGCTACGTGTCGGAGCGGTTTGAATCACAGCTGCAGCATTTGCCAGAACACCACAGATTGGCTATGGATTCGTCCATCAAGTTCTGTTTGGTGGCCCGGGGCGACGCGCATATCTATCCGCGCTTTAGTGAGATTAACGAGTGGGATACGGCGGCCGGAGGCGCAATCCTTCAAGCCGCGGGCGGCTGCGTAACTGACCGGGCGGGCGCAAGGTTAACTTACGGCCACGCCGATCGGCATTTTCGCCATTCCGGCTTTATTGCCTGGGGGGCGCCGGCCCCAACTGGTCTGCTGTCCGCACTCGCGGATCGCGCGACCTGAGGCGCAATCGTGTATGCCTCAAGGTTTGCACAGGCCTGTTTCGACACATTTTAGCAACAGTCGGGCGGCAAGCCTGTTCAGCCTTCCGCAGCTCGGTCCAGTGAGTTGCCGGTGCGCGTCGACAGAAGAAGAGGTTCGGCATGAAGAACGACATCCAGAGGATGGCCGCCGCACTAATCTGTTTCTTGATGGCCAGTGCAATGCCAGCGTCGGCGCAACAGCGCCTGCCATGGGATCCGCCTCCGCAGGGGGCGCAAAACGGACCGGGTAACGCCGATCCCTACAGTCCACGGTCGGCGGATCGAGATCCAGCGCCGGAGCCACGTCGCTACGAAAAGCCGTCTGATGACAGAAATTATGACGGTCGCTATGCCAATCCGGCAGATCCGTCATATGGCCCGCCGCCACGCCGTTACGAGGATCGGTACGACGATCGCGATTCAGACCCGGTGGAACGAGCCGAGGACCGCCACAGCTACTCGGAAAACGAAATCGTCGATGCCGGTCATAAGTTCTTCGGTGCCGTCACGCGCGGCCTGGCCAAAGCCGTAGCTTATACGTTCCGCAAACGCGGGCGGCCGAACGGCTACATCCTCGGCGAGGACGCCGGCGGCGCTTTCATTGCCGGTCTGCGTTATGGCGAAGGCCGTTTGTTCACCAAGCGCTGGGGCGGACGCAAAGTTTACTGGCAG
>JBCCOV010000230.1:0-7432 GCA_039039985.1 Pseudomonadota bacterium | reverse complement strand
GGTGGCTTGCCGGAGCGGATGAATTTGAACCTGCTCGAACCGCTCCGCGAGTTATTCAAAGACGAGGTGCGGGCACTTGGCCGCGAGTTGGGATTGCCGGAAGCGTTCATTGCACGGCATCCGTTTCCCGGCCCGGGGCTGGCGATCCGCGTTCCCGGCGCGATCACAAAAGACAAGCTCGATATTCTGCGCGAAGCGGACGCGATCTTCCTTGAAGAGATTCGGGCCGCCGGCCTTTACGACCAGATCTGGCAGGCTTTTGCGGTTTTGCTTCCGGTCAAGACGGTCGGTGTCATGGGCGACGCGCGAACGTACGACCATGTCTGTGCGCTGCGCGCCGTAACGGCAACCGACGGCATGACGGCCGAAGCGTTTGCATTCCCACACGACGTCATTGCGAGAATGGCAACGCGGATTGTGAATGAAGTCTCGGGGATCAATCGCGTTGTTTACGACGTCACGTCCAAGCCACCGGGAACAATTGAGTGGGAATGAACGATTGAGTGGGAATAGCTAAGTGTTCACGAGTTCTGCGGCGCTTCAAAAAGCAAGTTGGCTTCAATTCCCGAGATAGGCTGCGTTTGGAACGCCAGGTGTCAACAGGACGACTCAGAAGCGTATTGTTGTAGGCTTTGCAGTGCGGATAAAAAATGAAGCTCGGCGTCATCACATATGATCACTGCCATCTCAAAACCGAGCAGTTGGTCAACCGCTATGCGCGGAATCCGCAAATCTCAGAGATTTGCCTGTTTGCGCTGCCATTTACACCACGTAAGGCGCGCGAAGTCCTGTTCTCGCACCGTCCGTATCAAGAACACGCCATTCCCACGGTATGTTTGTCCGAGTTGGATCGCGTGTCCTTTACAAATTGGGATGGCCGCGAACCGATAGGCCACCGTGTTGATCTGTTTGTCATTACGGGTGCCGGTTTGCTCGACGTCGGTTTCGCAGGCGGCAAGCCTATCGTGAATGCGCATCCGGGAGTTATTCCGACCAGTCGCGGCTTGGATTCATTTAAGTGGGCCATTTTGGAAAATGATCCATTGGGCGTCACGCTGCATCTGATCGACAACGAAGTCGATAAGGGCGATGTGCTGGATATCCGGTTCACGCCCGTGTTTTCCGCCGACACGCTTGAGACCGTGGCGCGGCGTCACTACGAACTCGAACTGGACATGCTGGCTGATGTGTTGGATGTCATCGACAAGCGAACGCCGTTGTTTGCACCGGAGAAGCCGGCCAAGAAACGGATGCCCGCAGAAAAAGAAGCGGAAATGATGCGTCACTTCGACGTTTGGAAGACAAGCGCCATCGTTTCGCAAGCCCAGCGATAATGCGCCGACCGGGCGTGTTGCTAGGCAACGAATGGCGGTGTCTCGAATGTTCTGGAGCCAAGTGGTTACAGGCTCGCAAAACCTAATTGCTCGAAAGTTTCGCGCCGGGCTGTTCCAGGTTCAGCAACGAGTCGATTCGCAGTTTGGCCTCTGCAACTCCGGCGATTGACGCGAGAACGTAGAGGCCGCGCGCACGCTCAATGTCCGGCGCTGCATTGGCCTGGCGGCTCAAGGCATTCAAGACATTGGGGTCGTAGGTCTCGGCGAGCGCGAATAGGACGTTCGGATCGCCGCTGGCGCGCGCAGATTCGAGCGCGCGACGTGCAGCGATGACATCTCCGCTCCGGATCAGGGCGGCCGCGACCTGGGTGATTTGGCGGGTATTAACGTTTGTTGCCGGCCGAACGGCCGCAACTGGTGCAATCCGGGTTAACGGCTTGCTCGGCTCCGCGGCAGGCTCCCGCTCGTCCACGGCAGCTGGCGCAAGTGTCGCTGTGGGCGTCGCGCGGTTCACGACAGAGCCAATGTCTGCGGCCGATGCCGAAAGTGTCGTGGGTTGCCGCGTGACTTCGGTAAGTGCCGTGGCGCCGGCCGCATCAGCATCAGCCGCGCCCGTCGCGACATTTGAAGAGGCGCTTGCACCGCTCGCATCAGACGCGGGGAACACCACTGCGGCGGCCTGATTTGCGGTGCTCTGTACGTCACCGAAGCGGTCCGTTGCCATCAGCACCGCCGGCAGCACGATGAGCATGCCAAGCGCAAATCCAAGCCCGCCAGCGCGGATCTCTTCCGCGACCGAATTGGTTTGGGCACCATGTTCCCGAGTGGCCCACGATGCCGGGATCGGCATTGGCTGTTCCGCAAATTCATCGTCATCAATGGTGTAGGCGCTCACAGACTTAACGGAGCTGCCCGAGGACTGAGACCGATCCTGATAAGACGTTTTCTGGCGGTCTACCTTCCGCCAACCAGTCGACGCATATGACAACGGAACCCCCCGAAAAACGCAACGGTATCAGGTTGGTGTGGATGCCCCGTATGACCCAGCCTGAGTTCCCGTCACAACAACGTATCGTGCCGTTCCGAGGCAGAGATGTGGCAGCCCATTGACCCCGTACCAACTTCATGTCACCGCCAACGGCGATACGGAAGCGAACACGGAGTTTTCCTCGTGGTAATGCTAATTCTCGGATTAATCTTGTTTTTCGGGATTCACGCACTTCCGATGAATACGGGCGCGCGAACGGCAGTTTTGGACCGCCTTGGGGAGCCGGCGTACAAGGTGCTGTTCGGCGTGATGTCGCTGGCCGGCCTGGTCGTGATCGTCTGGGGGTACCAGGCGGCAGTCGAAGACAACGTTTTCATATGGACACCGCCAGTTTGGACCCAGCACATCGCGGTGCTGTTGATGCTACCGGCGCTGATTATCCTCGTATCTGCCTACGTTCCCTCTCGGATCCGATCAGCGCTCAAGCACCCGATGCTGGTGGCCATCAAAGTCTGGGCCTTCGCGCATTTGATCGCAAATGGCGACTTGGTATCGATGATCCTGTTCGGCGCGTTCCTGGCGTATGCCGTCGTCGACCGGATTTCGGTAAAGCGGCGCGCAGCGCTTGGCCCGCTCGGTGCGGCGGCTGGAACCGTTTGGGGCGATGTGATTTCCGTGGTCGTTGGTTCAGCCGCATTTTGGTTCTTTTTGGTTTACGGCCATGCATGGCTGTTCGGCGTTGCACCAATTCCAGCGTTGTCGTGGTACTGATGCCGCACCAGGAAAGGTACGCAGATGACCGGGCAACTGATCGGCATTGCGGTTCGGGGTGAACGGCGGGCGCCGACGCAAACGTTGGACATGGCGTCGGTGACCTGCACGGCCGGGGTTGATGGAGATCACAAAGGCCGCAAATTCAAAAAGGCGGCAGGTCACGGTTCTGGCCATCGAAGACTGGGAGCGAGCCCTTCAGGACTTGGTGATTTCAGACCGGTCGGATGCTTTGCCGTGGACCGTCAGGCGGGCAAATCTGTTGGTTCAGGGTTTGCGTTTACCACGTTCTGTTGGCGCCGTGCTGCGCATCGGGCCGACTGCGGAGATCTGCGTGACGGCGCCAACGTTGCCGTGCAAGCGCATGGACGAGGCCGCCCCTGGCTCCGAAAAGCGCTCCATCCGGACTGGCGCGGCGGCGTGACCGCACAGGTTCTGACCGATGGGCGCGTACAACTCGGCGATCCCGTGGAGATCTTATCGAGCCCGCCGGAGCGCACGCGCAAGCTGCTGTAAGTGTGATAACAGCATCCCAATCTCTGAGACTCCGGTCGTTTTGAAGGGCAGCCTGAGTAATGGTGACGCATGGAATGCGGTAATCGCGCCCTAAATTCAGCTAGACGGCTGGCCAAACGCCCGATATCGCAGCCAACGCACTTGCGTCGTAAGGTCTCATCGGGCGATGACGACCGGGAGATAAGCATGTCCCGCCAGGCGCGGGATGTTCCGTGTGGGTGTATCGCGCGAAAGGCAACCGATCCACGATGACTGACGATAACAGCTCTTTTCTGCGTGAGGTCGAGCAGGAGGTGCGGCGCGACCGCATGATGAGGCTCGCCGACAGGTACGGCATTCCCATACTTGTGGTTGTCGGCGTCCTGCTCGTCGGCGGTCTGTTCTATTATCTCTACCAGGCCAGCGCTCGTGAGAACGCCGAACGGGCCGGAAACGCCTTTATTGTGGCTGAGAGACTGGCCCGTGCCGGTAAAACGGACGAGGCTCGCAAAGACTTTGAGCGCCTGGCGAACGAAGGAAGCGGCGTCTATGTCGCCCTGGCGCACCTGCGTCTGGCTGGAATTGCCCTGGCCGCGAGCAAACCCAAAGAGGCGAAAACGCACTTCGACGCGGTCGCGAATGATACGACTGTCGACGAAAAGCTGCGGACACATGCTGCGTTGCAGTCAATTGCCGTTGACATCGATACACTCGACTGGACCACGGCGAAGAATCGCCTCAGCAGTTTTATGGACGATGCGAGCAGCTGGCGGCACTCGGCTCGGGAGTTACTGGCATTAGTAGCTTTTCGGGAAAAGAAGTTTGCTGATGCCAAGCAGGTGTTAGCGGGGCTCATTTCGGATCAGAATGCCCCTCAGGCTATTCGTCAGCGTGCTCAAGTCCTCATGGGGCTGACGACGGCTGCTGAGCGTGCCGCAGCTTCGCCCGATCCTGCGTCTAGAAGCGATGCGTCACCAGCTGGGGACAAAAAGGCAAACGCCGCAGGGCCCGGCGAAAGCGGCCCGGCGAAGGCGGAAGCCGACGGCACGAAGCCAACGGCAGCGCCAACGCAGGATAAGAAGGAGCCGGCGGATTGATCACCCGACCGGGCTCTGCAACTGGGGTGTAGACTGCCATGAACGTGCGGAGCTTGAGATACGGACCGCTGGCCGCAGGAGCTGTCGCGATGCTTGCTCTGGCAGGCTGCGCTGGGAGTAGTCTACCGAGTTTGCCGAAGGTCTCGGACTTGAACCCGTTCAAGCAACCCGAGAAGAAACTGCCGGGCAAGCGGATTCCGGTCATGCAACCGTCGACCGTGGGCGGTGTTGAGCTGGCATCCGCGGATCGTCCGGTATCCCTTCCGCCGGCTATCGTTAACGCGTCATGGAGTCAGCCCGGCGGGACGCCGTCGAATGCACCGGGTCATGTCACGTTTGCCGGAAATGCACGGAAAGCTTGGTCGGTCGACATAGGTGACGGCTCCGGTTCGCGGGCCCGCCTGACGGCTGGACCGGTTGTGGCTAACGGACGCATCTACACCATGGACGCATCGAGTGCCGTAAGCGCGTATTCAGTCAGCTCCGGCAAACGCGTCTGGCGCAGAAGCGTCGTCCCGGAAACGGAGCGCTCTGGTGAGGCGTTTGGCGGTGGTGTTGCCGTTGAAGGCGATCGGGTGTTTGCCGCAACGGGGTATGGCAACGTTGTCGCGCTTGACGCCAATTCCGGTAAAAAGCTCTGGGAAACCTCGCTTGGTGTGCCTCTGAAGGCATCGCCCACGGTGACCGATGGCCAGGTTTTTGTCATCGCTTCGGATGGCCGCACGTACAACCTCAACGCAACCGACGGCTCACAGCTTTGGGAGTTCCGTGGGCTGCCGCAGAGAACCGGGCTGGTGTCAAACCCAAGCCCCGCGGTTGCAAATGGCTTCGTCGTTGTGCCGTACCCCAGTGGTGATGTCGTTGCTATTCGCATGTCCGAGGGCCTGGCGGCTTGGAGCGAAAGCGTGGCGAGTACGCGGACATCGGCACTCGGTGCCATTAGCGATGCCTCGCGCCCCGTGATCTCGGGCGGTCGGGTTTATGTCATCGGACATTCGGGCCGCATGATCGCCGCGGACGTCACGACTGGTGAGCGGATCTGGTCAGCGAATGTGCCGGGCATCCAGCCACCGGCCGTTGCCGGTCAGAACGTATTCGTTGTCGATGTGTCCGGGCGTCTGATGTCCCTCGACGCCAAGACAGGAAATGCCCTCTGGTCGGCGAAGCTTCCCGGGGCGACGAAATGGTCCGGCCCAACGCTTGCGTCCGGTCGTCTCTGGCTGGCATCGCATCGCGGACAATTGGTTTCTGTGGACGCGTCGACCGGGAAAGTCCTGTCGAACACGTCCATTGGCGCGCCAGTCTATCTCGCCCCGGTGATTGCCAATGGCACCCTGTTTGTGCTGACGGATCGCGGTCGACTGGTTGCTTACCGGTAGGCGAGCGATAACGTGGGGCATGTAGCTGTGAACTTGGCGACCCCATTCGGTTAGCGGTGTATGGCCCCACCGCTCATCTTTTTGCGCGGATTGGTGAGGTAGGGACGCACGATGGACTGGACCCACATCCTCAGTTTTGCGTTTGTTGCCGGACTGTTGGTGATGTCACCTGGGCCAAACGGTGTTCTGATCGCCAAGACCGTGCCAACGTCCGGCCGCACTGCCGGATTTGCGAACGTCGCGGGTTTTGTGGCCGCCTTCTATCTGCACGGCGCCCTGTCGATACTGGGCATATCGCTGCTGCTCGTTCGATCAGCCGAAGCGTTCTTCATCGTCAAGATGATCGGCGCGGCTTATCTCTGCTGGCTGGGCATCAAAGCCCTGCACGACGCATGGAAAGGCTCGACAGTTGCAGTCGGCGTGCCTCCCGCGCGCACTCGCAGAACGCTCGCCACAGCATTTGGTGAGGGTTTTCTGACCAACGCGCTCAACCCTAAAGTCTCAATGTTCTATCTGGCTGCCTTTCCGCAGTTCATTCCCGCCGGTGATGGTGCGGCCGCGTCGGCGCTGCTGCTTGTTTGCGTCCATGCGGCGATCAACGCGATCTGGTTTGCTTTGATGGTTGTCTTGTTTTCGCGACTTTCAGCCGCTGCACGGGGTGGTCAGTTTCAGCGTTGGCTCAAGGGCGTCACGGGCGTGGTATTCATCGCGTTTGGGCTCAAACTGGCGACAATCCGTCCCTAGATCCTGTCGTCGCCGGCGGAGCAGTGCGCGTTCACCTCACATTTGCGAAAACGGTCGCGGGGTGCCAGATCATTGGGTCGCAGCGCGCGTCGCAGGAGGAGTATGGGGCGGTGTTCCAGCCTGATCTGAGACCTCGCCGTGCGCATCGACGTCACCAATCGTCGTGATAGCTCCTATATCGTAGCCATGAGCCAGAACCCAACCATTGCCATTGTCGGACGGCCGAACGTCGGAAAGTCAACGCTTTTCAATCGCTTAATCGGTCGCCGCGCCGCGCTGGTCTCAGATATGCCGGGTCTCACGCGCGATCGCCGAGAGGGACAGGCAGACATTTACGGCGTGACAGCCACCGTGATCGACACGGCCGGCCTCGAAGAGGCGGCGGTGGGCTCCATTCCCGATCGCATGCGCGAGCAAAGCGAAACCGCCATTATTGCGGCGGACCTTGTCCTATTCCTGATCGATGCCCGCGCGGGATTAACCGGTGCGGATCGCCAATTTGCCCAGCTTGTCCGCCGGTCCGGGCAGCCGACATTGCTCGTCGCGAACAAGTGCGAGGGCGAAAAGGCGCACGTTGGCTACTATGAGAGTTTCGAACTCGGGATGGGTGAGCCGATCGCGCTT
>JBCCOV010000229.1:0-7452 GCA_039039985.1 Pseudomonadota bacterium | reverse complement strand
GTGTTTTGACAAACCTGTTGATCGGCGTCGCGATTGTTGTCGGCGTGCTGTTGGTCACCCTGGGTTGGCGATCGGCCTTCATCGTCGCGATTATCATTCCCTTCGCGAGCCTAATCTCGATCTTCGGACTACAGCTTGCTGGAATATCGATTCACCAGATGTCCGTGACCGGGCTCATCGTTGCCCTCGGCCTGTTGGTCGACGCTGGTATCGTGATGGTCGATGACATTCGCCGACGCCTTGCCACCGGCGTGGAACGCACCGCTGCAGTGGAGGCGGGGATACGTCGGCTGGCCGTTCCGCTACTCGCTTCGACAGTCACGACGGCGTTGGCATTCACCCCGATGATCCTGCTACCCGGCCCCGCCGGAGACTTCGTTGGCGCAATTGCATTGGCTGTCGTGATCATGCTGGCGGCGTCGCTGGTGCTCGCACTGACCGTGACGCCGGCACTTGCCGGCTGGATGCTGCCACGCCCGAAAGAACAAGCGCGACCTGACGCGTCTCAGGAGCGTCGCGGTGCGTTTTTTGCGACGATGCAATATGCGCTCGCACATCCGCGCGTGACGATCCTCGCATCGTTGATTCTACCTGTGATCGGGTTCGGCGCTTTCCCGACCTTGACCGCGCAATTCTTTCCAGGCGTGGATCGCGATCAATTTTACATCCAGGTCAAGCTGCCGGAAGGCACGGCAATCGCCGAGACGGATCGCGTCGTCAAACGGGCAACGACCATCATCCGGAACTTCGATGGCATCCGCCAGCTCAACTGGGTGATCGGTGAAAATGCACCGGCCTTCTACTACAACATGGTGACGGACCAGGATAACCAGCCGAGCTTTGCCGAAGCCTTGGTGACAACGGTCTCGCCGTCGCGCACCGAGGCGATCATTCCTGAACTACAACGCCGTCTCGATGCGGCTTTGCCTTCGGCTCGGGTGACGGTACGCGGCCTGGTTCAGGGTCCGCCGGTCAACGCACCGGTTGAGGTCCGCCTTGTCGGTGAAGATCTCGCGGTTTTGCGTCAGCTCGGTGAGCAGGTTCGCAAGCTCATGCTCGACATTCCGGAAGTGATCCAGGCGCGAACGCAATTGATCGGTGGCCCACCCAAGGCACGCGTCGACTTCGATGAGGAACGTTTGAGACTGACCGGTCTGACACTCGGCGACGCGGCGCGCGAGCTTGATGTTCGGCTCGAAGGCACGACGGGCGGATCGCTAATCGAGCGGAGCGAAGAACTGCCGGTTCGTGTGCGCGTCGGTGCCACGGATCGCGGCTCCGTCGGTGCATTGAGCGCTGTGAATCTAACGCCGCCAAATGCAAACGCAGCGGCAGCGGAAGGTCGCTATCCCGGCATCCCACTGACGGCCGTCGGCGACGTCAAGATTGTACCGGCAGAAACGCCGATCTATCGACGGAACGGCGAGCGCATTAATACGGTCCAGGGCTTCGTGCGCCGCACGGTCTTGCCGGAAGAAGCCCTGCAGAGCGTTCTCGCACGCATGCAGCAGGCCAACTTCACGCTGCCCGACGGCTATCGCATGGAACTGGGCGGCGACAGCGATGCGCGCGACGAGACCATTCGCAATCTCATGGCGTCGATGGGCCTGATCGTCGCCCTCACGATCGCAACAATCGTGTTGACCTTCGGGTCCTACCGTCTTGCCGGTGTGACCATCATCGTCGCCGTGTTGTCGATGGGCTTGAGCCTGCTGGCGCTTGCAATATTCCGCTATCCCTTCGGCATTCAAGCGGTGATCGGGGTGATTGGCTCGATCGGCGTGTCGATCAACGCCGCGATCATCATCATGACGGCGTTACAGAACGATGAGCGAGCCGTTGGCGGGGATCGTGTACGCATTGCCGAGATCGTTGTCGCACAGAGCCGGCACATCATTTCAACGACGCTGACGACGTTTGGCGGCTTCCTACCGTTGATCCTGGATGGCGGTGGGTTTTGGCCACCCTTTGCCATGTCGATTGCCGGCGGCGTACTGCTGTCGACCGTTGTCTCGTTCTATTTCACGCCACCGGTGTTCGCGCTGCTCTCATCCAATGGTCGACTGAAGCGCGCGTTGCGCCCCATTGCTGACAGTCCGCCGAGCGCCGCAGCCACGTCTGCTGCGGGGTAAAGATTGTCATGTCTAACCGTAATACCGCCAGCGTCGGATGATCTCTCGGACGACCTGTTCCGGCGCGCCGTCGAAGGGTTCAAGATCGACAATGATGGTATCGTCACGGGGCATGCGCCACGGCAACCGCATTAGGAGCCTGTGATACGGCAAGTCTCGCCAATCCGCGATGACGGCTTCGTCCATCGGGCGTGATAGCTTGATCTCGATTTCCTTCACCACAATGGTCCGGATGGCGCGGCTCGTCAGGCGGACATTGGCAATCGACCGCCAAGCGAGCACGCCGAACCCTTCAATGAAAATGCCATACTCGCCGGCGCCCAACCGTGGACGCCCCGTCTCCATCAATGGAAAGAAATAGAACGACGTCACAGCGAAGAATGCCGCAAGGATCATAGCAAGATTGCTACCAGTGCTCACAGTCGCGGCGGTCAACATAATGGCGAGCACGGCAGTAATGATCACGCGAAACGTACCCTTGCCCTTGGCGTACCCAACGGCAAACCCAGACGGCGGCTCGCGGACACTCCCAACTGCCGTCATGACGCCTCAACGATCTCGATGCCCACATTGCCCCAAGCCAGCACGCGCCCCGTGTGGTCCAGCACGCGATTGAGACATGCCAAGCCGCGATTACTGCAGGCGGGGTGAGGCCGCGCCCGGTTCGATCTGTTTTTGATCATCAATCACTTCCCGCTCGAAGTCCACGGCCATCGGACTTCTCACAACAAGCGGATCATAAATCGTGCCTGAAATTGCGATTGCACTATCACCGCGACCCTTCAGTTCTTTGGAATTTCTCAGCACCGCTCGTCCAGTCACACTGCCAGTTCCAAACTTGATCAAGGCATTTCCTGCGACACTGGTATCACCAAACTTCACGATGAACTGCTCACAGAAGGCTCGGCCTTTGGAGACCGTGATCTTCATCTTCAGGTGATCAACGCGTGTCGTACCGCCGTTCATGACCTTGGCACTGATTGGTTTCACCTGCGGGCTGCCCTGATCTTCCGGCATGTTCAATTGTTTCAGATCGCCGGATACGGTGCCGCCGTCAGGCAAGAAAACCTCGATCGTACCTTCGAGAGACCGTGCGAAGCCTGCGTAGCGCGTGCCATAGGTGACCAGATCGACCCGCACCTTGCCGGTACCGACGACAGGCTGCAGACCGAACATGGCGCCGGTGATTTCGGCCAGGTCGGCACTCTCGAGTTTGCCATGCACCGTGACTTTGGGGCGGAGCCGATTGAAGTCTATTGAAATCTGCGCCTGCCCTGAGCCTTTGGCCAAGGTCAATTCCGCAAGATGCGCCTTAAGCACGCCCTTGCTCAAGATCAGCGAAGCCGCACTCCGCCCGAGTTTGACCGAGCGGAACCTCAGATCATCGGCTGAGACGCGAATGTCCATGTCGAGTTTGGTGGTGCCTGACCGCTTCAAGACAGCCCACAACGATTCCAGAACGTCGTTCGGCGATGTGTTCCCGACATCGTCCATAACCACAAACCGCGCGACATCAAGAGTCCCGAAATCCAATGTTCCGCTGAGCTTGGGCCGCGCAGGCGCAACAGTTGCCAAAGACAGCGCCCCTCGGGCCTCTTGCCCACCAACCGACAAACGCGCCTCGCGGAACAGCAATTCCGGCTGCGTCCATTTGGTCGAAGCCGACAGCTCAAGCGATTGCTGACCGTTAAGGCCGGCAACGGAAATGCCGAACGCGCGCGCCATTTCCGCGATACCCGCAGTCCGGAACGTCGCCTGACCTTCAACGCTCGGCGTGTCAGCTAACGTCAGCGCGCCCTTGAAGGCGACTTCAAAGAGTTTCGATTTCATCGACAGGGAAATCGGCGTCCCGACGCGGCCTGTCTTCAAGTTGGTCCCGCCAAAGGCGCCGACGTTCAGTGTCAGATCGACCTCGTAGCCCTGCCACTGTCCGCGACCGGAGACGTTGAAACCACCGCCTGGCTTCGGCCGAACGACAAGCGTGCTGGATCTCAGTCGGAGACGCTTTTGTGACGGCAGCGCAATCAGCAGGTCGCTGCGCTTCAAAGTCAGCGACTTGAAACGGCCCTCACGCAGAACATTGCGTAATGGCGGTGTGACGCGAATCAAATCCGGCGGGAGACCTTCCTCATAGCGAAAGCCGCCGGGACGGTGCTGCCGCGCCAGAATGTCGAACAGCGCAACTTCGCCATAGGTGAGAACCAGTTCCGAGCTTTTCCCGCTGAGCATAGCCTGACGGGACTTCTCCGTCAGACTTTTGCCGTCGGGAACGAGCAATCCAATGACACCGCTGCGCACGATCAGCCCCGTCGGCTCCTCCCGCAAGGCAACCGGATGCAAAAGCCTGTGATTGCGACGCGACGCGGCTTCAACGGCCATGTGGTTGGTTGTGACACCCTCGCGCAAGAACCGCAGCACCAGAGGGGTGGACACTCCAAGCACAAGCCAAGTCAACATGACGAGGGTCAAGACAAGCCACCGTCTCGTCGCCTTGGCTCTTGTCATTGGAACCAACACCTCTGCAACAATCCCACCAATGCCGGGTGACACGAAGCGCTCACATACATACCGCGTGTGAGCGCTTCGTAAACCACATTTTGGACCATAGCGTTCAGGACAGCCCGAGTTTATACAGCGCTTCGGACTAGCGCGACCCCCGACATACACCTTTAGGTGCAATGACTATGGAAAAACCGCTCTGGACGCCAGACTCGATCCGTCGGCAGTCTGCAAATCTGACAGATTTCATGAACTGGCTCGCGGCACGCGGAACGGCTCACGTCGAGAACTTCGATCAACTCCACGCCTTTTCCGTCGACCATCCTGAGCGCTTCTGGGAGGCGGTTTGGGATCATTGCGGCGTCGTCGGAGACAAGGGCGAAGCGCCGTTTTTGACCTCAGATGGTAGCCTGAAAAGCACACGCTTTTTTCCCGGCGGACGACTTAACTATGCCGAGACAATCGTCACGCGAATGATCGACGGCGACGCCCTCGTGTTCTGGGGCGAAGACCAGGTGAAACGCCGGGTCAGCGCGAACGAACTCGTCCAAAGTACTGCGCGGTTTGGCGGCCTGCTTGACGAAATCGGCATCGCGCCTGGCGACCGGGTCGCCGCCATGCTGCCGAACATGCCGGAAGCGATCGCGGCTGTGCTTGGCACGGCAGCACGCGGCGCAATCTGGTCCTCCTGCTCACCCGACTTTGGCGCCCAGGGCGTTCTCGACCGCTTCGGTCAGATCAACCCACGCGTTCTGCTTGTGTGCGACGGATACATCTATAACGGGAAGCGCATCGACGTATCCGACAAGGTCGCAAGCGTTGTCTCCAATCTTCCTTCGGTCGAGTGCGTCATCGTCGTGTCCTATCTCGGCCAGGCACGCGAGATGGTCCAAGGCCTGAACCCGAGCCTCTTGCAACGCGGTGACGGCGCCAGAGCAATGACATGGGACGACGCCGTCGAGACCCGCCCGGAAACACGTCCTCAGTTTCAGCCGATGCCAGTTGCGGCTCCGCTGTTTATTATGTTCTCATCGGGCACAACTGGTGTTCCCAAATGTATTGTGCACTCGGCAGGCGGCACGCTTCTCAAACACCTCACGGAGCAGCGCTATCACTCCGACATCAAACGCGGTGACCATGTCTTCTACTTCACCACGCTCGGATGGATGATGTGGAACTGGCTCGTGACGTGTTTAGGTTCCGGCGCACGGCTGATGTTGTTCGACGGGTCTCCGTTTGCGCCGGACGGGAACGTCCTCTGGGATTATGCCGACAAAGAGCAATTCAGCCATTTCGGAACTTCGGCCAAATACATCGACGCACTCAAGAAAGCGGATATCAAGCCGCGCACGAGCCATCAGCTCACAAGTCTCAGGACCATGTTGTCGACCGGTTCTCCGCTCGTCCCGGAAAGCTTCGACTATGTATACGCAGACATCAAATCGGACGTGCACTTATCGTCGATATCCGGCGGCACAGACATCATCGGATGTTTCGTGCTCGGCAATCCCATCGGGCCGGTCTATCGCGGTGAGATCCAAGCGAAAGCCCTAGGTTTGTCGCCGGACGTTTTCGATGAGAGCGGCCGACCTCTGCCGCACGGCAAGGGTGAGCTGGTTTGCACGAACGCATTTCCCTCAATGCCGGTTGCCTTTTGGAACGATGATGACGGCACACGCTATCACAATGCGTACTTCAGCCGCTTCGACGACATTTGGCACCATGGCGACTTCGCAGAATGGACCGAGAATGGCGGGATGATCATTCATGGTCGGTCCGATGCGACCCTGAACCCTGGCGGCGTTCGGATCGGAACCGCCGAGATCTACCGCCAGGTCGAGCAACTGCCCGAAGTCGTCGAAAGCCTGGTCATCGGCCAGCAGTGGGACGGTGATGTGCGCGTTGTCTTGTTCGTGATACTTGCGCAGGGTGTGACGCTTGACGACGCCTTGGTTACGCGAATCGAGTCGCAAATTCGCACAGGCGCTTCGCCGCGCCACGTGCCGGCACGCGTTATTGCCGTCAATGACATTCCGCGGACAAAGTCCGGCAAAATCACCGAACTTGCAGTGCGAGACATCATTCACGGCCGAGATGTCAAAAACAAAGAGGCGCTTGCGAATCCGGAGGCGTTGGACTTGTACCGCGGCATCGCCGAGCTGCAGACGTAGAGCGTTTCGCCTTGAGGCGGTCCTGCGTCGCGGGCTGCGCCTCCGACGGGTAGGGATGGTAATGGCGGGCCGAACAGACTTGGCGCGACGGACTCTGGGCGCAACAGACTCTGGGCTCAACAGACTCTGGGCGCAACAGACTGTAGGCCGAACAGTGTTCGGCTAAGCCGCACCTCGCGTGCCGTTCGGATCGAAGCGCAGCACGACGCGCGATCCCACATCTTGCGCTTTGTCTATGATCAATTCTGCGCCGATCGCATTCGCAAGGTCATCGGCCAGCCGAAGGCCGATCCCGCTGCCACCGAAAAAGCCGCCAGTCTGATCATCTTCGGAAACCGGCACTCCGCGCCCCATACCCACGCCTGTGTCCGTTACGATGATCTCCGGCGCGTGATCGGCGACGAACTGCGCCGTCAGAACGACAGTCCCACCGGACGGCGTGAATCGCAGGGCGTTCGCCGTCAAATTGAACAAGATCTGCCTGACGCAGCGCAAGTCAGCTCGGACATCGACGTTATGCCCCTGCACATCCGCCTGCAGGTCGACACCGCGAATCTTCGCCAACGGCGCCATGGTCGAGGCAATCTGCCGACACACACGCGCCAGATCGACATCGATCAGGCTAAGCGGACCAACGACATCGTCTTGGG
>JBCCOV010000228.1:0-7453 GCA_039039985.1 Pseudomonadota bacterium | reverse complement strand
CGCACCATCGACGCTTCGGTCGCCGCTGCCGCAACACTCATGCCGCGCTCGCGCAGCTGATCCGCGAATTCCACCATCAGGATCGCGTTCTTCGCCATAATCCCGATCAACATCAGCACGCCAATCTGGCTGTAGATGTTGATCGACGTGCCCGTAAGCCCGAGCGCGAACACGGCGGCGCAGACGCCGAGCGGCACCGTCAGCAAAACGACAAGCGCGCTTGGGACGCTCTCAAACTGGGCAACCAGAACAAGAAAGACGATCACAAAAGCAATGAGGAATGTAATCGCCATTCCAGACGACGTCTCGTTGAGGGCGGCCGCTTCGTCGAGAAACAGCAAGCCGATGTCCGGCGGCAGTTCGGCCTTCGCGAGTTTCTCGATGGCCGTGACCGCATCCCGCAGCGCGACGCCGTCGACGGTATCGCCAAAAATCTCAACCGCGCGTCGTTGGCCATGGCGATCGAGTTCGCCGGGGACTGCCCGCTCACTCATCGTGATCAGTTGCGACAGCGGAACGAGCCGCCCATCGGATGCCGAGATGTACAGGTTGCGCAGGCCCGCCGGATCGCGAATCGCGCCGTCGATCGCCTGGACAATGATCGGGACTCGCTGATCGTTGATCGTCAGCTCACCAACCTCGTCTTTGTCGACAAGCGCCCGCACTGTCGTTGTCAGGCTATCCAGAGAAACACCAAGATCTGTTGCGCGCTGCCGATCGATGTTGAGCGAAATCTGCGGCTGCGTCGCGCGAAACTCAACGCGCAAGTTCTCCACTTGCGGTACATGGGTTTCCATTTTGGCGACGAGCGCACGCGCAGCCACGGCAATCTTCTCGTAGTCAGCGCCCGTGAGGGCGAACCGGATGCCGCCATCTGCGTTGCGCAGATTGAGGCTGTTCCCGCGCCGCATACGGGCACGTGCACCCGGCACTTGATTAAGCTTGCGATTGATCTCGCGGGCAATCTGTCCTTCGGAAATCGTGCGCTCCGACCAGTCCGCGAGTGGGGCCGTGACCTGTCCCCGGTTCGGATCGTAGCGTCCTGTGATCGATAGCATGCTGGTCGCAACGCCGCGATCGACATACGGCTGAATGATGGCTTCCACACGTTCGACCTGGCGGTCCGTGTAGTCAAGGCCGACGCCGTCCGGCCCCGTCAGCCGGACGGAAATCTGACCGCGATCCTCTTCCGGGACGAGTTCTTCGTTCAAACCGCCGTACACAATCGCGGCCGCTGAAACGGCAATCGCACACAGCCCGACGACAACCAGCGGCGCTGCGACAACGCCTCTCAGAACGCGACCATACGCAGCTTCGAGCACGCCGCCGAGGAAGCTCAGCGGGCCCGGCCGCTCTGCGACTGCACCCTCAGTTGTTCGAAACCGCGATGCGATCATCGGCACAATCGACAGCGCCACAAACGACGAGATGCAAACCGCAACCGCAAGCACAACACCAAACTCGGTGAACAAGCGGCCCGCCGTCGACGGCAAAAAGGAAATCGGCAGAAACACCGAAATCAAGGTCGCGGTCGTCGCGACCACGGCGAAAAACACCTGCCGCGACCCGAGGACGGCGGCTGCACGCGATTGTACGCCCTGCGCCTTCAGTCGCTCGATGTTTTCCAGCACGACAATCGCGTCATCGACAACCAAACCGGTCGCCAGCACAAGCGCCAGCAGCGTGATGAGATTGATCGAAAAACCGAACAGCCAGATCAGGGCAACGGTCCCAATCAAGGCCACCGGTATCGTCACTGCGGGAATGAGAGCCGCGCGCAGTTTCCTCAAGAAGATTGCGATCACGCCGATGACGATGACAACGGCAAGCCCCAGGCTCAACAGCACCTCGGTGACCGCACTCATGATAAACACAGAGTCATCCGACGTGGTAACAATACGCACGTCGGGCAAGCGGCGGTTGAGGCGCTCGACGGCGGCACTGACGCCTTGTGAGATCGCAACCGTGTTGGATTGCGCACGCCTCACGATGCCGAGATTGACGACGCTTTGGCTGTTCAGCCGGACGATACTCTCGGGGTCGGCCGGGCCGAAGTACGCCGTAGCCACATCTCCGATCTTGACCGGATCACGAATGACCAGCCGCTCAATCGCACTGGGATCTTCGACCGACGCATCCGCGCGAACAATGATCTCCTGTTCGTCCGACTTGAAGCTGCCGGATGGCACGTCGAGCCGGGCCGTTCGCAGAACGTTGACCACGTCACCAACTGACAAGCCGTAGCTCGCCAGCCGCATCGGGTCGATCACAACGCGCAGCACACGCTCCCGACTGCCGAATATCGTTACATCGGCAACGCCCGAAACCGCCATCAGTTCGGGAACAACTTCGGTCTCAATCTTGCGGCTGAGTTCTTCGATCGCGAGTGAAGGACTTGTGGCCGACAGCCGAACAATGGCCCTGGCGTCCGTATCCGCCTTAATAACGAACAGATCTTCAACACCGTCCGGCAATTGCCGTTGAACACGGTTGACGGCCTCACGGACATCATTCGCCGCTGCAATCAAGTCCGTCGTGGGCAGAAACACCGCGCGAATCCGGAAGTTGCCTTCCTCGCTGGACGACCGCACTTCAACGACGCCGCTCACGCGCGCGACCGCCGCCTCGACCTTGCTCGTCAGTTCCGCGTCGATTGTCTCAGGCGAACCACCGGCGTAGTTCGCGCGAACCGTCACGACCGGGCGATCGATATCCGGCAGCTCGCGCACCTCGACGCCGAGTATCGCCGAAAGACCGGCAACAATGATAAGCAGATTGATAACCGCGACCAGATACGGCCTGCGAACGCTCAGTGCCGCGAGGTCATTGCGCTGTTCGGCCATGTGCTCACTCGGTCCTTCGCGTGGCGCTGGTCTCGGTTGTACGCCCGTTGGCCGACGCAGCTTGACGCGTCGAGTCCGCCGCGGACTGCGTATCGGGCAACTCAAACGTGACCGGCCGATCCGGACGCAAACGCTGTACCCCTTCAACAACGACGAGATCACCAACAGCGACTGGCCCGCTGATGAGAACCGTTTGGTTGAGACGACGCACGGCCTTGACGGTCACCTTTTTCGCGCGCTTGTCCGAAACCAACCAAACAAAGCTCTCGCCGCCACGCCATTGCAGCGCAAGCTCGGGCACCGCCGCAAACGTTTCGCCCTTGAGTTCGATCGTCACAACAAACGACATACCGGGGCGCAGCCGATCGCCCTCGTTCGGTACGGTCGCCCGCACCGTGATGCTGCGTGTTGTCGCGTCGATGCGACTGTCGATTGATGCGATCTCCCCTTCAAACGGTTCGTCACGATAGGCCGGCGTTCGGACCACCAAGCCGCCGCCGACTTTCATTTGCGGCAAGAACCGCTCCGGCACGTCGAATTCGATCGTCAGCGCGGACCGATCGTCCAGTGAAACGACCGGTGTCGTGACCGTCACCCTGTCGCCGGCTTCTGCGCGCGGTATGCCCAGGATGCCATCAAACGGTGCTGTGACCGTCAGGTCCTGCAAGACCTTTTCGGCACGCTGAAGCTCCAGCCGCGCTTGGCGATAGGCGCTCTCTCTGTCTTCGACTGGCGCCGCCGAGTTCACGCGCCGCGACTTCAAGTACGTGCTGCGCTTCATCAGCCGTTCGGCATCTTCGAGTTTACGTTGCGCAAGCTCAAGAGCCAGCTCGGCCTGCCTATTGTCGATCGTGAACAGCGTTTCGCCGCTCTGTACGTAGTCGCCCGCTTGCGCCCTGAAGCTCACGATTTGACCGTCCGCCTTGGCCATAAGCATAACCGCGCGCCGTGCGCGTCCGGTGCCAACAGCGGAGATCGTTTCGTCGTTCGCGCGTTCCGTCACGCGCGTCACGATAACCGGGACGCCTCTGCGGTCGCGCTGTCGATTGCCTCTGCGTCGGGGCGCCTCGGCGTTTTCTCCGGACTGCCGAAAGGCCGCGACGGCCTGATTAACCTCATCGCGCGCCAGCCACAGGCCCAGACTCGCCGCGACAAGCCCGGCGAACAGAACGACTTGAAGTCCGATCGACCATCGACGCGACATAGGTGATATCCTGCTCGACCACCGACCGCGATCGCCGGCTCATAACACGCTGGCATTCACCGCATGAGCTGACGATGAACACCACGATAAGTCCGACAAAGTGATTTGTCCGGATTCGCGACACGACATTTCCGACGCCCTATCAGTCTAGCAACTAAATTTCATCGATATTATTACAATTCAGACATGAACGTCGGTTTTTTGTGGCAATCCTACGCAATCTGTTTATTGCGCGCCGATGTTACAGCACGTCCGCTGTTGGCGAACTCGCATCGCCAGCCCACATCTTGGCCCGGCTACCGATGACATCTCTCCGTTGGGTGGCCGGCCAAGTTTAACAATGTTTGGGGTTTGGGATGGTGCCAGCTGAACTCAATAGGAGCTGGCAAGACGCGACCACACCGACCTCAGACCAGTACACGCTACTGAACGGCATCTCTGCCTTCGAGGATATCCCATGACTGACACCAACATCACATCATCGCGCCGGAACTTTCTCATTGCGGCAAGCGGCGCATCTGCAGCGGCAATCGCAACGCAGTTTGCCAGCTCCGACGCGGCGTTTGCTGCAGCGCCGATGGCCGGAAGCGCCCGCGGAGGCGCGTTCCGTCGCGTTAAGCTCGGCGCCTTTGAGGTCACTACGCTCTTTGATGGATACGTCAACGCAAACCGGGTTTTTCCGATTTTTGGACAAAACCAGTCAGCGGATATTGTCGCCGCTCACATGGAACAGAACTTCCTGCCGGGCAATGCCATGCAAAACGGCTACACGCCCGTTCTCGTCAACACCGGCAATGAACTCGTCCTGTTCGACACCGGCAACGGCAGCGGCCGGGGTGAGACTCGCGGCAAACTCCTCCAGGCATTGGCAGAAGCGGGATATCAGGCCGATCAGATCGACATCGTAGTGATCACGCACTTCCACGGCGATCATATCAGCGGCCTCATCACCGACGGAAAGCCTGTGTTTCCAAAGGCCCGCTATGTAACGGGTGAAGTCGAAAACAACTTCTGGACGTCGAAAGCTGTCACGGAGAGTTCGGACCAGCGCATGCAGGGCCGCTCCAAACTGGTTCAGGCCAAGGTCGTGCCGGTGGCACCCAAGACGACGTACATCAAGGGCGGCCAGGATGTCGTAACGGGCATCACTGCCGTTGAGACTTTCGGACATACGCCGGGCCACATGGCCTACAACATCGAAAGCAACGGCAAACGTCTGCTGCTGTGGGCCGATGCCTGCAATCACTACGTGGCCTCACTGCAAAAGCCCGAGTGGCACGTCGTGTTCGACATGGACAAGGATGCGGCAATTGCATCGCGGCGGAAGATTCTCGATATGGCAGCGGCCGACCGGATTGCCGTGACCGGCTACCACATGCCGTTCCCCGCGATGGGTTTCATCGAAAAAACCGGTGACGCCCACCGCTGGGTGCCGTTGACCTATCAGTTTGATCTCTGAGCTGTCGTTGCCATCGCTCTATCGATGAGCATCCCGTTCTCTATGCCAGCTCAGGTCATCCCGGGGCTTGTCCCCGGGATCCATGGTGCAGCGACAGGGGTTGTATTGGGAGTTGGAAGCCCTGACCCAGACGCGCAACGTCCCGAAGACCGGCAATGTGCCCGGCCGGACCATGGAGCCCGGCAACACGTGCCGGGGTGACCTGGCGTGCAACGAGGGGCGTGCCGCGAGATAAGCATTACCGTCCGCCGTATCCGGGATCATCGAGGTTGAGCAGTGGGAACGCGCTGAACACGTTCGGCTGCGTGACCGGCGGTGCACCGAACCGGAGAAAGCTCTTGTCGAGTTCGGAAAAGCTGGTCACACCGCACAATCCGAGACTGCGTTGGACCTCATCCTCAAGGATTTCCAGGACACGTACAATTCCGGCGTCGCCGCGAGCGGCCAACCCGTAGCAGTACAACCGCCCGATCCCAACAGCATCGACACCAAGTGCGATCATTTTGACAATGTCGGTGCCGCGCGAGATGCTGCCATCAACGACAACGCGCGCTTTACCGTCGACCGCTTCCAGCACATCCTGAACGACATCGGCCGACCCCAGACCGTGATCGAGCTGACGCCCGCCATGGTTGGAGCAGTAGATCACTTCGACGCCATGCTCGACCGCAATCCGGGCATCTTCCGCGGTCCCGATTCCCTTCAACATAAACGGAATGTCGTACTTGGATTTGAACCGCGCGACATCCTTCCAGCTGAACGCCGCCTGGTAGTGGTCTTGCTCCGCAGAGTTGTTGCTGGCCCCCCAGGATTTTTGGAATCTCTTCGCAATATCACGCTCACGTCGACTGTACTGCTGCACATCGACTGTTACGCAAAACGCGTCGCAGCCGGCCTCGATCGCGGCGTCGGCAGCGGCGTCAACGAAACCGTCATCGCCTTTGACGTAGAGCTGGTAGTAGAGCGGCCCAGAGGTCGCTGCGCGAATGTCGGCGAGCGCCTTTGTCGTCACGGAACTCGTCATGGTGGCGGCGCCAAACCGGCCCGCAGCGCGCGCGACGGCAACCGCGCCTTCAGGGTGGAACTGTTCCAGCGATCCAACGGGTGCAAGGATCACCGGAAGGCGGAGCGAGGAGCCGAGAAACGTCGAAATCGTGCTAATGCCTGAGACGTCCCGGAGAACGCGGGGTCGCAACGCAATCTGATCGAGAGCCAGGCGGTTGCGCGCAAGTGTCGTCTCGGACTCCGTGCAGCCGACCAGATAATCCCAGGCGTTGCTGTTCAAGTTCATGCGCGCGGCCTTAATGAACTCGTGCAAAGTTAGGAACTCGGTTTCGAGTCCGGTGTTGCGCATGGGGCGTTCCTCACATGTTCCGTATGTCTTAATGATCGTGCTTCGGTCGATTGTCCCGAAACCGAAATTCACAGGCAAGAGCTGGCACCTGCAGCGCGTGCTTAACTGCAATGCAGTTCGGGTATTTAGGATACGGCGTCGGGATGGCTCACCGGGCGCGTCCTATATCCTATCAAGGTTTAAGGCCGAGAACTACGCATGGAGACAGGTAAATCAGAAAGCCGACTTCCCGGCCTGCAGCGCGTGGAAACAGCGGAGGACATCGCGCGCATCGTGTTTGTTGACGATATGGCTGAGATCGAAGTGCCGATTGAAGCGTTCGACCATCTGCCGTTGACCAATGCGCATCGGGACGACAGCGGCCGACTGTCGGCCGTCACCAGTTCGATACGCTGGCGCGGCTTCGATAACTTTGACCGGATCATCGCACGCCTCGGCCGCCGCGGACGCCTGTCGATCGTCAACGGTGGGCATCGCCTGACAGCCGCTCGCAAAGTCGCCAAGGAATGGCTGCCAAACCTGTTTCGCCGCAAAGTGACAACGGTCCAGATGATCGTGTTTCGCACGGCCAATAGCGGCACCATGATCGGCGT
>JBCCOV010000227.1:0-7518 GCA_039039985.1 Pseudomonadota bacterium | reverse complement strand
GGGATGTAGGCCGGATGCGTTATGCCCGACCCTTGTTTCCACCACAAGCGTTGCGGAAATGTTGATGAGTGTGGGTCTTTAATTTGCGCTGTTCGCACGCTCGCAGGCTCGCGGCTCGAGCGCTGGATGTCCTGCGAGAACGATACCCAGGCCGCGACCGCGGCCCGGCGCGTTGCGCCGCCCTCGCGGAGGGCCTGGCCGAAGGCCAGAACAGCCCGTGAGCGATAAACAATCTGACCTGACCTAAAACAGGCCCTCGAACTTCTTCTTGAAGCGCGACAAACGACCGCCGCGGTCCAGCAGCCGTTGATCGCCGCCTGTCCACGCCGGATGGGTCGTCGGATCGATATCCAGCGTCAGGGTGTCGCCTTCCTTACCGTACGTGGAATAGGTCACGTACTCGGTACCGTCGGTCATTTTGACCGTAATTTGGTGGTAGTCCGGGTGCAGGCCGGCATCTCTTTTCATGGTCTCGGGGTCCGTTTGATACGTTGGTCGGTGCTGCGTGCAGGGCGCGCGCCCGGAAATCTCTCAACAACCAGCGGAGATACGTGAACTTTGAGAGGCTTGCAAGATCGAAGGGCTGCGTTCTGCCATATGTTGCCCATGCGACGGTCACCAATCGGTCGCAGAGGTGCATAGACGTGGTTGTACGCTGAGGCGAGCCCAGGCATGGTTCGTCTCATATGCAGAATGAGTGATATGTCGACGAGGAATTCAGCACAGTGACTGTAGATGCGCCCACGTCAAACAAATCCGGGCGAGGGGAGACGGCTGAGGACGGCTACAAGCGCGCGAACCGCAAGGTTGCCATCAAGCCTTTGTTGGCGCTTAGTCCCTATCTGAGGGCACAAATGCCGGTTTTGATCATTGCCGGCGTGGCCCTCATCGTATCGGCTGGCGCGATGCTCGCTGTGCCAATGGCCGTGCGCCGCATTGTGGACTTCGGTTTTTCGGCCCAGCACAGCGAGTTAATCGACAGCTATTTCATGATGTTGATGGTGGTCGGCCTCGTCCTCGCCTGTGCGAGTTCAACCCGGGCTTACACCGTCAACTGGCTCGGCGAACGTGTCGTGGCTGATCTACGCCGGGACGTCTTCCAGCATTTGACGAAACTCGGGCCGGCATTTTTCACGACCAATCACTCCGGCGAGCTGATGAGCCGTTTGACGGCTGATACGACACAAATCAAAACTGCCGCAGGATCCGCACTGAGTCAGACGCTGCGCAATACGATCATGCTGATCGGCGCCATTGCCATGATGTTCGTGACAAGCATCGAACTGTCACTGATGGTGCTGCTGGCCATTCCCGCGATTGTCTTGCCGCTCATGATGTACGGCCGCGTGGTTCGGCGATTGTCGCGCGTAGCTCAGGATACGTTGGCGGAAAGCTCCGCTTTCGCAGCTGAGAACCTGGCGGCTGTTTCAACGCTGCAGGCGTTTACGAACGAGCGCTCGGTCGCGGCTCGGTTTGCCGATGCGGTGGAAACGTCTATGGCGGCTGCGACATCCAGGCTTCAGGCCCGTGCGGGGCTGACGGCCATGGCGATTGCGCTTGTGACCGTAAGTATCGTCGGCGTGCTCTGGTATGGCGCGTCGCTGGTTGTGGCCGAACAGATTTCCGCCGGCCGCCTGAGCCAGTTCGTGCTCTATGCCGTTTTCGCGGCCGGTGCATTGGCGGAACTCGCCGAAGTGATGGGTGAAGTGCAGCAGGCGTCCGGTGCCGCAGAGCGTCTCGGCGAACTGCTGGCTGCGGTCCCGCCGATCCAGTCACCGAAGACTCCTGTGCCGTTGCCACATCCGTTTCAGGGCCGGGTCCGCGTTGACGCCGTATCGTTCACGTATCCGACCGGTGATCCCGCAACTCGGCCAGCACTTCGTGATGTCTCGTTCACTGCAGAGCCTGGGAAACTCACCGCGGTGGTCGGACCATCCGGATCCGGCAAGTCAACGATCTTCAACCTCATTTTGCGCTTTTACGACCCTGGGTCGGGACATGTGACGATGGACGACGTCTCTGTTTCGCGTCTCGACCTGGCCGATCTCCGAAAGCAGATCGCGTTCGTGCCGCAGGATGTCGCGCTGTTTGCTGATACGGTTGCCGAAAACATTCGATACGGAGCCCCGAACGCGTCGCGTGCAGACATTGAGCAGGCGGCGATGGCCGCCCAGGCGCATGACTTCATAGCCGAGCTGGCTAATGGATACGACACGAACGTCGGCGAGCGCGGTGTGACACTGTCCGGCGGTCAACGGCAGCGGATTGCGATTGCGCGCGCGATTTTGCGGGATGCCCCAATTCTGCTTCTGGACGAGGCGACAAGCTCACTCGACGCCGACAGCGAAGTGGCCATTCAGCGGGCCCTTGAGCAACTCATGATCGGCCGCACGACGATCGTGATCGCCCATCGCCTCGCAACCATCCAGAAGGCCGATAAGATTATCGTGTTGGACCATGGTCGCGTGGTCGAGCACGGGACGCATGCCAGCCTGAGTGGTGCCGGTGGCCTTTACAGCCGCCTTGCCGAGTTGCAGTTCACAAGCCCCTTGCAGGCGGCAGAATAGCTTCAACCTGGTTGACCACAGTTTGGCTTTGGCGCACGAGAGGATGATAACCAGAGCGCCTCGCCGACGGAACTGTGTCGCGAGGGTGACCGGAGGGATTGCTCGTGAGCGAACTGATTCTGCACCATTATCCGCCATCGCCTGTTTCTGAGAAAGTGCGCGCCGGCCTCGGGATCAAGAAGGCGACCTGGCGATCGTGTGAACAGAACCGGCTGCCGGACCGGCCGGAACTGTTTGTGTTGACGGGCGGCTACCGCCGTATTCCCGTTCTCCAGATCGGTGCAGACATCTATTGCGATACGATGGTCATCCTGACGGAGCTCAATGACCGTATCCCGGAACCGACGCTGTTTCCGAACAATGGCGCCGGACTGCCCTATGCACTTGGTCGCTGGACGGATGTTGAACTGTTTGGCTCAGCCGTGCGCGCTGCGTTTGCGCCAGCTGTCGAGTCGTTGCCGGAGGCGCTTGTCGCGGATCGCGCGCGCCTCTATCTGGGCCCCACCGGCGACTTCCGCAAAGAGGCGGCCGACATGCCGCATACGCTGGCCCAATTGCGCGCCCAGTTGGGCTGGATCGATACCCGCCTCTCGACCGGGCGTAAATTCATGCTGGCGGATGAGCCGGGTTATCCCGATCTTCTCATCTGGCACATCATTTGGTTCGTCCGTGGACGCTATGGTGATGCGGACGTCTTCCTGTCCGAGTTCCCGATGATCGAGGCCTGGGAGGCCAGAATGCGGGACATCGGCCACGGCACATCAACGGACATCTCCATGGCCGACGCACTCGCCGTCGCCAAAGCAACGGACCCTGCTATGCCGGAGTCTGCTGACCCGCGCGATCCGCAAGGATTGACGCCGGGTATGAATGTAACCGTTGCGCCGACGACGGACAGCGGAGATCCTGAGGTGGCGGGCAAAGTTCACGCGGTGTCGCGTGATCGTATCGTGTTGAAGCGGGAGACCGCGGAAGCTGGCGCCGTTTGCGTGCACTTTCCGCGGGTCGGTTACCGTGTGACGATTGTCTGATGCCGGTATCTGATGCGCACCTGATAGTCCGGACGTTGTGAAATAGGATCTGCGGGGATGATTGTCCCCGCACACCCGTTGCGCCTCCGAACTTCCGCGGCTGTCACTAGTAGTTGCGCCACATGCAGCGGCGGTAACGACGCCACCAGTACGGCGAGCCCGTGATCATGGCCCGGCGCCGCAGCCAGCGGCAGCGAAAGCGGCGGGGGTAGTGGCCCCAGTGCGGGCCATGCCCGATGTGAACGTGAATGCCGAACTTGCTTGGCTTGGCTTCCGCTGTTGCCGAGTTGGTTGCGAGGCCTGCGCCCATTGTGAGAACCGCGGCTGCGGTCAGAGCGGACGCTTGAAGAACGGTTTTCGTACGTGAGATCATCTATCAACTCCTGTGACTTACGAGCTTGCAGTTGCCTGCATGTTTCGGAGCCGCTCGTGCGGCCCATGTCTCGTCAGTCGCAGCGCAGGAGAAAAGCGCTCCCGCTATTCTTTGTGTTTTTTCAGAAGGTTAATTTATTTTTCGAAAGTTAAATTTGCAATAATTCTGTTAATCTTCTATTTATCATTGCTCATTCTCAATGAGCACTCTGTTTTTGCCTCATCCGCCATACTTGTCGAGGAAGGCCTCGATCTTGAGTTGGCGGACGTCCTCAAGCGCGGATCGGATGTCTTGGTGACTCCAGTCCCACCAGGCGATCGCTTTGAGGCGCTGGGCAATGTGTTCCGGAAAACGGTGCTTGATGACACGTGCGGGCACACCGGCAACGATCGCATAGTCCGGCACGTCCTTTGTCACGACGGCTCCGGCCGCGACGACGGCTCCGATGCCGACGTTGTGGCCTGGGAGAATGACGGCTCCGTGTCCGATCCATGCGTCGTGACCGATGTGGACGGGGTGTGAGCGGCGCCAGGCAAAAAACTCCGTCTCATCCTCGGCATCATCAAAGTACTGACTCGCGCGATAGATCACGTGGCTTTGTGTGGCGCGCCATGTGGGGTGGTTGCCGGGGTTGATGCGCGTCATTGCAGCGATCGAGCAGAATTTGCCGACCGTGGTCGACATCATGTCTGCGTCGTTCACAATGTAGGAATAATCGCCAAGCGTGCTCTCGATGACCTTTGTGCGTGCGCCGACTTCCGTGTAACGGCCGAGTGTCGAACGCGTCACAGCCGCTGTCGGGTGAATGAGGGGGGCAACGCCGAGTTTCTTCATTGCTCTTGTCAGACCTGGGCTGCGCTGATTTCAATGTCAGCTTGAGGGTGTGAATGGATTGGAGTGCGCATTCCGTAACCTTTCTTTTTGCGTCCTGCGAGATTGTCGAAGGCGCGCGTTCAAGACTACTGTCACATGGCTTCACAACGTGCTGATAATCTGGTCTAGATATCTACACAAATAAGAAGTCGCGGAAGAACGCCTCGTCTTCTGCGTTGTTGTCGGAACACCATGAGCACTAAGCCGAACGGTTCAGAGACGCCCAGAGGCGAAGCCGACTCGGATCGCCGCCGTCTGATGCTCGCCTGCGCCCGTGCGACAGATGGAGAACTGGAAGCGGCAGTTGCTGGCTTCGGCGATGCGGACGCGGCGCGGGATGTGCGGGCGCCCGAAACGGGGCTGGTGATGATGCGTGGCCGCATTGGCGGGACCGGAGCGCCGTTCAACTTCGGTGAGATGAGCGTAACGCGTGCTGTCGTCCAGTTGTCTGATCAGTCGATCGGGTTCGGTTATCAGATGGGCCGGTCGCACGTGCGTGCGCGGCTTGCAGCCGTGGTTGATGCACTCGGCCAGGACCCAGTGCGGCGTGCGCAATTGGAAGATGTGTTTGTTCAGCCCGTGCTTGCGCGCGCAGCAGCCGATGATGCGAACGTGCAGGCGGAAAGTGCGGCAACCCGCGTGAACTTCTTTACAATGACCCGCGGAGAGGATGCCGACACATGAGCCCGTCTCACGCCGCTCCTCTCGCGCCCGGTCTGGGTGATCCGGTGCATGATGCACAAGCGATTTTTCGTGCCGTCATGACGGCGCTATCCGAGCCGTGCCAGCCACGCGCCATCGACGGTTCGGTGTTGCCGGCATCTCCGCCGCCGCTCAATCTCGTCGCGGCTGCGGTCGCGTTGACGCTATTTGATTTCGAAACGCCGGTTTTCCTGGATAGTGCGCTTCGTAGCAGTGACGACGTCGTCGGCTACTTGCGCTTTCATACCGGCGCACCGCTGGTCGATCATCCGGACCAATCACAGTTTGCGATTATCGCGGATGTCGCCCGCTGCCCGCGTCTGTCGTCGTTCCGGCAGGGAACGGCTGAATACCCCGATGAGTCGACAACGCTCATTCTGCAGGTGTCGCGCATGGCGTGCACGGGGCCAATGTTCGAGGGACCGGGCCTGGCCCGTCCGGCGGCATTCGAAACGGTGCCCGAGATCCAGGATTTCCGAGATCAATGGTCGTGCAATCGGTCAAAGTTTCCGCTTGGCGTTGATCTGATTTTTGCGGGTCTCGAAACGATCGCCGGGCTGCCGCGCTCACTCAAGCCCACGGAGAGCTGAACCATGTATGTTGCCGTCAAAGGTGGTGAGAGCGCCATCGCGAATGCTCATGCGTTGCTCGCCAATGAGCGGCGCGGAGACCCGGCCGTTCCCGAACTGACTGTTGCGCAGATCGACGAACAACTTGCGCTTGGCGTTGATCGCGTGATGGCGGAAGGCTCACTCTATGATCGCGAACTGGCCGCACTCGCGATCAAGCAGGCCCGTGGAGACCTGATCGAAGCCATATTTCTCGTCCGTGCGTTTCGCACGACGTTGCCGCGATTTGGGTTTGCCGAGCCGGTTGAAACATCGCAAATGCAAATCCGTCGGCGGATCTCTGCGACCTACAAAGACTTGCCGGGCGGCCAGATCCTGGGCCCGACATTCGACTATACCCATCGGCTGATCGATCCCGCACTTGCGCAGGATGGCGAGACCGTTGACGCGCCGCGGGATCACACCGTTGCGCCGGAGCCTGCACCACATGTCGCCGGCATGCTGGACAACGAAGGGCTGATCGAAGCCAACCCGGCGGGCCGCTTGAGCGGTGATGTTGGCGATATCACGCGTGAGCCGATCGCGTTTCCTGCTGAGCGTGATGCGCGGCTGCAGTCTCTCGCGCGCGGTGATGAAGGCTTTCTGCTGGCGATGGGCTATTCCACCCAGCGGGGATACGGGCGGACGCATCCGTTCGCTGGCGAGATCCGAATGGGTGATGTCGATGTGGGGTTCGTGCCCGAGGAACTCGGGTTCGAAGTGCCGCTCGGGCGTGTCCGCCTGACGGAATGCGAGATGGTCAATCAGTTTACCGGCACCGAAACCGAGCCGCCGCAATTCACGCGCGGTTATGGATTGGTGTTCGGCCAGTCGGAACGCAAGGCAATGTCCATGGCGCTGGTCGACCGGGCGTTACGGTCCGAGGACTTGGGTGAGGACTGTGGCGCGCCCGCGCAGGATCAGGAGTTTGTCCTGAGCCATGCCGACAATGTCCAAGCGACGGGATTTGTCGAGCATCTCAAACTGCCGCACTACGTCGACTTTCAGGCCGAGCTTGCGCTAATCCGCCAGTTGCGGGCGGAGCATGAGGCGCGGATGGCAGAAGACGACAGAGGTGACGCCCCCGCGACGTCAGAGCTCCCGGAGGCAGCATCATGATCGCCGGCCTCAGCCACATGACCTTTGTGGTCAAAGACCTGGATCGCATGGCGGCCATCCTGACCAACGTTCTCGGCGCGCGGGAACTCTACGCGAGTGGCGATGATACGTTTTCGATCAGTCGCGAGCGGTTCTTCGACCTGGCCGGCATATGGATCGCCACTATGGAAGGCGAGCCATTGCCCGCGCGAACCTACAATCACGTTGCCTTCAAGATCAGCGAAGATGACTTTGATCTGTACGTT
>JBCCOV010000226.1:0-7554 GCA_039039985.1 Pseudomonadota bacterium | reverse complement strand
TGTCGAGATGGCGAACACGCCATCTCGATGAGGCCCGAGCGAAGCGAGGAACAGCCGTGAGCGATAAACAATCAGCGCAGGTCAGCCGTCGAGCACGGTTTCCAGGCCGCGACCGCGGCCCGGCGCGTTGCGCCGCCCCCGCGGAGGCCCGAGCGCAGCGAGGAACAGGCGTGAGCGATAAACAATCAGCGCAGGTCAGCCGTCGAGCACTGTTTCAGGCCGCGAATGCGGCCCGGCGCGTTGCGCCGCCCCCGCGGAGGCCCGAGCGAAGCGAGGAACAGCCGTGAGCGAAAGCAAGCGAGAGCGAGGCGCATAGAATGCCGCGCGATCTAAGGCGTCAGGCTCACGCGCTGCTGTGTCGCCGCGGCTTCGGCGATTGCGAAGATCACGCGTTCATATTCAAACGCCTGCTTGATGTCCGGGCCGGACGGTGTGCCGTAGGCAATCGTTCGAAGGAACTCTGCAGCTTCGATTGTTTTGAGATCCATGAACCCCAGCGAATGCCCGGGCCCTGGTATGAAGTGACCGTAGGGTGGGTGTTCCGGTCCCGTCAGGATCGTCGCAAATCCCTGTTCGGCGCGCGGCCCGGCGTTGCGATAAATCTGCAGTTCGTTCATTCGCTCCTGGTCAAAACAAATCATGCCCTTGTCGCCATGGACCTCGAACGCGATCTTGTTTTTTCGGCCCCACGCGACCCGTGAGCTCAAAAGTACGCCGTGTGCGCCATTGGCAAAGCGGACGAGCGCACTTGCAATATCTTCGTTTTCCACGGGGCCGCGCCCGCTCCCGTCCGGCATCGGGCGGGTTTCGTAGACCGTTTGCATGTCGGCAACCAGGCTGTCGATCGGGCCGACAAGTTCGTAGGTCAGGCTGATGAGATGGCAGGCCATGTCGCCCAAGGCGCCGAGCCCGGCCTCGCTGGTGAGCGATCGCCAACTCCATGGCAGATCCGGATCCGCGCTGTAGTCTTCTTCGAAAACACCACGGAAATGAATGATCCGGCCGATCGCACCGTCGGTAATCAGTTTGCGCGCATGCTGAAACGCAGGATTGCGGACGTAGTTATAGCCGACCATCGACTGGATACCGGCGGCGGCAACCGCCGCGACCATCTCGCGTCCTTCTTCCAGTGTGATGCCGAGTGGCTTCTCAACCCACACATGCTTGCCGGCCGCGGCGGAAGCAAGAACCATCTCCTTATGCAGTTTGTTCGGCGTTGCGATCGAGACGACGTCAACGCGCGGGTCCGCAACGGCTTCCCGATAGTCCGTTGTGGCACGCGCAAAACCGAACTGCTCGGCCATGGCGTTTGCGCGATCTTCAGGCGTATCGCACAGAACTTCCAACCGGACGTCAGGCGTATCCCCAAAAACGGGCTTCATGGTATGATAGGCCAACGCATGCGCTTTACCCATATAGCCGGAGCCGATTAGCGCAATACCGAGTTCTTGTGTCATGGCGTTATCCCGCTCTGTCGCTCTCACCCGATGGTGCCAGTGAAACTGCGCACCCTGTCTTGAGTGATGCCTCAGCGGCATCGGCAAGTTCCAGCGCACGTAGGCCGTCAATCCCGTCCGGCTTGATGTCGCCTCCGCGTTCCACGCACGCGATGAAGTGTTCAAGCTCGGCCTGGTAGGCGGCTTCGTAGCGCTGCATGAAAAAGTCTGGAAGCGGATCTGCGAGATAGCCTGACCCGTTGGCTACCGTGACCGTTGTCGCGTGCGGATTATCGGCCGACGCAAGCCCTGCGGACCCATGGACCTCGACCCGTTGGTCGTAGCCGTAGATGGCGCGGCGCGAGTTGGAAATGATCGCCAGTTTGCCGGTCGCCGTCTTCAACGTAACCGCGGCCGTATCGACATCACCGATTTCCCCAATCTCTGGGTAGATGATTGCGGATCCGGTCGCGAACACCTCCACAAACTCCTCACCAACAAGAAATCGGGCCATGTCGAAGTCGTGGATCATCATATCGCGAAACAATCCACCTGACCTGCGGATGTAGTCCATAGACGGCGCCGCAGGGTCGCGACACGTGATCTGCACCAACTCTACGGCACCGATGGCGCCGTCGCGTAGTCGCCGATGAAGCATCTGGAAGTGCGGGTCGAATCTGCGATTGAACCCCAGCATCAAACGCGCATTAGTCGCTACAATAACGTCTAGGCACGCACGAACCCGCACGACATCGAGGTCGAGCGGTTTTTCGCAGAAGATGGCCTTCCGCGCACGGGCGAAGGCTTCAACCTGATCCGCATGCATGTCCGTTGGTGTGGCGATGATAACCGCGTCGATTGCCTGATCAGCCAGAATGTCTTTAACGCCGGCGATCCGGGCCCCCGTCTCGTCGGCGATGCGGTTTGCGGCCTCTGCAATTGGATCCGATATCGCAATGAGCGCCGCGTCTCTGCTGGCATTGAGCGCACGCGCATGCGCACGGCCGATTCGTCCGGCGCCAAGGAGCGCAAAGTTCAACATGGGCCTGTCCTCACGACTTGTGGGCCGCGTCACGCTGCACGATCCAGTCGTGGTCGGGATGGTTTTGAAAGCGCCACTTGCGCAGCGGCCCAGCCATCACATTCAGGTAGTACATTTCATAGCCGTGCGGCACACCGCAGGGATGATGACCCTTCGGGACCAGAACGACATCGTGATCGTGGACGGTCATGGTTTCATCAAGTGATCCGTCCTCGGTAAAGACACGCTGATGGCCATATCCGTGTGACGGGTTGAGGCGGTGATAGTAGGTTTCCTCAAGGTAAGTCATGCGCGGGTCGTCATCCTCATCATGGCGATGCGGAGGATAGGAGGACCAATGACCGGGTGGTGTGAAGACTTCGGTGACAAGCAAGCTGTCAGCGACATCACGCTCTTCCATGGCGATGGGATAGATGTAGCGCGTGTTGGTTCCGACGCCGCGGGTCACGCGTTCCACGTCGGCAATGACCTGAACGGAACGTTCTGACTTGGCCGGAGCCGTACAGACGCCGAGAACGCAATCGGTCGTGGCTTTGGCGGTCCACCGTGTCCGTCGGGGAACATAGACTGAAGCCGGCGGGCTTTGCTCAAAAACGCTGATCCGCTGCCCGAGCACGCCAAGGCTCTGTCCACCGGCCGTAACTTCAGCCTTGCCTTCGACCAGAACAAGAATGGCCTCGCGCTCGCTAGTCGCTTCTGCAGCTGTGTCTCCCGTCCGAAGGCGGTAACAACCGAAACCAACGTAGCCCCAGCCGGCGCTTTCTGGCGTAATGGTATGAGTTTTACCGGTGGCTGTGTTCGGTCGGATCAACAAGTCGCTCATGCGCGCTCCCCTGTATCGAGACCGACCGAACGAGCCATCTCTTTCAGCGCCGCTAACCCCATCGTCTGATATTTGTATGGAATGCGCACCGCTGGGTCTTGCTCGGCTTCGATCACCAGCCAGCCCTGATAGTCATGTGCGGCTGCGATGCGGAGAACGGGCTCAAATGCGACGCAACCGTCGTCGTCGCCCGGAACGGTGAATATGCCGCGCCGTACAGCATCAAGAAACGATAGCCCCTCGACGGGGATCGCGTCGCGGACCGCTGGCCGAATGTTCTTGGTGTGGATATGTGCGATACGGTCCATGTACCTGCCGGCGACCGCCTCCGGGTCGCCACCGGCAAGCAGGCAATGGCCGGTATCGAATGCCAGGCGCGTCGCCGGGCCAACGTTGGCCATGAACGCGTCCACTTCCTCAGGCCGTTCAACGATCGTACCGGCGTGCGGATGATAAACCAGTGTGAGACCGTTCGCCCGGCAGTGCTCTGCGACGGCCTCGACCCCGGCACCGAAGCTTGCCCATTGATCCTCGGGCAAGACCGGGCTGTCGCTGAGTGGAACGTGCGGATTGCCGTGGATCGTGTTGGACGTTTCGCACACGATACAGACGTCACATCCCATCGCGTTGAGAAGATCGAGGTGCGGTTGAATGGCTGTCGTCTCGTCGGCCACTGAGCGCGTCAGAAGATTGAGCGAGTACCAGCCGGATACGAGCCGTAACCCCGACGGTGCCATCGCCGCCTGCTGGGCGGCCGGCTCGGTTGGGAACTTATGGCCCATCTCAATGCCATCGAAACCGATCTCGCCGGCTTCCTGCAGGCATGTCTCAAGCGGAATGTCGCCGCCAAGTGTCCGGTCATCGTCGTTCGACCATGCGATTGGGTTCGCGCCATAAAGAATCATCAGTCGGCCATCCGCTGTTGCTTGCGGTTTGTGTCATAGGCCTGCCGGGCTGCGACCACTGCGCTGCGTTCAGAGACTTCGGGCACCGCGACATCCCACCAGCTGCCACCTGCTGTTGTGGTTGGCATCGGATCGGTGTCGATCGCAATCGCGACCGGCCCGGTTGCGTCTCGGGCCCGTGCCAGCGCTTGCTCCAGTTCCGCAATCGAACTGGCTTTGTGGGCGACCGCTCCCATCGATGCAGCATGGGCGACAAAGTCGATGTGTGACGGGGTCACGTGACGCGCGGTATCGAGAAGGTTATTGAAGCTCTCGCTGCCGGTCGCCTGCTGCAATCTGTTGATGCAGGCAAATCCGCGATTATCGAGAATGACGACGGTGATCTTCTGGCCCAGCATCACAGCCGTTGCCAGTTCCGAATTCGCCATCATGTAGCTGCCGTCACCGACCAGCACGACCACATCGCGGTCTGGCCGGGCCATCTTTACACCAAGACCGCCGGCGATCTCGTAACCCATGCACGAGAAGCCATACTCGACGTGATACGCGTTCGGCCGTGGCGCCTTCCAGAGCTTGTGGAGTTCGCCTGGGAGGCCGCCGGCAGCACACACAAGAATGGTGTCCGTGTCGGTCGCGCGTTGGACTGCGCCGATTACCTGCATGTCGCTTGGCAGGTCGTTGCCGGTTGGTTGCGCCGTGACGCGATCGACGGCCGCAAGCCACTCTGCCTTAAGCGCGGCATCCGGTGGCGTCTTACGATGGTTGCCAAGCGCAGTGCCGAGTTCTTCGAGTGCGGCGCGCGCATCCGCCACAAGCGGAAGGGCCGTGTGCTTGCCAGTGTCATAGCTCGCAACATTGATGGACAGAATGCGCCGGTCCGGATGTTGGAAGAGAGACCAGGAACCAGTCGTGAAGTCTTGCAAACGAGTGCCGATCGCAATGATCAGATCAGCGCGTTCTGCGACAGCGTTTGCAGCCGATGATCCGGTCACGCCAATCGAGCCGAGATTGAGCGGGTGATCCCACGCGAGGGCAGACTTTCCAGCCTGGGTTTCAGCCACCGGAATCTGTTGTGCGTCTGCAAATGCGCGCAGGGTTTCGCTGGCTTCAGCATAGTGAACGCCACCGCCGGCAATGATCAGCGGTCGTTCTGCAGCGCGCACAGCTTCCACTGCCGCTGCGAGTTCAGACTGATCCGGCCGCGGTCGCCGCCGCTGCCAGACCTTCGGCTTGAAGAAGTGTGCCGGCCAGTCGAACGCCTCAGCCTGCACGTCCTGACACATCGCAAGCGTCACGGGCCCGCACATCGCAGGATCGGTCATGACAGCCATGGCTCGCGGCAGGGCAAGCAGGAGCTGCTCCGGTCGTATGACGCGATCAAAGTAACGGGAGACGGGGCGAAAACAATCGTTCGCACTGACGGTGCCGTCTTCAAAGTCCTCGACCTGTTGGAGCACCGGGTCCGGAAGACGATTGGCGAAGACGTCGCCCGGCAACAAAAGAACGGGCAACCGGTTCACATGCGCCACGGCTGCGGCGGTCACAAGATTGGTCGCACCGGGCCCAATCGATGTTGTGACAGCCATCGCGCGCTTGCGGTTCAAGGCCTTCGCATAGGCGATCGCAGTGTGGGCCATGGTCTGTTCGTTGTGTCCGCGCCATGTCGGCAGTGCATCTCCGGCACCGTGGAGGGCTTCGCCGAGCCCGGCGACATTTCCGTGTCCGAAGATGGCCCAGCATCCGGCGATGAACGTATCACCATCTTCGTTTTGCTGCGCGGCAAGATAGCGTACCAGTGCTTGCGCAGCGGTGAGACGGATTGTGCTCATGCAGCCCTCCCTTTCTGGCGCTGTGTCTGATCCCAAAGATCGCAGATCGCGCGATACGTCTCGGCCATCCGCGCCGTGGCGACTGCGTCATCAATGTCTCCGGCAAACCAGGATCGCGCCGGCTCGCCGAAAATCGTGCGCCCAACCGCAAAACCTCTAACGAGTGGTTGTTCTGCGGAGACAGAAAAACTCTCCTCAAGCGCGACCAGTGGTGCATCGAGCCCGAGGATCATGATCCCGCGGGTATGCGCGTCGTGCGCCTCGATCGTGCGGGTGAGATTGGTCCAGGCTTGCGCCGAGGTCGACGGCTCAAGTTTCCACCAGTCGGGAAAAATGCCGGCGCTGTATATCCGTTCGATGACATCCGCGGTAGTGGCATCATCAACCGGGCCGACTTTGGACGGGATCACTTCGACCAGCAGCTCAAGGCGATTGCGACGGCTTGCGACGGCGAGCCGAGACAGAACGTCCAGCTGTTCGCGCCACATGGCGTCATCATCGTCCGGATGCGCAAAGCACAGAACCTTCACGGTTTGTGTGAGCGGCCATTCGGACAGCGCGGAACCGAAATCAAGGCCGATTTCACCCTCGAGCCTCAGCGGGCGTGACGCCGGATGCTCAGCCGGGCGACCGACCCAAAGCCGATGGTCCGCAGCACTGTGCAACGCCGTACGACCCAGACGATTGTCGCAAAGAATCCCATAGCCAGGGCGGCCTTGCGAGACCTCGAGGGCCGCATCCATGCATAGGCTTTTGAATACGCCGATGCGGTCGTGATCCGCGCCGGCAGCGTCCGCCATGTCCTCGAATTGCGACCGGTGATCAAATGCGAACACACGAACCGAGGGCCATGCACTGCGCCGCGTTGTGGACCAGTGTCGCTGTTCCAGCGCCTGGTCATGTCGCAGCGCCGGAGTCGAGATGCTCCGATCGAGAAAGAAGTTCAGCTCATCCCAACTGGGGTAGGCTGGCGTACACCCGTGGCGCGAAACGGCAAGCGCACCACAGGCGTTGGCGTACTTGAGGCTGACGTTCCAAAGCTCGCCCCGCAGCCAACCGCGCAACAAGCCGGCCATAAACCCGTCACCCGCACCCAAAACGTTGAAGACCTCGATTGGAAAGCCGGGCCCTGAAACGCCCTCATCGAGGTTATCCGGGATCTCGCCCTCGAATGCGACAGCGCCGGTTGGCCCGCGTTTGCAGACGAGGGTCGCAGGCGTCAGTTGGCGAACCGTCCGAAGGGCTGCAACCGTATCCGTTGAACCGCCGGCAATATGGAACTCCTCTTCCGTGCCCACGATAAGGTCGAACATGTACAAGGTTGATTGCAGCTTGTCCGTAACGGCTTGCGACTCGATAAAGCGGCTTTCGCCGGCATCGTGGCTGGCGAGGCCCCACAGGTTTGGGCGATAGTCGATGTCGAGCGCCGTGCTCGATCCGTTTTCGCGCGCGAGCCTGAGCGCCTTCAGCGTCGCGGCTTCGACGCGCGGGTGCGAAAGGTGGGTGCCGGTTGCGGTTA
>JBCCOV010000225.1:0-7587 GCA_039039985.1 Pseudomonadota bacterium | reverse complement strand
GGGCAGCCGGTTTACACTGCTGCACCAAACATGACCTTCAGCTTCTCCTCTTGCCAGCTGGGGATGATGGCCGGCTGGTCGGCGACGCATGACATCGGTGTCGATATCGAGGATCCGACACGCGAAGTCGAGATTGTCGATGTGGCAAAGCGGTTCTTTGCGCCATCTGAGGCTGCGGCCCTGTCGGAGCAGGCGACGCCGGAACGTGAAACACACTTCTTTCAGCTGTGGACGTTGAAGGAAGCGGCCCTGAAGTCGATTGGCCATGGCCTCGCCTATGGCCTGGAGGCCTTCGCGTTCGAGGTCTCTCCCCAACTGCGAGTCGCCAGCGCACCCGACGCATTCGGCGGACCGTCCCGCTTTGACCCGCATTTGATTGAAAGCGGCGGATCTAGCGCCGCGCTCGTCCTGCACGACCGACTGCCAAGTCCCTAGCCGGCCGGGCGATCTCGGCCTAGAGAGTATGGCGTGCACGCAGGTTGAGAGGATCATAACAATGGAAACGCGGCGGTTTGGGCGAAGCGGGCTTGATGTATCGGCATTGACTTTTGGCTGTGGAGCGGTTGGCGGCCTGATGACCAAGGGCGATGCGGCAGATCAGGACCGCGCCGTTGCATGGGCACGCGACAATGGGATCAACCACTTCGATACTGCCCCGCTCTACGGCGACGGCGCGTCGGAAGAGAACCTCGGCCGTGCGCTCGGCCAGAACCGAGATGGCGTTATCGTTAGCACCAAGGTCCGTTTGACCGAGCACGATCTGTCCAACCCTGCCACAGCTATTCGAAGCTCGCTTGACACGAGTTTGTCGCGGCTAAAGCAAGACAGCGTCGACCTGTTCCAACTGCATAACACGCTTGGCGCCAACGCCGCTGAAGCGACGATGTCTGTGGATCAGGTCCTCAACGATGTGGTGCCGACGTTCCTGAAGCTGCGTGACGAAGGCAAGACGCGCTTTCTCGGATTTACAGCCAATGGCGATACAGATGCGTGCCTCGCTCTCATAAACTCGGACCAGTTCGACGGTGCCCAAATCTTTTACAACATCCTGGTGCCGTCCGCTGGGAAGGAGATGCCGTCCGGATACCCGGCGCAGGACTACGGTCGCATGATCGACGTTGCAACGGCCAAAGGTGTCGGCTCGATTGGTGTGCGCGTCTTGGCCGGTGGTGCGCTGTCTGGCAGCGAAGCACGGCATCCGCTGGGTATGCCGGTCGTCGATCCCATTGGTTCCGGCCGCGACTATGCAACCGACGTCCAACGTGCATTGCGCTTTCAACCGCTGGTCGACGGGGGTGCCGCAGAGACGCTGCCGGAACTCGCGATCCGCTATGTCATTTCAAATGCATCCGTTTCCACGACCGAAATCGGGATCGCAACGCTCGAAGAGTTGCAGCACGCGGCGGCGGCCGTGAACAACGGGCCGCTTTCGCCCGATGCACTGGCGGAAATTGACAAAATTCAAACAGGCTTTGCGACTGACCGGATCTAACGAGACAGTTATCGCCGAAGCCGCGATGACAATTGAAAGACGGCTCTAACATCGCCACGTATTAGCCAGTGATGTCAGTGACACGTCTAACAATGGAGTGGATGCTATGTCGTCTCCAGTTGAACTGACAAGAGTGATCCGGCCTGGTCAGACTTATGTCGGTCGCCAAGGCTTTACGTACGGGGCTGGCGTTTCGCGGGAAACGGTTGGCGAGACCGACATCTGCATGAACGTCTTGCCGATGGCCCCGGGCGCGAAAGCCAAATCGCACTATCACAAGAACATCGACACCATCGCGTATCTTCTGGAGGGCCGCTGTGCGACCTACTACGGTGAACATCTCGAGCACCGCGCGGAACTCGTGCAGGGCGACCAGATGTTCGTGCCGCGCAATGTTCCGCACGCGCCGGTCAACGATAGCGGTGCGCCGTGCACATGGATTGTGGTTCATGCGTGCGGCAGCGATCAGGACGACATCGTCATGACGCCGCATCTCGACGCACAGTTGCCAGACGTTTGACGTTCGGCGCTGCTTGACCGGCAAAATCCGAACTTAGGGCGTCGCGATGACTTCGCGATACGCGATACCCAAGCGTCGGATACCGTCGCGGATCTGGTCGACATTGGCGAGACTGTACGAGAACCGGAGAAAGTGCCCGGGGTCCTCCTCGGGAAAGCACAGGCGACCGGACCCCACCTCGACGCCGTGCGCAATTGCGCGTTGGACCACGGCGTCGCTGGAGACGTGAGCCGGTAGCTCGGCCCAGAGGAAGTAACCGCCCTCCGGAGTACGCACTTTGGCGTCGGGCAGTTCGGCGCTCAAAGCGTCGATCATAGCATCCCGATGCGTGTGCATGTGTCGGGTGACGGTATCGATGTGCGCGCGCAGTTTGTTGGACCGCATGACGTTGGTCACGATGCGTTGCGTGAACGGAGACGATCCACCGTCCGATTTCTGAAGCGCCATGCGTCGGACGATCTCCGGCTCTGCAATGGCCCAGCCGACTCGTAATCCCGGCGATAGGATTTTTGAGACCGTCCCGACAGCGATTACGACCCCGTTTGCATCAAGAGACCTGATCGGTGGAACGGCTGTCCCCTCAAAACGAATGCGCCGGTAAGGATCATCTTCAATGATCACAAACCCATAGTCTTCTGCGAGAGCGATCAAGGCTTTTCGCCGCGCCAGCGACATCGTAATGCCGGTTGGGTTGTGAAAGTCCGGCACGTCAAACAGAAGCTTGGGCAAAGGTTGGTTGTTCGCGCGCAGTGTTTCCAATCGGCGCTGCAAAATGTCGGTTATCATCCCGTCATCATCTTGCGGGATCGCCATCAGGTTCACGTCGTGGCTGCGCAAGCACTGCAACGTCGTCATATACGTTGGTGCAGTCACGACCATCCGGTCGCCCGGCTCCAGGAAGACGCGACAAGCCAGGTCCGTCGCATGCTTGGCACCGTTGGCAATCAGAACATGGTCACGCGTGCACGCCACACCATCCTCCGCGACGTAAGCGGCGATCGTGTCGCGTAAGTCATCCAGCCCCATAAGGGGGCCATACTGCATGGCCTCAGTGCGGCTGCGCTGGGCGGCGTCGGCAGCTTCGTGGGACAGATCCGGAAGGATCGGCGGGAAAGCCGACCCGACACTGAGCAGAATGGCGCCCGAAGCATGGTCATAGACAGACGCGCCGCTGTTTTGTGCGCGTCTGGCAAAGCGATAACTCGTCACGTGTGACCCCCAGCGAATTCATTTCAATTCGGTTTTAGATCGGTGCGGTGTTGGACGCCATGCGCTGCGAAATCATGACAGTTTTGAGCGTCCTTGGTATCGCACAAGCCAGACTGACAAAAGGCGGGCGTTGTCAATCCGAGAGGGTCGTGTGCCACACGCTGCCGACATCCGCCCGAACTTACGATCTTCAAGGGCCACAACGCGCAGATCTCGGTGGTCAATCCAAACGTACACGTCCCTGGGCTATGGACCGGCAAGATCATCGGCGGCAAATGCGCTAACGTGGTGAAACCAACCGCTTCTAGAGTAGCGGCGAGCATCCGGGAGATTGATGATGGGGTTACTCGTTGATGGGGTGTGGCACGATCAATGGTATGACACGAAGGAAACAGGCGGGCGTTTCGTGCGGTCGGATAGCCAGTTCCGCAACTGGATCACGCCGGATGGCAGCGCAGGCCCGACCGGAACAGGCGGCTTTAAGGCCGAGCCAAACCGCTATCACCTTTATGTCTGCTATGCCTGCCCGTGGGCACATCGCACGCTCATCTATCGCAGCCTCAAGGGGTTGTCATCGATGATCGACGTCTCGTTTGTCCATTGGTTCATGGCTGACAAGGGATGGTCCTTTGAGACCGACGATGCCGGGATCGTCGGCGATAAACTTGGCAATGCGGCTTTTCTTTACGAAGTCTACCTCCGGGCCGAACCGGCATACAGTGGCCGTGTTACGGTGCCCGTGCTTTGGGATACCCAAACACAATCCATCGTTTCAAATGAGTCGTCCGAGATCATCCGGATGTTCAACAGCGCGTTCGACGGTGTCGGCGCCCAGTCCGGCGACTACTATCCGGAGCCCTTGCGCGGAGAGATCGATCATCTTAATGCGCGGATCTACAACACTTTGAACAACGGCGTCTATCGCTCGGGGTTCGCAACATCGCAGGCCGCATATGAGGAAGCCGTTGTGCCGTTGTTCGAGACGCTCGACGCTCTGGAGCAGAGGCTGAATGACCGACGGTTCTTGTTTGGTGAGAGCCCCATGGAAGCAGATTGGCGTCTATTCCCGACGTTGGTGCGTTTCGATGCCGTCTATGTGGGACACTTCAAGTGCAATCTGAAGCGCTTGGTCGATTATCCGAACCTCTGGGGTTACGCGCGCGATCTCTATCAGTGGCCCGGTATCTCAGAGACGATCAACTTCGATCACAACCGTCGCCACTATTACGCCAGCCACGAGTCGATCAATCCCACGCGGATCGTTCCGATCGGCCCGGCAATCGACTGGACGGCGCCGCACGGTCGCGGCGCTTGAGGATGCCGGGGCGCATGGCCGCGCTGCTCATCAGGACGTGCCGACTGACTGGTCGTAGCGATCGTGTCGGCGGACCCATGCCATTGGAAACTCCAAGCTGTCCTCGTTCCGGCCATCTGGCGCGACGTCGAGGAAGCGATAAACCAAGAGGAGGCGATCCAGACCGCGACCATAGCTGGAGTATGTGTGATAGATTGCGCCGTCTTCCGTTTTCTTGAAGACGCTGATGCCGGGCGCTTCGTCACTCGGGAACCGGCTGCGCCTGTAGTTATAAGTGACCTCCCCTTCGATGCGGTCGTCCTCATCGAACGAAACGCAAAAGTCCTTGTTGAAGGACGATGGTTCCGACGACACCCAGTCAAAGCTCCATCCCATGCGCGCCTTGTACGGGAGAAGTTTGTGCAGTGCGCCGCGCGAAACCGCGACGAGTTTCACGTCTCGTGCACGAAGATGGATGTGCACCGAGTCAAATCCATCCGCACACAATGAGCATGATGGGCAGCCTTCCTCCCACGTCGGACCGAACATGAAATGGTAGGTCATCAGCTGGCTGGCACCGTCAAACAGGTCCGACAACGTCTTCGGCCCATCTTCCGTATCGAACGCATATGCGTTGTCGACTTTCACCCAGGGCAAGTCGCGCACTTTGGCATGCATTGCATCTTGTGCGCGGGTAAAGGCCTTTTCCTCGGCCAAAAGCTCTTTGCGAGCCGCAAGCCACGTCTGACGGTCGACGGCGTTGATTGCGCTCATGTTCAAACTCTCCATTGCTGTCCGATGGTCTGCGCAGGGCTTATGCGGTCGCCTCTCCGGAGCCGGAGGTGCCACCAAACACTGCAAACAGCCGCGCGAACGATTGGGTCCAGCCGCGGCCCACGCCAAGCCTGGAATCTCTCTCGACGATCGCTTCATGGACGAGCCGGACGAACGTCCCGCCCGGTCTTGGCTCGAACGTGACACTGACTTGTGACTGCGCACTCGCCTCGACGTTGCCGTCTGCGAACGTGCGTTCATGGATCCAGCTGAAGACGAGCCGGCGCCCTTGCTCAATCGCGAGGTATTCGCCGCGCAACGCGTCCTGCCGCCCCTCGCGTTGACCGAATGCAAAACGCCATTGACCGCCGACCCGCAAATCAATGTCGGCGGTTGCCAGGCCGGGATCACCTTTCCCAAACCACTGCAGAAGCTCATCAGGATCTGTCCAAGCCTGATAAAGCCGGTCCGCCGTGGTTCGAAAGATCGCTTCGACAACAACTGGCTCTGCACCGGGTTCCGATTTCAAAACGTCCAGGTTCATTCATCTGACTCCCAGGTTCATTCTTCTGCTTCCAAGTGTGCTGCCAGGGACTCGAACTGCTGCGCCCAGAACTGCTGGTACGTGCCGAGCCAGTCGGACGCCTGTTTCATCGGTGCCGCCTCGAGACGGCAGTAGCGCGTGCGCCCGCGCTTGGTTACGCGAACCAATCCGGCGTCCGAAAGCACGCGCACGTGCTTGGAGACGGCGGTTTGCGACATGTCGAACGGCGCGGCAATGGCAGACAGCGCCGTCTCTCCGCTCGCCAGCCGGGCCAGGATCGCACGACGCGTCCCATCGCCAAGCGCCGCGAATGTGCGGTCAAGGCTTGTCATTTCGGTCATTCCAGTAACTCAACTTTTTGGTTGACTATCAGTGTTTGATCCCATTAGTCAACCAGAAAGTTCAGTGAAAGCCAAGGAGCAAGGATGATGAAACTCTATACGTTCAAGGCACCGAATGCGTTCCGCGTGCACGCCTTTCTCAAGGAGAAGGGGGTGGACGTTCCGGCCGAAACGGTGAACCTCATGGAAGGCGCTGGGCGTACACCGGAATTTCTCGCGATCAACTCACTGGGAGAGATCCCCGTTCTTGAGCTCGACAACGGTACCCACTTGACGGAAAGCGTCGCGATCTGCCGGTACTTCGAGGCGCAGCATCCCGAGCCGCCTCTGTTTGGTAAGACGCCTGAGGAGGCAGCAAAGGTCGAGATGTGGAATCGCCGGATGGAGTTCCACGTCATGGGGCCAATTGGCGAGGTTGGGCGCCACACGTTCGAGTTCTTTGCCGACAAAATGGAACAGCTTCCCACGTATGCGGACTCTCAGCGCCGACTTATGCGAAAGAAGTGGGCATGGTTGAATGACGAGCTATCGGACGGTCGCACGTTTGTCTGCAACGATGCCTTTTCAATCGCTGACATCACCGGGATGGCGGCACTCATGATCTGTCAGTTTGCAGACGAGTCCGTTCCGGGAGACCTCGCGCATGTGAAGCGTTGGGAGAAAGCCGTACGCGCACGGCCCAGCTGGAACGTTTGACGCGTCGCGAGCGCGCTCAGGTCATAAGCGTCGCTGCACGCCGAACCATTGGAGATGGCGCACCACTTAGTGGGTGACCATCCCGACCTCAGTCTGGCAAAACGCGGATGGATTGTCCCTCCGGCGAGATGATGTAAACGCGGTCCTGGATGCCGTCCTGGCCGCCGGAGGTTGCTGTCGGTTGTTGCTTCTCAATGCGCCGCAACTCGCGCTTTGCAGCTCGAACCGCGGATGCTTGCGAGCGATAACGCCCAGGCAGCTCATACTCGTGGCCGGCAAAGGTATCCCAGCCAACCAACCGCCACTCACCACGCAGCTTATTCAAGAATGCAAACATCGCAGCCTCGCTGGGCTTTTTGTTTATCGAGGCTTCCGTGGGACGCCTCGCAGGATGACATCGCTGCGTTGTATCATCGGCGATGCTCTCAAGCGATCAGCGGGTCTGCGGCTCGCGCGAGTCTTTACGTGCGCTACCGCTCGCGACAAGCGCTCGCTACTTGAGCGCGGGCCATCCGTCAGGCACCCCAGGCCGCGCCTGCGGCCCGCCGCGTTGCGGCGCGCCCGCGCAGGGCCCGGCCGTAAGGCCGGAATAGCCCGTGAGCGATAAACAACCCCCCCGTCACCACCCGAAAGGGTCACCCCGGGCCTTGTGCCCGGGGTCCACGTCTCAGCGAACGCGAACAGTCGCGAGGCCCGATAGCGGCACAGTTTTCAAGT
>JBCCOV010000224.1:0-7652 GCA_039039985.1 Pseudomonadota bacterium | reverse complement strand
CGCGGTCCTGAACCGGCAACCGGCGATGACGCGTGCGCACCGCCCAAACGTATCGCGGGCATGCTGCTCGGTCCGACCGCTATCGAGCAAGTGCTCCCGAAAGGCCGCCGCATGCTCAATCAACGGCACCGCCGCCGCGATTCGCCTCGGATCAAGAATCCCCCACTTTGCCAGCGTTCCGCGCATCGCAGCGGGAAGTGCATCCACAAAACGCACCAACTCCGCCGGCGGCGTGTCATTCGCCGCACGACAGTCACAAAGCTTCGCGATCTTCCGCTCAAGCTCCACACTCGAAGCCTTGTCCGCAAACCCCGGCAGCCGGCGACGGATGCGGTTGTGGTCGGCGAAGTCGATCGTGTAACGCTTAGCAGTGCGAGTCTTGTCGCGGGCGGTGTATGTTCGACGGGAAATGCTCATGGGTTCATTCCTGTGGGTGGCAGCCGGTCCGCGAGGCGAGGTCGGCAATTTGATCAGGCTGAAGAAACGTACCGCGAATGCGTTACGTTTTGGAGGGCGAGGAGGTGAGTGACCGCAGCACGCGACCAAGATCGCGTGGTTGCAGTCCCGGAACTGCGTCTGTCCAAGCATGCACGCCCGATTTGATGTGGATTCCAGGGTGTAGCCGCAACGCCGGATACCCGGCATCACATGCGGCTTTGTGTACCGCAATCAAGCGCTCATCAGACTGGTCTGGCGTCCCGCCGTTGCACAGCACCGGTCGGGGTTTCTCCGGGACACCGTCACGACAGTCACGATCGTCACCGTGTTGGTGCCGTGTAGTAGCATCTGCGTGCTTGTGTGACGGTTGTGATGGTGTCGCTGTGGCTTTTCTGCTCGCATCCGGCTCATCCAGCGACACGCGATACAGCCGGCCGGCGTTGGTACGCGTATCCGACATGTCGACACGAACCCCGACCGCGGCAAGCGCAGGCATCAGGCGTTTGAGCAGTGCGGTGAGCTTCCGTGGTGAAGTTGGCCAGCTGCGAGGCTGGTGCTTGCCACCGTTCGCCTTCACATATCCGCCGACAGCGCTGAGCGTTTCGAGCAGGTCGCCGGCAGTGCCGGACCATTCCACGGCGCTTTCGGCTAGTGCCTTTACCGCGGCAGCGACCGCGTCATCGTTAACGACATCAGCGGCTAATCTGCCACGCTGTCGGGCATGTAGTTCGTGCGCGTTCCCGCCAGTCAGATCGGGCCGGGCATGATCCAACTGTGCGAGCAGTTCGCAGAAGTCGGCCATGCGGTCATCGGGGTTCAGCTTCACGCTGATGCCGTTGGCCTTGGCTCTCAGCACCCCAACCACTGTATCGAGCAGATCTCCAAGGATTGAGGGCAGTGCGGCTTCGTAGGAAGCATTCAGTGCGGCTTCTGTCAGCCGTTGTCGCATCGGCATAAGGTCGGCCGACACGATGCGGTTGGCAAGGTCGCCGCGTAATGCTCCGGCGTCGATGCTCGTGAGAATGACGGCACGTTTCGCCGAGGTCACGGCAAGATCGCTGTCAGTGTAAAGCGCACGGCGGACGGTGCCGGTCCCGGTGACCACGCAGCAAAGCGCGTCGGACCACCACGGTGGGATCGTACTGATGTTGTCGACCGCCAACACGCGGCTGCCGGTCGTGTACATGGCCCATTGTTCACCATTGTGCGGCTCACCAATCAAAGGTGCCTTCGACGGATCGACGACGCCGCGAATGAGTCGTGCTGCGGTGCTCTTACCCGTGCCTTGCATTCCGCCCAGCAGAAGGATCGGACAGGGCTCGGAGGGCAAGAGTGCCGCGACCATCCAAGCGATGATGATCGGCCAGTCGTCGGCATGAACGTTGAGCAGCTCACGCAAACGCGTTAGTCCTTGTCCGGCTTCCGGGCTGACTGGTTCGACCATCGGTGCGGTCAACGCAGTACGCCGCATGAGCAAAGGCGATCGATTCACCAATCGCCAACCTTCCGCGGTTACCACGACCGCGCGGCCATCGACGGTGCCTAAGTCGAGTGCCACGCCATGACCATCGGGCAGCATCGCAACACGCAACCCGACCGGTTCAGGCTCTGATTCCGCGGCGTCACCTTCGATTGCCGCGAGCACGTCGCTGACCGACCCACCGGACGCGATCTTGCCGAAGCGATCGCGGTAAGCCTTGCACAGTGCGCCTGTCATTGAACCGGTAACGCCCTTCAAGGGCAGCGCGAGGTTCGGGCGAGCACTTGATCCTTCTCGCCACACGGCGAATGGCACGCCGTCATCAACGCGGCGGCCGATGCGAAAACTTTCAGAAGCCAACGCGGCCAACCTGTCGGCCATCGACTGTTTTTCTGCCCGTTCGTTATCTGGAACACCAGCGGCTGTCTTTGCCTCGTAGTCGGTGCTCATTGTCGCACCACACTTTCAGCGGGTCCGTCGAGCAGTTGCCGGATGCCCGACGCATCGCCACCGGCGTTCAGATAGGCCCGTACGTCTTTCGCACCCCCGGGCGGGTGTGCGAGGTGGGAGGCGATGCCGTGTTCGGCGAGGCGGCGGGCGATGTTCGCCATGCCGTGGTCGTCGATGTCGTCGGCGTCAGGCAGCAGAAGAACACGGCCGGGACCAACGCGTTGGAGTAGCAGAACCAACGCGTCGCCGCCCTGCCCCTTGCTCGGAACACCAACCGCAGGCAGCCCGAGCGTGTGCAACGCGATCGTGTCGGTTGCACCCTCGGCCACGCACAGAAGCGGCGGCGAATGTTGAAGCCCGGCCGGCACGAACAGCCCTTGCCGACTGCCGCTCACCGCGTACTTGCGACAACGCCCGATTGCGTCCGGCTCGGACCGCAAACGAATGCCGACCAACCGGCCGACGTCGTCGCGCATGGGGAATGTCCAACAGCCGCGGCCGGTGTAGCCGGTTCGCAGTGCACGCAACTCCGTCGCGCTAGCCCAGCCCGTCCGCATCGCCACCAGCGATTCCGTGGTGACACCGAGCAGATCGGCGAGTGGCGTGAGGTCTGCCGCGGAATGCCATCGCTTGGCGTGCGGCAGCAGGTCGATCTTCGGTTGCGCGATCCGTCGCAGTGGGCGTACCGCGTTTACGCGCCAACGGTGAATGCCGGCCTGCGCTGGAGACCGCGAAGCGTTTGACGGGCTGAAAAGGTCCGCGGTCGTCAAGCCCAACGCATCGAGGACCGCGGGCGTTGAACAGCCGGCCATGCATTTAACAAGCACGCGGCCGTCCTTGCCCTGGGCGATGGACAGCGAAGGTGTGCGATCGTCGTCCGCCGGGCAGCGGGCGGACCATCCAGAGCCACTGCGCCGAACGCCGTCGAGACGTTCGAGGAAGTCTGCTATTGTCATGGTGCTCACTTACGCCCCGTGGCAAAGCTTGGCGGTTGCCGCGGGGTCTTTGGGTTGTGGGGTTCAAGCAAAACGGTCGGCGACCGCAGCGCGGTACGCCTCGGCCGCGTCGGAATCACGTGCCGGGCAACCGGCCGCGATCCACGCGTCGAGGTCAGCACGACGCCAAAGAAGCTTGCGGCCGATCTTCACAGGGGCAGGGCAACGCCCGGACCGGTCAAGCTTGCGAAAACCGGCGGTCGAGTGCCCGCAGTATTCTGCGGCGTCGGTCGTTGGCAGGAGTGCCGGCCAATCTCGGCGCACTGGGAAAGGCTCATTTTCACTTTCCATGCGAGACGGTTGCGGCAATGCAAAGTGTTCGATGCCATCGAACACCGAACAGATTGCCTACCACCGGGAAAGTGAGCGCTGAGGAACGGGATCGAGGTACAACGACCGTGAAAAATCCTCCGTGTTCGATCAATCGAACACTTCGAATGCGGCCTTCGGATACACGTACCTAAACATCGCGTCAATCATCGCCGACGAGGTAGCGTTCCAGATGGGGTCGGACGGCGTCGAGCTTGTAAACACGGGCCTTACCACTGCCCTCAAAGTCCACGCCGGGCTTGAGAAGCCCTTTCCGCGTGATTCGCTTTAGGTGCTCGGCTGCCGCAGTACGCCTGTTGGCCGGCACTCCCAACGCTTCAACTGTGGCGGGTGCGCCTTTCACACGATAAACGGCCGAAGTGATTGGTGCATTGCGCTCGCGTTTCGCTTCCACCTCCGCCGCCCGATTGGCGTACGCCATCGCCCGCTCAACCACGCGATCGGCCCAAGAGGGCATCTTCAAGAGTTCCGCAATCGGTAGGGTTCGCTCCATCTCCACCTTTGCTTCCGCCGGGTCAAGCGTGACATGCAGCAAGTCCGCAGCGTGGCGCATCCATTCGCGCACTAAACGCAACGATGGCTGAAGTGCGTTCAACGTGTTAGTCAGCGCTGCCGCTTGATCCGGTTGCTCTGGCGCGGCGTGAGCCGGCATCGACGCGTCAATGTCCCCCGCCGCAGTTGCCTCAGCAAGTAGTCTTACCCGAGCGAGATGCCAAGAAAGTGAGCGCATTGGTCCCGCAACCGGAGTGACATCGGCAACTTTGATAGGCATTCGAATCGGCCATCCCAGGAACGAACCAGGCCGCATAGTCAGTCCGCCAATGTGGTCATGAACCCGCACGTCTGTTGCCGCCCACCAGCCCAATGCCAGCGAATCGCGCATCGCTTCGAGAAGGCTCGCGGCATCCATCGCAGGCACGGCACCACTTGGCTGATCGAATGGCGGCATGAGCAAGGCACCGGCTGCGCGGCATCGCTCAAATTGTGTCAGAAGCTCGTTGCCCGTCATGTCTGCGGGCAGGTGGGGTTCGAGCTCGTGCGTATCCTCAGCCGCGTCGCGGACTTGCACCCACAGCGCCATCAGTATTTTGGCGTCACCCGCGCTCGACGAATCTTCCGCAGTCTGTCGTTCTTGCGTGTTCATCCTCATCGTGGGCCGCCCGCGACGGCACCGGGGAGGATGCGCCCGTTGTCGTGGCGAAACACGTGGCGGGGATCAGCCGCCTGCCCAGTGAACGGTATGCAATCGCGTTACCGCGTCGACAAGGACGAGATGTACCACCCGAGAGTGGCACCCGGGCGAGGTCTACCGCGTCAAAACACAAACGTGATCCAAGCGTTCAGTCTTCGCTCGCCAGCATGGCGAAGTAGCGATCTTCTACCCGTAGCTCCATTCCTGACTTACCGGGTTCGCGTTCGGCGAGGTGGGGAAACGATGTGAGAAGCCGCAAGGCCAGCTTCGGATCATCGGCCACCGCGTTCGCGAGACACTCGGCCGCTCGGCGGGCGGCTAGTTGCAGCTTGGCGGCAACGTCATCTGCGTAGATCGACGTTAGACGATCGATCTCCTTCGCAAACGCAGGCTCGGACCGCCAACGTGTGATCGTGCGGCGATTTACTCTTGCAAATGACGCCGCCCGGTGCGTCGTATCGCCGGACGCCAAGACAGCCGCAGCAACCCGCTGGGCAGGTGTGAGCTCCGACGTTTCCGGCGGAACGGGATCGAATGGGACATTTTGCGACATCCGATCTGCATTGGTTGGTCACGCGTTCCGCACGCGGATGGCGGTCGATATGTTGCGAACACAGTAAAACGAACGCCTTCCGCCGTCGCGTAAAGTGAACGTGTTTCACTTCACGATTGTGTAGTCGGCAGCCGGATGCGACATCAACACGTTTGAGTCGATGTGTGAAAGCTATCGGTAGCGGTGCTCCCGCTTGCGATGTGGTTGGCCTGCAGCATCATCCACCGGATGATGACCGGGGGCCGGCAGTGAGTTGTGACAACTGGAAGGCCGATCTCAATGCCGCGGTTCGTGGGGCGCGGGCGAGGATCAGTGGCCATGGGAAGATCGAGCACTTCTGGCATGCGAAGCTTGTCACCACGGCGTTAGCTGCGTTCGGCGACGAACAGCGGGCGGATTTCTACATCGAGGTGCTGCCGCCGCAGGGGGACGTTCCTCGGCCGGACCTGATCGTGGTTCATCCCGAGCTCGGCTGCATGGTGATCGAGAACAAGGGGCTGGCGCTCAAAGACATCGTCCGTGTCGATGGGCAACAGCTCGAAGTTCTGCGGAACGGTCGGTCGAAGCTTGAGGACCCGTTCGCGCAGAGCGAGAAGGTCGTCTGGCGTTTGCGTGACCAGCTGACTCGCCGCGTTCAGCGGGCGATGATGTTCGTCAACACCGCGGCGATGCCGGCCGTCACACGCAGTGACTTCGAAGGGGCGTTCGACATCAAGTGGCCGACGCACGCGCTCTTTGCCGACGACCTTGCATCGCCGGACACGTTCGCGGTCAAGCTACGATCCATCGCCGAGTCCACCCGCAAGCGGGCGGGCAAGCGGAAGGTCTGGTCGCCGCTCGCAGCGAAGGAACTACGCCGCATCATCAACGGCACGTCATTCCTGTTCCCGCCACGGCTCGATCACCTCGACGATGACCAAGGCCTGCTCGGCGACCAGATCCAGAAGCTGGAGAACATGGATAAGAACCCGACCCGGCTCCAGCGGGACATCGGGACGCGCGACCTGCGCGGGGCACATCGCTTGTTCCGCGGCGTCGCCGGCAGCGGCAAGTCGCTCATGCTCGCGCTCAATGCCGCCCGCACGCTCATGGAGCTGGACAAGGGCGAGCGGGTGCTCGTCTGCTGCTTCGACAAAACGCTCGTCCCGTTCCTGCGGCAGAACATCGAGGATCGCCACGCCTGTCTGGGATAAGCTCGGGGTCAAGATCATCGGACGGACCACCTACCTCAATCAGTGCATGCGCAACACCTGGTAGATCGTCGAACTGCCGCTCATCGAGCGGGGGAGGCTAACATGAGCATGCGCCACACTGACAAGGGCTACGACATGACGCTGGTCGCCCTTGTTGGCTGCGACCGCCTCAACAGCGACACGGAAGGGCGGGCCTAGTTCTACGGCGCCGGCACCGCCGCGCGAGATACCCACTGCAGCCGCCCGACCCTGATGCCGCCACTGCATTGTGCCCGAACTCCACGGCAACACGATTCCTGCGGTTACTGCTTCCGCGGCATCGCCTGTGACCAGGACACCCCCATTCCGCGGCGATGTCGCACGTGCTCGGCGGCGGGGAAAGTGCGTAAGTCCTTCCCAGCCTTCCACTTTTGCTGTTCCACCTGTGGCGAGGCGCTGATCCACAAGAGGGCGGACCGCAACGACATGCCCGCAGCGCCTGGTCCGTTCCCGAGGCTGGGACAGACAATGCACCGCAATCCCGCCCAATGCTCTTGCGTCTCCGACGAACCTGCACCATATTTCCCGCGAGCCTGGCTAGCCGCCAGGCGGGCGAGGTCGAAACGAGTCGTTCTGGAACCTTGGGCATATCCCACCAGAATGCCCGTTTACACGAGGAGAGTGCGGATGTGGCGGACGAGGCCAATCCGCGAGAACGAAAGGTGTGCCCAGATCCAGGGGTGCACCGACAGGGACGAAGTCCGTCCGAGTCATGTGAATCATGTCGGCGATTGAGGAATCTCCGGACGACGTCGCCGGCGAACAGCCGACGCAGCACGCTGGGCGTGACCTGCCGATCACCGTCACTGGTTGCCCGAGCTATGGCCGTGCCGCGAGCAGTTTGTTATTACGGCGGTAGGTGGGACTTGGACCCTTCCCCAGCGGTCCGGCTCAACGCGAACACGCGGGGTTTCGCCCCGCACTCTCAGGCCATCAAGTGGATTGGCGAGCGACATTTCCCCGCCACCGCAGCTATGTCGCG
>JBCCOV010000223.1:0-7685 GCA_039039985.1 Pseudomonadota bacterium | reverse complement strand
TCGTTTTTCATCACGTCGAGACCAGCCGCGGCGATCGTGTTCGCGCGCAGTGCTTCAATCAGAGCGGTTTCATCAACCACCGATCCGCGGGCAATGTTGATCAACACGCCATTTGCGCCGAGTGCGGCGAGGACGTCCGCGTTTACCATATCCTGAGTTTCAGCGGTGCCGGGGGTGACAAGGATCATGGTGTCGACGGCGGCCGCCATTTCAACCAAGTCCGTATAGAACGGGTACGGCACGTCGTCTTTCTTGGTGCGCCCGAAGTACGAAACCGGGAGACCGAAAGCCTCACAGCGATGGGCGATGGCCCGGCCGATGCGCCCCAGTCCTGCAATACCAACGGATCGGCCCCTCAACGTTAGCGGCGTCAGGCGATAGGCGCCTTTGTTGGCCCAGTGTCCTTGACGAACCCACTGTTCCGCCCGGCCCAGTTCCCGTGTTGTCATCAGGAGAAGCGCGAGCGCCGTGTCCGCGACCTCTTCGCTCAGAACGTCCGGCGTATTGGTGACGATGACACCGCGCCGGCCCGCCTCTGCTGCGTCGACCGTGTCATAACCAACGCCAAAGTTCGCGATCAGCTTCAGATTGGGCAGGCGATCCATCGCTGCGCCGTCGATTGTTGGGCCGTGACCGCCGTGCGAAATGCCAATGATCCGCTGGCCGACCTCCTGAAGCAGGTCACCTGCGTCGGCGATCGAATGGACGCGATGGACTTCAAAGTCATCGTCGAGCCGAAGTCCAAGTTCGTCGAGCAAGGTTCCGGTCATTAAGATCTGGTGCTTGGACATTCGGGCCCTCGATTTCAAACGTTGATGTTGCGCCGGGGACGTTGCACGCTAAGAGCGAATTGATCAACGCCGATGCCAAAACGCCGGACAGCAACGCGTCTGGCCAGTTTTCCAGGCGACCGTTCTAATCCGGCTTCGCGTTTCGAGGGGCACATGACAGCATCAGCACGTCAAATGGTTCTGATCGGCTTCCTGCAGGCTCAAAACTGCTCGAACTATGTCGGGTCCTGGCGGCACCCGGACGCGGGCCACGACTTTCTCTCGTCCCGTTACTATCAACATATCGCGCGCACGCTGGAGGACGCCAAGTTCCACTTGGCGTTCTTCGATGATCGCCTCGCGATGCCTGACATCCTCGGTCACGATCATGCTGAGGCCGTTGCGAATGGCGTGCGCGTGGTCAAGCTTGACCCCACCATTCCGTTGATGGCTATGGGTATGGCGTCATCCCACCTCGGCCTTGGCTGCACCTATTCGACCACCTATTACGAGCCGTTCCATGTCGCGCGCGTGTTCGCGACAATGGATCACATGCTCGGCGGTCGTGTGGCCTGGAATGTCGTCACGTCGCTCAATTCATCCGAGGCGCGTAACTTCAGCCAGACCGACCATCCGTCGCATGACCTGCGCTACGATCGAGCAGATGAGTTCATGGAGGTCGTTCTCGGGCACTGGGATACCTGGGCCGATGGTGATCTGCCTGTCGATCGGGAGGCCGGGGAGTTCGCTGATCCGGCTGCTGTGCAGGCCCTTGCGTACAGCGGGCGCTGGTTTCAATCCCACGGCCCGTTTACCGTGCCGCGTACGCCGCAGGGCCGGCCGATCATCATGCAGGCCGGGCAGTCTGGTCGCGGGCAGGACTTCGCCGCACGGTGGTCCGAACTGGTCTTTGCCGTTTACCCAAATAAGGCGATTGGCCAACGAAACTATCGCGCCTTCAAAGACAAGGTGGCGGCCGTTGGGCGTGATCCTGCGACTGTAGTCGTCGCCCCGGCCGTTTACGTCATTGCTGGCGAGACGCGTGCGGAAGCGGAAGACAAGCGTGCGCTGATCGACAAGCTGGCCAAGCCGGTCGATGCATTGGCGCTTCTTTCCGAAGCATTGAACTTTGATTTCGGTTCAAAGAAACTTGATGAGCCTTTCACGGACGATGAATTGGCCAATGTCTCCGGACTGCGCGCCATCCTTGATCGTGTCATTCAGGCTTCCGGCAATCCGAACCCGTCGGTCCGCGATTTTCTGGTCCATTCGCGGCGGGGGACCATTGATGAGTTTCCGGTGTTCTGCGGTACGCCGGCCGATATTGCTGACGGCATGGAAGACTGGTTTGCAAGTGAAGCTTGTGACGGATTTGTTATTGCGGCTACGCACGTGCCGGGTAGCTACGAGGATATGGCGCGGCTGGTCGTACCTGAGCTTCAGCGCCGCCAACTGTTCCGGACGGCATTCGATGGCATGACGTTGCGCGAGAACTTACGTCTCCCCCGGGCGCAATCCGGTGATTGGAGAGCGAATTCCTAGTGTCCCGATTCCGAAACTTGCCTGCTTCCAAATCCGAGATCCGCGGCAAATTTCGAAATCACAACGGATACCAGAGTGAGGTCGTCTCGCCCGAATGCAGCTCACGGCGGATTTGCGTTCTAAACCAGAGCATGACACGTGCTGTGTTTCAATTGTTCAAGGCCGTTTCGCAGACGCAGATCCCTTGCGGTCAACGCTGCGTACCGGGCACGAAGCTGATTAGGCAGCCGGACGACCAACTGAGGATTGGCCATGGACGCCAGCACATTCCGCACGCTGTTGCGTCATCAGGCAGGGGCCGTTTCGGTTATTGCGGCCGGCAGTCCCGGTCGGCGTGCTGGCTTGACGGCAACCGCTGTTTGCTCGGTGTCTGACGAGCCACCGACTGTGCTTGTCTGCGTGAACAAAGGCGCCGGGGCGCACGACTTGATCGGAGCGGAGCGGTCGTTTGCCGTGAACTTCCTATCGTCAGGTCAGGAGAGCATCGCGACCGCATTTTCGGGGCGATCCGGCCTGCGAGGCGAGGACCGTTTCGAAACCGAAGATTGGACAACCCTGGCAACCGGTGCACCAGTCCTCAGCAGTTGCCTCGCATCGCTGGATTGCCGTTTGGTTGATCAACATACATTCGCCACCCACACGATCTTCTTTGGCGCGGTTGTTGATGGGCGTGTCTGTGAAGTCTCGGATCCGCTCATGTATTTCCGGGGATCGTTCCGCGCACTGGACGCCGGGGGCCGTTGAGACAGACGGCAGCGAGCCGGTTTCGCGGCGTCGCGCATTGATGTCTCTCGCGAACGAGGCCGGTGTTTATCGCAGCCAGGCCGCGGCTGCGGTTTCATCCGTTTCGCGCGCATCGACCCAGCGGCCGTTTCCGTCTGCGTCCGTTTCTTTCTTCCAAAACGGCGCGCGGGTTTTCAGGAAATCCATCAAAAACGCCGCGGCTTCGAAGGCTGCCTGACGATGGGCCGATGCGGCGACCACCAGAACGATGTTGTCGCCGGCATGCAGTGTGCCGATACGGTGGATGATGAGCGAGGCTTGCAACGGCCAGCGCGCGTGCGCATCGTTTTCGATGCGAGACAGTTCGTCCTCGGTCATCCCGGGATAGTGTTCGAGCGTCATCGTGGAAATCGCTGCGTCTTGTGCCGTTCCACGGACCGTGCCGGTAAACGTGACGATTGCACCGATATCCGTCCGGTCGTTTGTGAGCGCGGCAATCTCGCGACCGATATCGAAATCTTCGGTTTGCACACGCACGGCCACGGTCAGCCCCCGGTGACAGGTGGGAAAAAGGCAATCTCGCGTGCGTCAGCGATCAGCGCATCCGGCGCCACGTGCGCGCGGTCGATCGCGGTTCTGATCACGGTCGGTTCGGCAAACGCCTGGGCGTAGCCGGGGCCTTGATCCGCCAGCCATGCCATCAGCTGGGCGACGGTCGTGACGTTGACAGGGATATCTCGCAGCTCCTCCGCAACGCCAATCCGTTCACGCACCCACGCCAGGTAAACGAGCTTCACAGTCATCGCGCACCCGTATGCTCAATCCTCGATATTGCGCAATGCCGCCTTGAGATAGTCGAGACCGGTTACGATCGTGAGTATCGCTGATATCCAAAGCAGCCCAAGACCGACTTCTGTGATGTCAACCACCCCCCAAATCGGCGTCGTGCCCGGCCCCAGCAGTAAGGCACCGACTGCCATCATCTGGATCCCGGTTTTCCACTTCGCAAGGTGTGTGACGTGCAACTTGACGTTCAGTTCGGCCAGAAATTCACGCAAGCCCGAGACGGTAATCTCGCGAAACAAGATGATTGCGGCAGCCCAGATCGCATGTCCGGCGATCGTATCGTCATAGACCAGCATCAGAATTGAAACACCGACCAGCAGTTTGTCTGCGATCGGGTCCAGCATGCGCCCAAGCTGCGATTGCAGCGACATCGCCCGCGCAAGATACCCGTCGAGGTAATCCGTTGCGGACGCGAACAGGAATAGGCCGAAAGCAATCCAGTGCGCGACCGCGCCCTCAACGGCGTAGAGTGTCGCCACAATCAGCGGCACAACCGCAATGCGCGACATCGTTAAGATGTTGGGCAGCGTGAAATGCGACGGCCTTGTGCGTACTGGTAGCTCTGACATGGCCCAGACAGCACCACGCTTTGCCCCGATCCGTCAATCGCAGTCGGTGGGCGACCCACCCATTCAGGCGTTTGTGAGTACGCCTCCGATTGTCGCAGGCGGCCGGCTTGCGCCGGTTCTGCCTGTGGCGGATGTGTTTCAGGTGCTGGATGTCTCCTGGGGCTCGACCGGACGGTTCATCTCATTTGGCCTGAAGGTGTTGAGCACTTCGAGCAGCGGGGTCAGGCCTTCCGTGTCCGTCAACACGAATACCTCGATGTCGGCTTGGGCCCGCTCGCTCCAACCGGCACTGGCCAGCGCGACTTCCGCCTTCGAGAACAGGCCGTGGTTGCGCAATGGCGCATTCTGCAGCTTGCGTTCGTAGCGCTCGCGATCCTCCTTGCGCTCGTCATCCTGAAGCTTTTTGAGCGCTTCTTGGCGTTCGTTGCTCAGATCAGTTGCGCTTTGGTCTTTTTCTTCTCTCTTAAGCCGTTGCAGCTCCGTCTTCCACGGCCACCAGCTTGGCGGATTTGTGCCCTGCTTGAACCAGAACCTTGCTCCGTGCGGCCATCGTACGACGTGCAGATCATCCAGCACGCCGGCGAGTTTGTTCATGGCCAGTGCGCGTTCCTTTTCGCCAAGGGTGTTGAGATCGCAACTATAGAGATTGGGTATGATGAAGTATGAGTGTCGTCGGTGATGGACGAGGTGCTTTCGGATCCACTCGACATCGATTTTCATGTTTTCGGGGATGTTGGGCGTGTCGTTGACGCTGCTGATCGCGCGTTGAATGGCCGAGCGGATCTGCTCGCGCGCCTCAAACGGCACGGTATGGCGTGCAGGTGGCGGCGGATTGAATGCTGTGAGCGCGAACAGGCCGATATCAACGCCCAATGTTGCGAGCAGCGCGATCAAATCCCGGCCGGTAATTGGCTGGCCTTCCATGCCGCCGTCCGCCGTTCCAATCGATCCCGCTGAAATATAATAGACGGCGGTGTTGATGCCGGCTCCGATATTGGTCCAAAGGTTTTTGACGGCATTCGCGACGCCGGCGGGACCCTCATTGAAGGTCGCATCCCGCAGGTTGAGCACGGCCGGCTGCGCGGCTTGAAGGGCCGCCTGGCGCAACCGCTGCGCGAGGGTTGGATCGTAACAGGAGAAGCTCGGATCGCCGGGTGCTGCAGAAACCGTAACCGCGAGCGCATTCATCTCCGCGGCCGTTGATTTCCCAAGCTCGTTGCTGCGCGCCGCGATGTTGCGCGCGCTGGACCGAATTGATGCCGCACGCGCCTCGAAGCGGGCCTGTCGCTCCGACAAGGATGTTCCCGGGACGTTTTCGCCCGCCGTACTCCGAAGGTTTTCGAGCTCCCGCTGAACGGGAGCAAGCCAGTTTTCCGCGATGTTTGTGCGTAGCGAGGCCACTGTGTCGCGAACACTTTGGCGGGCGTTATAGAGCGGGCCGCGCCCTGCGCCAGAGGACACGCCACAGCTGCCGCCGCTCGCCTCTTCACGCGACATCTGCGCGTTGGACCATGCAACGACGTTGTCGAGCTGGATTTTGACGGCGTCGAGCCGGGCGGCAATCGCCCCGGTCGCGTCGCGGGCATCCTCCTGCAGTGCCGACATGCTGGTGCGCGTTGCTTCCTGGCCGGCGATGAGGCTCCACCAGAAGCCGTAACCGAAGCCGACCGACCAGAGGGCCAGGAAGAGATAGAGCGGGAACATGATGAGGCGCTGCGATGCCGTTCGCTCAATTCCGAAGGCTTCGCGGAGGGCAATCCACATCAGCAACGTCAATGCTGCGACGATGGCGATGATGACGGCGTCGTTGGTGACCGGGATACCGCCGATCGAGCGGCCGACGCTATCGGTCCCACTGCCGGACGCGCCGATGATGAAATCGCTCATGCCACTCCAAGTGGCGAACCCGGAGATAACCAGAAGCATCAGCGACGCAATGCCGATGACGAAGTTGCGGCCCAGCAAGTAGGTGCGGAGTCTGCCGAAGAAGTTCATCGAGATGTGCCCCCGAACGCAAAACCTCTGAGCCCGATACAGGAAAACAACGCTGCTGTCGTCCGCAGAGGGGCTCTCCTCAGTCCGCAACCACCGTGATCACACCAAAGCGTTGCGCAAGGGCCGCGGTCAATCTTTGCTAACTGCCTATTTTCGCAGGAATTTGAAGCTCCACGACCCACGGCGCTTGGTCACAACGGCGCATGTCTCAGGATCGCGTTGCTGATAGCGGCCGGTCAGTGTGAACGACAATTGATTGGTGCTGACTTTACCGGTGACCGGAACGGTCTGGGCGCCACAGTCGGCAGACGGCAGGTACAGCGTGCCTATCATATCGAACCCACTCCGAGTGCCATGAAACACGAGCGTGTCAACCGTGACCCCGGCGTTTGCGAGATCCGGCATGGGTTTGTCGGCAACGATCCTGCGATGACTGCCGTCCGCGTACAGGCGCACGGTCGATCCGTCGAATGTCCAGAGACTGCTCGGGCGCTTTGCAGCCTCGTCAGCGTCGCCGCTGACGCCCTGTGCGGCATTGGCTGCAACTGCGGCCCAGGATTTGCTGATTGTTTCGCGGTCGCAGTTTGCCGCTGCCGGTAGACCGCTTGCGGCGAGTTCGCAGTAGGCCGTCCGCGGGAACGTTTCGCCGTCAATCTGAAACAGCAGCAAATAGGTTTGATTGGCCCACTGAAAACGGCCGCCTTTGGACGTACCAGTCAGGCTCTCGCAAACGCCGCGGGTTTCGCTGAGGGGCGTCCTTTGGAGGACGCGATAAGGGATCTCGCGATTTGTTCCGTTTTCGCGGCTAGCGGAGTCGACAAGTCTGCCGTCTTCGAACGTGTACTGGCCATCAGGTGTCGCGCAGGCATGACTGTAGTCGCCGGCGTAGGCGTTGTTAGCTGCGATGAGAAACCCGAGCACTATTGTTGCCGCGCATCTGCGCAGGTGTGTGTGTCGTCCTGTCCTCGTCGTCCGGGCTCTCATGTCCCTCTCCTCCCATCCCTGGCCTCCCAACGCCATTATCGCTGCAGCGCTGACGAACTATTGCGGCTACGCGGGCTGTGTTCAAGGCAGACGTCAGGAACTTACGGCACCTTCGGGAAGATGTCGGTCATTGAGCAGGTCTCGTTCTCGCACTAATCTCCGGTGGAAACGGAGTGGTATCAAGGGATCCTGAAGCAATGGCTGATACGCCTGACCCGATCGTGATTGTCGGCGGTGCGCGCACCCCGATGGGCGG
>JBCCOV010000222.1:0-7788 GCA_039039985.1 Pseudomonadota bacterium | reverse complement strand
TCCCAGGCCGCGACCGCGGCCCGGCGCGTTGCGCCGCCCCCGCGGAGGGCCTGGCCCAAGGCCAGATCAGCCCGTGAGCGATAAACAACTAGCGTGGGCTATCCTGGTAGGACGGTTCCCAGGCCGCGCCTGCGGCCCGGCGCGTTGCGCCGCCCCCACCCCAACGCGGGTGTTCCCGCGTTGGGCATTTCACATGTCGAGATGGCGGATACGCCATCTCGATGGGGCCCGGCCGCAGGCCGGAACAGCCCGTGAGCGATAAACACCAGCGCAGCGAAAACAACACTACCGCACCCGTTGCTCGGAGAAACAGATCCGCATCAGTCGGCAGCGCTCAGGGCCAGGGGGATGCATGATGGAGCCGCGGGCCGGCTCGATAAAGCGGCAGACCTCATCGAGCCCGTCGGTCGTCAGCCAGCCCTGCCGCCGCCCGCGCTGAACGGCGAAACAGTCGGCCGTCGCTTCGTCCGGGCCGCGAAACTGATGGCCGCATTCATGAGCGTAGATCCAGAGTTTCACGGAAGTTGAGACCCGCGCGATGAGCCTGGGATTAATGATGATGAACCCTGGAAAGGCAGCGGCGTAGTCGTCAAGCCGCGCGTCGAGCACGGTCGGACGCCGCCCGCAGAGAAGTTTGCGGCCGTCTAGCACCATTTCGCCAGCCGGCACGATGGTTCCGGATACAGCAGTTGCATACGCCGTGACGGTTGGCGGTGCGTCCAGGTCCTTGAACGTGCCGATTTGCGTGCGTGCGTTCGTGGTCCCGGCGAGGGTAACCATGCCGGTAATGGCAATCGACACGCACAGCATTGTCAGCATTACCAGTCGCATCGTGGCCATCCCCCGTTCGGAAGTCGTGCGCAACGCTTTAGTCTGCCAGCTCAATTCTCTATGCCGTCCAAAATCAAGAGGACATCGCCGTATTTCGTTAGCAGCGCGCAATGCAAAAGCCGCTACCACGGCACGGTTATCGATGCTCTTCTTCGTGGCTCTCAATCAGCGCCTTGTTGAAGGCGGACAGTGCGGCCAATCGGTCAGCCCAACCCACAACGACGGTCTCGTCTCGTCCAGAAACGACCGGAATCCGAGATACCCCGTTGCGATCGAATGTTCGAAGTGCGCGTTCTAAAGTGTCGCCGGGCATTAGCCAAGGCTGCGATGCATCATGGCGTCCGACCGGTGTCTCGTCATCAGGATCAAGCGCAATCATGAATTCCGCAACCGTGATGCGCCGCATGATCTCCTTGTGCGGACCTTCTTGAAGGGAAAGACCGCGTTTGGTCAGTTGCCAATGGAAAAAGCTCTGGCCGAGCACAGCCTGGGTCACGCCGTTTGCAATGCATACTGTGAGCAGAAGCGCAATTGTCATGTCATAGCCGCCGGTCAGCTCGAACACGATCATCGTTGTGGATATCGGTGCGCCAAGCACAGCGGCGGCCACGCCACCCATGCCGAGCAGGGCATACAGACCGTTGGACGACGCCATTTCTGGAAACACCGACGCGGCGATCTGCCCGAACGCGCCGCCCGTCATCGCGCCGAGGTAGAGCGCTGGCGAAAACACGCCGCCGCCGAACCGCGAGGCAAGTGTGATGGCCGTCGCAGCCGTCTTCGCGACGATCAGCGCGATCATGAGCAGAATCGGCAGCTTTTGTTGCAGCGCCAGGTCCGTGGCGCCATAGCCGACGCCCAGGACTTGCGGAAACACAACGGCAATCGCTCCGATGAACAAGCCGCCGAGTGTCGGGCGCAACCACAATGGCATTTCAAAGCGCCACGCCACGCGTTCGGTCGTCATTGTTGCAAGCTCGAACAGGATTGCCACGACTGCACACGTCAGGCCCAGCAGTGCGAAGGCCGGCACTTCCCAGTATGAGGTGATCTGGTGCGGTGGGATCAAGAAGGCCGGATAGTTGCCCCAGTGCACATGGACGATGACGGCTCCGAGCACGCTGGAGATCACAATCGGCACGAACGCCCGCAACGCATAGTGCGCAAGAATGACTTCGTGGGCGAACAACACACCCGCGATCGGCGCATTGAACGACGCGGACACGGCGGCGGCAACGCCACACGCCAGCAACGTGCGCCGCGTCACTTGATTGAATTGAAAGCGATCCTCAATAAATGACGCGATGCTCGCACCGAGGTGGACAACCGGCCCTTCACGGCCGGCAGACGCGCCGAACCCGAGAGAGATGATCGACGTAACCGCGCTCCACAGGCCGGAGCGCCAGTGAATGCGGCAGTTGGACAGCGCGCGCGCCTCGATGACATCCGCAACGCCTTGGGCACGGCGCCCAGGGACGACCGTTTCCAGCAACCAGCCGACGATCAGGCCGCCAATCACCGGGGCCAACAGGATCACGATCCAAGATGTTTCAGCTGCCGCTTTGAGGATCGACTCGTCGGTTGTGCCAAGCCACAGCCATTGGACGGCGCCGAGAAGCAGCCGAAACGCGATCGCCGCGTAGCCGACGGCGATGCCGATGCATAGCGCCAGCAGCCAAACCAGAAACAGGCGTTCGTCGAAGAATTCTTGCAGATTGGTGCGCAGACGCTGCATCGGGACGCCGAAAACCGTGTCGATCCAGTCACGGCTCGCACGACCACCGTCACTTTCGTTGAACACGGGCCTCAGGTCCGTCGCATCGCTCATTTCGCAGTCATTTCGCTTCCAGTCGTCACCTGTCCTGAACCTCGTGCGTCATGCTGCCACACGCGACCGTGAAGAGATCGTGTTTGACCGTGCATGCCCGAATGTCGCGATATTACGATAGCATCCTATGTTGATGGTTCTAGCAGAGCGTACGCGAGCCCTTTACAACATGCGATCTGTCGTGGCCTTAACGGCATACAAATGGACCGTGCGAAGCATATGCGGGAAAGCAACCGGGTGTTGCATTGGCTCAGGCGATCGACTCGAGGGGTTGGCGGCCCCGCGCAGTTGAAGGCAGGGTGCCGTGAATAGTGTTCTGCTTTTTATAGCGGCAATCATTGTTGCCGTCCTAACTGCGCTCATTGCGATTCCACCCTTGATTGATTGGAACGCCTATCGCGGCGTTTTCGAGGAGGAGGTATCGCGGATATTCGGGCGCGATGTGCGCGTTCGCGGCAACGTTGTGCTGCGAATCTTGCCACAACCTTACCTGCGCTTTGAGAAGGTCCGCGTTGCTGAAGCGTCGGGCGTCACAGGCGAGCCGTTCCTTCGGGCGGAAAGCTTCACCATTCGCTTGTCCGTCCCGCCGCTACTCCGCGGGGTCATCGAAGCCAAGAACGTTGCGCTGGACCGGCCGCGCCTGCGGCTTCGTGTTGACGAAAACGGCCGCGGGAGTTGGCAGCAGCTGCAGTTTAGCGATGGCGCCTACGTGTTCACGCCGAACGACGTCGCGCTCAAGGCTGTGGATATCGTCTCCGGAGATGTTACGGTCGAAGGACCCAGTGGCACCGTTCTCGGACGGGTTTCGGATGTGTCCGGCCAACTCACGGCGGTGGCCCTGCGCGGGCCCTACAAGTTCATTGGCAATCTGCGTTGGCAGGGCCAGGAGCAGGAACTGCGGGTCTCAACCGGCACCCTGGATCAAAACAGTGAGGTCCCGGCCAAGATTGTCGTCCGCTCCGGAAACGGTCAGTCGTCGGTCACGGTTGATGGTTTGGTCCGGCAAACGCAGGACGGCATCCCGCGTCTGACGGGCGATGTCGTTGCGCGAACCGTACTGGGATCTACGAGCGCACAATCGCGTGCGAGTGGGGCCGACACATCCCGGCCGGTTGAGGCCCGGGCGAAGATCTCGGTCGATGCGCGCCGGTTTTCGCTCGACGAAATCCTGGTCTCGTTCGACCAGAACGGACGCCCCCAGCTTCTCGCCGGACAGGCTGCGGCAGATCTTGGCGAGACACCGACATTGAATTTGTCGCTCGCATCGCGGTGGCTGGATCTGGACAAACTCAGCGCCGAAGCCCCGGGTGCGGGACCGCTACAGGTCCTCGACGCGCTGGCAAAACGTGTGGCCGGGCCCGAGTTGGCGTTGTTTTCGCGAACCAATATCCGGCTGCGCATCGACCAGGCGACCATGGCAGCCAGCTCAATCAGCGCCGTCACTGTCGATGCGACATCGACCGCAGGCCGACTGGATGTGCAGCAACTGGCGGCGGTCCTGCCTGGAGGCGCGCAATTACATGTTGACGGCACGTTGCGATCCGGCGCCGCAGTAACGGACGCCGGCCCGGACGCTGCGTCATCCTCCGCCGCGGCTGGCAGTGAACCGACGAGTCTCCGATTTGACGGGCACGTGCTGGTCGGCGGCAGCAACGCAGCACGGTTTGCGGCCTGGTTCGGCCCCGGCATGACAGAAGCGCAAGTTGTCCGTGCCGTCGGATTTGATGTGCGTGCGGCGGTTCGCAGCCGGCCGGAGGCGGTGGCGCTGTCGAATGCCGCCATCCGCATTGGTGATGCCAGGTTTGCGAGCACGCTACGCTACCAGTGGGGCAAACAGCGCAAACTGGCACTGGCGCTGTCAGGCGCGGATGTCGATGTGTCGTCGATACAGCCGGAAGCGCTCGATCTCAACAAACTGAGCCGGTGGATCGGCTTACGGTCTGAGGCGCGGGCACGCGCCGGGGAGCCGCTGGAGCTCGACCTGAGAGTCGATGCCGGCGTGTTGCGGGACAGTCGTCGCGTCTATCGCAACGTCTCTGTCGCGCTGGCGCGGAAAGGCGACGCGATCATCATCAGCCGGTTGCGCGGGGAAGATGCGAGCGGGTTGGAGATTTGGGCGGAAGGGAGTTTGCCGACAGTCGCCGCGCGCAACGCGCAACCCGCACGCCTGAACGGCGCCGTCACGGTGCCGTCGCTGCGGGCGCGCGCGCGGTTTCGGGACGTGCTGCAGACTGTTTCTGCGATTGACGTCGGAAACGTGCTGGAACGACTGCCCACACCTGCCAGCTTGGCGTTCCAGCTCTCGGTCGCACCAAATGCCGAACAGCGGCTGACCCTTGCCCTTGACGGTACAGTGCGCGGCGATCGATTGGCCATGACACTGCGAGCATCCGATGTTTGGGGGCGGCTGGACGACGCGGTCGTCAATGTGTCCGCACGGATCGATGGGCGCAGCGCCAGTTCGATTCTCGACATTCTGACGCCGGGCCGGTCTACCCGTGAGCGGGGCACCGAGGCGCAGGCCGCGCGCCTGACGGTGATTGCCGAAGGTGTGCCGAGCCGCGGAATCATGACTAATGCGCGATTGGTTGCCGGACGTGATGCCATTGGTTTCGAGGGGCGAGTCACCATGGACTCCGGCCGGCTTGGATCGGCGAATGGGCAATTGTCCGTTGCTGTGCCCGACGTACGGACCTTGGCACGGCTCGCACAGTTGCCCATGGCCGCCCAGTTGCCGCAAGAAGGTTTCGCCGCGACAGCCAAAGTCGAAGGCACGCTCGACAATTTGGTGCTGAATGTTGCGCGGGCGCGGCTGGGCAAACGCGAGATGAGCGGCCGGCTGGTTCGTACGCGTGACGGCGACAACGTGGCCTACTCGAAGATCTCTGGCGAACTCCTGGTCTCGGATCTGGTTCTGCCGGATCTCCTCGCGGGCTTGCTTGATCCGAGCGTGAACATCACGGCGACGGGAGATGACGAACGCGGCATCGCGGCCATTTGGCCATCGGCGCGGTTCCGTCCGGATGTGCTGTCGGCCTTCCGTCTCGACATCAGGGTGTCGACCGCCAGCATCATCCTGTCCGACGGTCTTGCGCTGGGTGCAAGCCAGTTTCGATTGCGCGCAGATGACAAAGGGATCGCGGTCAGCGACTTACGGGCGCGAGGGCCGCGGGGCGGTGCCGTCAGCGGCACCGTGGGCTTCGTGTCCGACGGCGTTGGCGTGCGGTTGTCAGGCCGGCTTGCCGCACAGAGTGTCCCGTTGACGATCGCGCCTCAACGCGCGCAGACCGCGCCTGCGGGCACCGCTGCCAGTGGGCGTGCCGATCTTGCCGTTTCGTTCTCCGGGCGTGGGCTTTCGCCCCGCGCGCTGGTCACGGTGCTAGCCGGAAGTGGCACTGTGAGCCTGATCAATGCACGGGCGACTGAACTGGACCCGGCCGCGATTTCTGCCGTTGCGGCAACGTTGATTGTCAATCCCGAACTGCCGGTCGATGACCTGCCGAAAATGCTCCAGTCGGCCATGACGGACCGTGCAACGCTCCTCGGCTCCTCGCGACATCAGATTACGATCAAGGATGGCGCGCTGCTCGTCGCCCCGATACGCCAGACGACACCCGGCGGTCGCGTCGAAAACCGAACAACCGTTGATTTGGCCCGCCTGGCCTTCGATAGCGCTTGGCGTCTTGCGCTCACGCCGCCACGCGAAGCGAACGGACGGCCGCTGCCCGGCGTCGAGGTCATTTACTCCGGGCGCCTGGCCAATGTCCCCGGCGCCAGTGTGCGCGTGCGGGCCGATGCACTCGCGCGGGAAGTTGTCGTGCGCCGGCTTGAGGGCAACGTGCTGGAACTTGAGCGCTTACGGCGGGCTGATGAAGCGCGCGCCGCAGCTGAAGCGGCGCGACGCCGTCAGCGGGGTGCTGCTCCCGACCCGGACCGGTCGCCGGTGCCCGCGGCACCTTCAGCGCCACAACCGCCAGCGCTTGTTGCGCCCCCGGTCCTGCGCGTTCCATTGCCCCTGCCTGACGGCCCCAAACAACGCTCGCAAGCTCCGTCACCATCAGCTCGCAAGCTGGCACTGCGCGAGCGCAAGATGCGCCAGCGGTTTGGGCTGATGCGCCTGGGAACGCCGCGTGGCCCCTATGACCCCGTGCCATCTTCTGATGTTACGACGTCGTCCGCTGGTATTGTGACGTCGTCGTTGCGGGTGCGTGTGACCGACAAGCACGGCGCGATCGACGTTCCCGTTCCGGTGCTCATCGGGCCGTTAACAACATCGTCGGCCACGCTGCCGCCTGGGCAGCAATTGATTCCGGTGCCCCACAGCGGTCTTCCTGGTGTCCGTCTCCGGCGCGCACGGGCGCAGAGCCGAGCCGCGCGTCGCGTTCAGCGGCGATCGCGCGCCGCACGCCGTGCGTCACGCGGTAGCTGGAAGATGCGGGCTTTGTTCCCAACGTCGAACTGACACTCACCGCAATTTGTCATCCGAGCTGCCAGGCGGGCGCGTCTCTTGCGCCCACTGCAGAATGCGAACTCTGATGGCGCTGGATAATCCGGCGTTACCGCGACCGGCGTCAATTTCCGCGACGATTGAACTGACGGACCGACCTTGGACGGCCGCAAAGCCCTTGAGCGCATCCCAAAAGGCGGCCTCAAGGGATATCGACGTCTTGTGGCCGGAGATCGTGAAGGAGCGCTTCCGCGGCCGGGCATTGTCTTCAGAAGTGCGCATGCCTTGGACCTTAAGGAATGCCCCGGAAATCGACCGCTCGTCACCGCACTATGGCACGAACGTGACCGCACTGCACTGCTGGGGCGCGGTACGGCCAGCGATGGTTGTTTATCGCTCACGGGCTATTCCGGCCTACGGCCGGGCCCTGCGCGGGCGCGCCGCAACGCGGCGGGCCGCAGTTGCGGCCTATGACGGTGCCAGACGGCGAACCCGCGCGTTGTTTATCGCTCACGATCAGCCACACCCACAGGTGTCATCCCGGTGCGTGTCACCGGGATCCAGGGTGCAGCGGGCTCGGATGTGGATTGGACGTGGAGACTGTGCCGCGGTCGGGATTCTCAACCGTTCGAGTTCTCTGAAACGTGGACCCCGGGCACAAGGCCCGGGGTGACCGTTTTGG
>JBCCOV010000221.1:0-7812 GCA_039039985.1 Pseudomonadota bacterium | reverse complement strand
GCCACGTCCGACATCTCGTCAGGTCGGGTGAAGTTTAAAAGCTTGCCCACAATGATGTTGATCCGGTGGGTCTGAGCGTCGATCAGATCAAGCTCTGTCTTTAGCTCAGCCTGGGCTTCTGGACTGAGGCTCATCCGAAGGATTTCAAGATTGCCCTGAATAACGGCGACGGGATTGTTGATCTCATGGGCGACGCCGGCCGTGATCTCCCCCACTGTGGCCAGTTTTTCGGACATGACCAGCTGCGCAAACGTAGCCTCTAATTGCTTGTTGGCTTCTTCTAGCTCTTCGGTCCGCTTCGCGACTAGATCATTGAGATTGTCGGCGTAGTTTCGCAGAGCCGCGTCACGCTCTTCTACTTGGCCGAGCAAACGGTCGAGATGCCGAGCCACCATGCCTATTTCATCCTTCACGGCAACGGGCCCGATCCGGGCGTCAAGTTCGCCCTCTTGCGCGCGTGCCATCGTTGCCGTCATCTTCTCGAGCGGAGCGAATATCCCTTGGGCCATCCGCAGAAAGACAGGGACGGTCACCAACACCACGGCAGCGAATGCCAGTGCCAGCATCAGGATCGTTGAGTTGCGCTGCGCCGCGAAGGGGGCCTCTAGGAACCCGGTGTAGAGCATACCGATGCGGTTCCCCACTGGATCGGTCAGCGGCACGTAGCCCGAAATGTACCAATCGTTCACGACAAAAGCGCGGTCGAGCCATGGCTCGCCCTCTTCCATAACCTGTCGCCAGACTACTTCTGAAACCCGGGGTCCCAGCGCGCGCTCGCCCTCAAAGAGCCGCACATTTGTTGAGACACGCACGTCATCAAGAAACAGCGTGGTCGTCCCCGTTCGCACAACCCCATCAGCCGTATCGCGGTAGATGAGGTCGTTCATCGTGTCGATGACATCAAGGTTGCGGTTCAGTAGCCGACCACCCAGCAAAACTTCGTTGCTCTCAGCGGCGCGGTGCGCCGTCAGGATGACCATCCCACGCGTCTCTTCGTTCCGGTCAATCGGGCGAGCGGCCTCTGTCGGCACCAAAGGCAATGCGGCGCGCTCGGCCAGTTCGCTGGATATGTTCCGCAGGCTCTCGGCATCGAAGATCGTGAGCCCAACACTCGGAGCGTCCGGGCGTGCAGCATCAACGACGTCACGTGCGGCAGGTGGAAATACGGCACTCGTAACATCACCATAAAGAAGAATATCGAGCCCGTGATTTGCCCGTTCTTGGTTTAGGAAGCTCTCTAAGGAAACTGTTCCGTCAGCTTTCGCGTCCGCAAACCGAACCGATTGCGCCAGCGCAGCAACCTCAGCAGCCTGGGACGCCTCAATCCGACCGAAGTATTGTTCCGCAACCCGAAGGTCACTGGCGACCTTCGCGATGAGCAACTCGTCGAACTTGCTAATCCATCGCACCATTGTGACGCCGAGCAAAAGCGGCAGAAGCACCACCAACGGCAACAGAGCCAAAACGAGCAGGCGGAGCCGAACCGAACGTATGGAGCCTATAGGTCCCAGGCCTGACACTTCCTATCGATGGTCTTCCGTGCCACGCCGAGTCTTCGCGCGGCCTCGGCCCGGTTGCCGCCGCAGGCTTCAAGAACCGCCAGGATATGGCGCTTTTCAATGGCGGCGAGTGTCTCGGTCGGGTCGGACACAGCCGTATCTCCAAGCGCCGTGTCGAAACTGCCGATGATCAAAGCCCGCTCCACCGTATTACGAAGCTCCATAACATTGCCCGGCCAATCGTGCGCGAGCATCCGTCGTCGCACGGATGCTGGCAGTTCCGGAACCGCGACCCCCATGCGCTTGGCAAGGCTGTCCGAAAAGAAGTTAACCATCTCGATAATGTCGTTCGCCCGCTCTCTGAGAGGTGGCAAGACAATCTCAACGACGTTGAGCAGATAGTAGAGGTCCGCGCGAAAGCTCCTTTGATCCACCGCGTTCTGCAGCGGCTGGCTGGTTGAGCTGATAATGCGAACGTCGAGATCTACGCTCCGCTCCGCTCCGACCGGTCGAAACCGACCGGTACTGAGAAGCTCAACCAGAATATTCTGGCAACCCGGCGACAGCATCTCGACATCTTCCAGAAAGAGAGTGCCGCCCACAGCGTTCATAAGCATGCCATCCTGGCCGGGCGCGTTTTCCAGAGGCGCGGCATCCATCTGGCCAAAAAGGCGGGCCTGGAACAGCTCTTCTGTCATGCCGTAGCACTGCAGCCATGCAAACGGGCTTTCCGAGCGGGGCGATCTTGCATGCAGCATCCGCGCCGCGACCTGCTTGCCCGCGCCAACCTCGCCCCGGATCACCACTTGCGCATGGGACAACGCCGCGCGTTCGATCGCTTCCCGAACCGATTGGATCTCTTTCGATGTCCCGAGCAGGGCATCGCGGTGCATAAGCAGGTCTTTGCCAAGCTCCAGTTCGTTGCGAAGGACTGTGTTCTGCCGTTTCAACCGTGACCGAGAAAGGCTTTGGGCGATAGCATTTAAAACCTGGTTTGTTCGGAAGGGTTTGAGCAGGAAATCTGATGCGCCTGCTCGAATTGCCGCAATCGCGGTATCGAGATCTGCGTAGGCCGTCATTAGGATCGCGTCGGAATAAAGCCCAATGGACTGCTGTTCAGCCAACCATTCCAGACCGCTCTTGCTGGGCATAATGTTGTCGAGCACGATGACGTCGTAGCTGTGCTGATCGAGGAGCTTCGACGCATGCTCAGTATCCGCGGTCACATCAACATGGGCACAGACCCCTGACAGCGCTTTTGAAAGGAAGTTGCGCATACCTGGCTCATCATCGATGATCAAAACTGAGGCTCTCGACAAATCAGTGTCGAAGCTGTTGACAGGTGAGGTCCCTGGCAAAGCTGTCTCGTCGGCTGGCGCTATCCTAGCTTGTGTGTACTTCAACCGCGGCCTCCCTCCACGCTTGATATCACGCTATTGACGACCTGCAGCGGATCTAAGTCGCTCACACGTCAGTATCGCTGTAACAGCAGGCTTCTTTCCACCCGACCTCTCGCCGCAGCAATTGCGGTCTCGATCTTGGCCATCGACGTGACGCCTACCCGCCTGAAATACACGCGGTTGTAGAAGCGAAATAACTTGTCCTAGGCGCGCCCTTCTCGCGTCAATCGCCTCTTGATGCTAGGCGGCGAGTGCGCGCCAAATCAACTGTCCTGTGCGGCAGAGGCATGAACGAACACCACTCCGATCCACAAATTGGGGGACAAATGGCAGTTGCGTACTATCTACGCTACACAGCGGAGCAGTGATCCGCGCAACCGGTAGGTCATCTATGCTACTCTTGGTCGTGATATTGGTATCGCTAAATGTGCTGCTTTGTCTCTCTATCGCGGTAGCTGTGTTTCGGTATCGCAATGACAGAACGATCCTGTCCTTGATGGCCGTGAACGAACCAAAGTCGGATGTTGCCGCCGAGGCGCGGCGTCGCCGTCTTGAGGCAGACGACAACGCTTGGCGGTCTTAATTCCATAAGCGCCGCGAAACAGGTAACACACCGAAGTCGCTAGACCCTGTCCGGGCCTCGGAGGGTTTGAAAAGACATAAAAACGTCAAGGGCACGGTGAGGTGGCGCACCCGGTGCTCGACACTCGCTAACTCCGCAAAGCAATAACTCGCCTTCTCGCTAAGTCTGATCATCGCAATAGGAGCGGGGCTCACGGATATGACCGGTCATGCTTCTGCCCTCACCGCATCTTCCACAGTACTCAACGCTCGATCCAGGTCCAACTTCGCAATCGTCATGGGGGGTGACAGGGTTAATACGTTGCCGGCGCTGACCTTGAAGCTGAGCCCTTCGTTCATGCAACGATAGTAAATGCGCTCCGCTGCCGCCGGATTGGGTACGTTCGTCGACCGGTCAGACGTTATTTCGACGCCGAACATCAGACCGCGCCCGCGGACATCGCTGACAATCTCGCATGTCGTTGCGAAATCAAGCAGGCGCGACAATGCATATTTGCCAAGCTCCTCGGCCCGTTCGACCAATCCATCGGCCTCAATCACATTGATCGTGGCGAGTGCCGCTGCGGCCGTCACCGGGTTTTTTTCGTGAGTGTAGTGCCCAATTGCGAAATCACCGCAGACATCAAGTTCAGGACGCGCGATACACGCCGCAATCGGAAGCACGCCGCCACCCAGAGCCTTACCCATTGTGACAATGTCCGGCACGACCCCATCATGCTCACATGCAAACATCTTGCCGGTCTTGCCAAGGCTCGTCGGGATCTCATCAAAAACCAGCAAAGCGCCGTACCGGTCGCAGGCTTCGCGGACACGTTTCCAGAACCCGGGCGGCGGAACGATTGGGATGGCCCGCATCGGCTCCGCAATCACAGCCGCAATGTCGCCTTCGCGGGCCAGAACGAACTCTATCATGCGCGCACAGGCATCGGCGCTGTCATCCAGGGTTTGATGGCCGTAGGGACATTGCGTTGGGTGATACATCGCAACATGTTCGGCCCCCGGTAGGAGAGGTCCTGCAATATGCGACCGGAACGTCGCCTCACCACCGACGGAACACGCCCCAAACCCGGACCCGTGGTAACTGTCCCAGAAGCTGAGGGTCTTGAACCGTCCGGTTGCGGCTCTGACGATCTTCATAGCCACCTCGTTGGCATCCGAACCGCCGGTGGTGAACAGAACCTTGCCGAGGCTACCCGGTGCGATGTCCGCCAGCTTTTCGGCCAGAGCGACCGCAGGTTCGTTTGCAAACCGGCGTGGTGAAAACGGCAAATCGTCAAGCTGGGCTTTGATTGCGTCGATCACCTTGGGATGGCTCCAGCCTACGTGGTGTACCGAGTTGCCATGAAAATCCATGTACCGGCGCCCTTCGAAGTCTTCGATCCAGATCCCTTCGGCTTTTCGGATCGTGGAAACGCAGGGGCTGGACAGGCTCTGATGCATAAAGACGTCAGCGTCGCGTTTCAGTAGCGAAGATGAGGCTGGCATTGCGTTAGACGACGCCCACTTTGCGCGTTCTTCAGAGGTGTTGGCTTCACCTTCTGTGTGCCGGGTGGAAACGCTCAATACACTCTCCTCGTCTTCGATCTCCGGTGTCCACGTGTGCCGAGGGCCCGAAACTGGGATGCGATGATCATTGGTCTCCGCGGGACTCCTCAATGCGTCTCAGTTGTAGACTTGATGGTGGTTGCCCGAATTCGGAACGCTTTGTTGCAAGCACGATACCTGTTCAACTGACCGCCCTCAATCGCCGGTGCAGGCGGACGCCGGTGTCGGATCGGGTGTCGGCCAAAACGGCCGCTCAATGTGTTTAGTGCAGTGCGATCACCTGCAACGGATTGGCCACTTCGGCCCTACAAATGACAACCGGCGTATTTTGCGCAGTAGATGCTGGCTCTGGCAGTGCTTTCGACTGCGACTGTTCGCCGTTTAAGTTACGGGTTCGGGGCACCGCCAGATGTGCGTCCGTCCCGCCCCATGCCGGTCTCGCTCGCGCACTATCGCAATTAAGAGAATCGCGGAAAAGTTACTTGGCACAGCATAGAATGTGAGTTGCGCAGCCAGACAATTCGCCGCCCAAACCTTGGATCACACCATACAAACTCATCGTCCCGGGTCGGGCAGTCTTGCTGTTCGTCTGTGTCTCAGGCAGGCGCCCACAATCAGGGCACGCGGGATGCCGAAATTTTTTTATATTAAATTCAGTTATTTACGACCCTCCAAGGATCGAAATGCCCTCGAAAAAGTAGGTGCCCGTTCAATGTATGATTTATCACCTCATAGGGGGTGAAAAGTCATACCATCAGGTCAAATATTTATAGAATTGTTCCAATCCCTGCCATGCTGCAGATTGCAGCCATCGAACGAACGGTGTGTGTGTTCGATTGTGTAACGAGTAACGGTAACGAGTTCGTCAGTGTTTGGCGGTGTGTTGTAAGAGTGCTGTGAGTGTGTGCCGGAGGGCGGTAAGGGTGATTTGATGAGGCTCACGATTTTTGTGTGCACGTGAGTTTCATCAAATCCACGGTAAAGAGTTGGGTTAGTCTGAGGTTACTTGGCGTATTCGATCCCCGATCGCCAAGTCGTAGATACTGGAGAGCAGTGCCGGAGGGCGGCACTGCTTTTTCTTTTTCAAATGGGGATTCTACGCTGCTGCCGAGCAAGCCATCGCGATGGCATTGGACAGTGCCTCGTCCGCGCATGTCGTCGGCGTGTTCGCCGCACAGACTTGGCGACGTCCCGGGCCAACCTCGAATACGCTAGAACAGTAGGCACCGCCCGGGATCTGGGTCGCACATGGCACCCATTTGCCACCCGGGCCCACCACGGTCTTGCCAATGCGCACGTTGATTGCGCCCGGTGGGGGGCTGGTGACGGTAGACGTAAGGTGCAGCAGTTCCGCGACGTTCATGTCCGATCCTCTTGACGGACGATGTTCCAAAAGAAGATGGTCAAATAATGACCGCGCGGGGTTCTTTGCCCTGCAAATGTCCAATTTGCGCGGAAGGAGTGGCGAAGACGTGCACTGCCAAGGCATGACTGATCCAAGGAAAGCAAGATCGATCCGTCGCGCATGGTGCCGATGCATCACATGGGACCGAACACTTGGAATTGTTCCAATCCCGCCTTCTTTTCCACCTTTCGTCTTGCGAGCTTGTTCGTGCACACACGAAACCAAGTTATTTTAACAGCCCTCAATCCCTCGGTGCCTTAGTGTATCAGACGAAAAGCAATAGCGGCGTTACCGTTGCCATGCTGCGCGCGTTCGTTTGCATGAGCCGCAACCTGAACCTGTCAAAGACGTGCGACGAACTCGGCGCCACGCGCCAAACTGTGCGCCGTCACATCACAGACTTGGAGCGCATAAAGGGCGAACAGCTCTTTGAGGTCGTGGACCGCCAGTATCACCTCACGCCATATGGCCAAGCCAGTTTGGACGGGGCGAAAGAAATTCTGCTTCAACTTGATACATGGGCAGGCCAGTCGTCGTTGAGCAAACAAGTATCGGGCGGGCTGGAGGCAAGCCGTTACGTAGATGCCGACGGTCGCGCATTCTATTCCCAGCAACACCCTGTATCCAAGATTGCGATCAACGGATTGCCGCTTATGAAGCGGGCATTGGTCTCGTGGGGTAACGCCGAAGCGCGTATCGAGCATGAAGCGATGGAGGTTATACGACCTTACACAGTGATCTATCGAAAGGGACCAACAGGATGGGTGTTCGTCGATATTGGCACTGAATCTGCTTATGCGAAGTGGTTTGGCTGGGCTTGGTCCAAGAGCGCTATCGGGAAACTGATGAACGAGGACAATGTCGGTGACGAATTCAATGAATTTATCGCCGGGGCATATTCGAGGATTTACGAAGAGGGCGGCGTTCGAATTGACCATCTTTTTGCATATTTGCCCAAAGATGGCGGCGACCCCCTGCCCGTAACGTTCCAACGCCTTCTCCTGGGCTGTGTGTTTCCGGACGGCACTCCCGGGCTGAGTGTCCTAGCGGCAATTACAAATCAAGTAGAGATTGACGCCCTGGATGACAGTAGCAAACCAGAGATCCCAGCCGACCTTATCATGGATTCGCCCTCTGGCATTGCCGATTAGGTGGCAACCACGCCACACAGCGACTATCCAAAACGTATCGTTTCCCTAAATTGTGTCAAAAACCTGCACATTTGTGGCGGCTGCCTGTTAATGTCATCGTCGCTCTGGGGATGACGGGAACGGGGGCTCGCGATGTCACCAAAGAACATATTCGGGATGGCCATGAATATTTCGGGCATCGTGCGCGAACTCGAAGACGTTGGCATGCGCGTTGAAGTTGGTAGCGATTT
>JBCCOV010000220.1:0-7841 GCA_039039985.1 Pseudomonadota bacterium | reverse complement strand
CATCGACGTTTCCAAAAGCCGCAATGATGTTCTGATCGAGGTGCCAGGCGGCAAGCGCCGCCGGAGATTAGTCGTTCCCAATACGCGGCGTGAGCATGATAACTTCGTCACGTTGCTCGGTGGACTAGGGTACTCCATCGTTCAAACGTCTTGAACTCGCCCGTACCAATTTATTCTGCGAAACGAACCCAATCCATCATTCGTCATTGTCCGCCGCCGTCCGCTCACGTTGACGGCGCCAGTCTTGAGCCTCACGCAACGCGCGCAGGGCCTTGTAGAGCTGATTGTCCAAGGTCGTCTGGTATCGCGCCATAACCTCGAGCTGCTTCATCGGGAGCACAAGCTTTGTGCCTCGAAGCTGTTCTGCGAGTTCGAGAAGCGCTGGGCGTTGTGCGGCCTCGGCAAGCCGCTGCTGGCACCAGGTTGCAAGTTCGTCGACGTACGCGAGAGCCCCACCGTCTTGGTCGTCGATCAGTTCTTCGATGGTCTTGAACCCAGTGTCTGCATCCTCTTGCATTTGCACATAGAGGTTTGGCGCGCAACGCTTGATGGTCTCGATTTCAAAGTCATCGAGTGCATCGCACTCAGCGACGATAGTCTCGCACCAAGCCTTCTCATCTTCGCTAAACGGGCGAAGCTTGTCCTCGCCGACCTTTCTGCTGAATACGCCATCGATATAGGTCATCGCCCGCGCAATCGATGCTGGCCGTCGGTCGATTTGCAGTTCCGCACTCTCTGCAGCGACGAGGCGGCGTTGGCGCCACATGGCAATGGCGATGCGTTCGACCAGCGCATGCTCAACAGGGCCGACTGGTTCCAGGGATTCCGATAAGTCGAACATGAGTGCGTCAAGCTCGGTGGGGTCTTCGTGATCCAAAAGAAGCCGCGACGTGAAGAGACCATGTCGCGTTGCATTGCGGCTCGATGTCAGTTTGCCTTCGGCAGACGTCGGGCCAGTGCTGAGCACGGCGTTTTTTCGATTGGCATCGATTTGCGCAAGTGTCGACATCAGTCCTCGCCAGTCGTCGGAGCGGATGTTCCGCGCGTTTCAGGAGTCCCAAAGCAAAGACTTTACATCCGTTGCGAAGCGACGATGAAGGTGCGTCTGTCCGGATCGATCAATGATGCCTGCGGTGTGTTCCGTCACGGCCGTCAGCGAACCGTCTCGCATCGTCTGCACCAGGCCGCCGGTGTTCGCTTTCGTATCGAAACCGAACAGGCCGACCTCGTCCCAGCCCAATGCCAGGAGCTGGACAATCCAACTGCCCCGGCAGAGGTCCTGCGCGTTCCCGATCAGTTGCCGATGTTCGTCGCTCGTTGCCCGCGTTCGCGACAAGCGCTCCTGCCAATCGGTGATCTGCGCAGCGAATAGGGCGGAGACACTCTCGAAGCCAAGCTGTCGCGCTGCCGTGCATTCGCCTTGGTCACGGCTAGCTCCCGCGCAGACCTCGATGATCGCGGCACGCTCCTCGAAATCACAGAAACTCGGAACGGAGGGCGTGCTAAACGTGCTAATCGTGCTCAACTCCGAGCCGTCTTTAGCACATTTAGCACGTTTAGCACGGGGGTCCGGACGATCCAGAACGGACCAGGGGTTGAATTTAGCGGGTGTCACGGCATCAATCTCCCGCAGATCAACCAGGCTTCTTTCCTGTTCCGCCCCGCGATGCGCGCGCCGCCATCCAAGCGGATCAGGTGACCGTGGTCTTTGAGCGTCTCAATGACTTTGAGAGCTGTCGATCGATCTCGCACCTGCCGGACAGGGCCCTTCTGATAGATCAGCGCAGGAAAAATGGCTGGTTCGTTCCAAGAGGCGGACAGCCATCCGAGCACCCGTTGGCAAAGCCTGAGATGCGGATTGACGCTCGCGAGTTCGCGCATCCGAATTGCTTCGTTCAGGTGGTACTGGACGATAATCGTTCCATTGGCCATCGCAGAGGCGCTGATTTCCGTTGTCTCGAAATCCGTCCACAGTGCCAGCAGGCCAGCGATCCTTGCTGCATGCTCAGCCGCCTTGTTCCCGAGTCCGGAGATGACTTCGAAATCGCCATGCGGTGCCAAACGTTCCTCGACGAAATCATGGAATGCGATCCAAATCCGCTGCGCCTCCGGCGACATGGACAGCAAACGCGGCGCGAGCTCGTTGCGCGTTGCTTCTCGGAGTGGCGGTTGCCGGCAAAGAAACTCGGCGAGGCGTTCGCTGTAACGGCTGAGATCTGCCTGCGCCATCGCTGATGGGCTGGCGAACAGCCGTGTCCCTGCCGTGCTTGGAGGTGCGGAGACGAGGATTCGGGACAACAATCCCTGCGACCGAAGCAGTTCGTCATTGACCAACTGCGCCGCGACGTCCGGCTGCGCCATCAAATGGAGCGACAGTCTCCGTCCGGCCAGAGTGACAGCGCCGTCACCCGCCCGCACGCGTTTGATCGGTTCACCGTCCCAGACACTTGAAAGACCTGCCGCCGTCTTCAACCGCTGGTCTTGGGACATGCCAAACCCACCGATGAAGCTTCCACCTTCAGCTGAAAACAGTCCCAGCGCCGGGTGGCCGTTGGCTGTCAGGATGCAGTACCCTTCGAACGTGGGCTCAGGGCATACGAGCATGGGCAACAGCGGTTTTTCGGGTGGCTCGCCAAGCGCCCGAAGATCGGCTTCGCCGGCCGTAGCTTTGGCCTCATTCTTGCTCTTGATTTCGGAGCGAGCGCCTGTGCGTCGTAAATGTCGGTGGCGTTTTGATACGCCACCAGCGCTGCTGCGTTCTCAACGCGGAGCTGATCCTCACGCTCATAGACGGGTCCCAACGCAAGCCGGTCTACGGCCGACTTGCGATCACCAGACGCCGCAATTGTGAGAAGAAATTGCGAGAGCGGCCGTCTCTGCCCCGTTGGTAGCCGGACGTCGGCGTGTGCCTGGCCAGCGAGCGATACAGCGCCTAAGACAGATTGACCGCAGATCGCCACGGGAGCTCGTGTATGCTCGTGGATAGCCATGATTGCCGGGCGCAACGACCCCAACGCCTCCACGGGATAGGGCTCAGGCTCAGCAATCTCACGCACAAGAGGACGCGGTGTCTCGGCTTCGAACGGCTCGCTGTTGTGCAAAGTGTCCTTGACCGCCTCAGACATTGCCGCCTCCTCGCGCAACGTCGTTGAAATCCAAGCCATCGGGAGGACATGCGATCCTGACGCGCCAACCGAGATAAGCTGCGCGCTCTGCGAGTGCCTCTCCAGCGTACCGGCCGGCCTTATCGCCGTCGACGGCGACAACGAGAGATCGGGAGAACGCATTTGGAAGAGGCAAGTTGAGCTTCCGCATGCCGGATGCGGAGAGAGCCGCCCAAACCGCGTGATCAGGTTCGACGGCATCGCAAAGGCTTAAACCGGTTTCGATACCTTCACAGACCACAATGCACGAAGATCCCGCACGCAGATGAACCGCATGGCCACCACACGGTCCGAGCATGGCCTTGCTGGGAGTCACGACCGCCTTTCCTGGTACCACCTGGTCCAAGTAGGTGCGATGAAGCGCGACTAGCTTTCGGTTGAGATCGTCGACGCGCGCAACCATCGCCGGAAACCGTGCACCGCTTGGATGTCGAAGCGCAGGATGGTATCGGAGTGCTGCGGGCAGCGAGCCCGTGAACGCACGAGCGCGCAGATATGTCTCGGCATGGCTTCCGACGATGGCGTGCGTGTTTGCCCAGACCCTCTCGACCAGATCGCGGTTGACTTGCTGTGCAGACTTTGGCGTGCGTCCAAGTTGCAAAACACCGATTTCACCTTGTGCGCCAAAGCCGAGACGACGTTCGATCGCGGCACGAATACCCCCATACTCACAGCCTGCGTGGCAATAAAGCAGAACTCGTTTTCCGTCACCGTCTCGAATGGACAGCGACGGCGTGCGGTCATTATGCGCTGGGCAGCAGGCCATGCCGTAGCCGCCGTGCCATGTCCCGCCCAGCGCACGTGTCAGACGCTCAGCCCGCATGATTGCCTGCCTCTTGCGTTGCACGCTCGGCATTCAGGAGCCATTCGCGCAGCGCCTCGACACGAATGAGCCGGCGCCGGCCGATCTTGAGGCTCGGGAGTTCGCCTGATCCAATCGCTTCGTAGATCTTGGTTCGACCGACGTTCGCCAGTCGGGCTGCTTCCGCCGGCGCGACCGCTATCGGGCTACCGTCTCTGCCGGAGTGACTTTGTGCTGCAATACGTTCACGATTGTCCGTCCACCTGCGCTTGAACACGGGCGAACAAGACGCCAGTTTGGCCGGTCGGAAAAAGCGGAGAATTACTGACCAATTATTGATCAGATCGTAAGACGCCATCGCCCGTCTTGGCTAGCGGACAGCGCTGCACCATACTGAACGCCGGCGAACAGTTCAGCGTTGGGGGTGGCGATGTCGAACGAGCGGGACAGGATTGTCGAACGCGTGCGCGCGCTCCTTTCAATGACGGTTGACAACGGCTGCACCGAAGCGGAGGCCATGACGGCTGCCGACAAGGCCGCACAACTCATGGCTGAGCACGATCTCACCTACACCGATGTTGAAGATGTCAATGACACACGCATCGCTCAGCAATCAGCACCAATGCCGTCCGGGCAGAACCGTCGCCACATGCACGCCGCGGGTCTCTATGCCGCCGTCGCGATCGGCGACTTCTTCGACTGCAAATGCTGGCGTGACCAGACCGAGATCATCTTCTTCGGGGACCGCGATGATGTGATGCTCGCGCATGTGACGCTCAACATGATTCGTGTCGCGATGGACCGTGAACTCGAGGTGTTCATGTCAGACGAAGGTTGTCTGATGGACGAGCACCCGGCGACGTTGAAGGCAAGCTTCCTGCGCGGTATGGGAGAACGCATCTCGACGCGCTTCATCGCCTTGAAGCACGATCGGTGGCGGAAGAGCCGTTCACGTGGCAACGAGCTGGTCGTGCTGAAGGGCGAACTCGTCGATGCAGAATTCGCCAAGCTTTTCCCAAATGGACTCGGCCGGGCACACCGGCAAAAACCGGTCGGCAGCGAACTCGCCTACGCGTATGGGGTCGACGCCGGCAACCGGCAAAACATCCTGACCGACGAAGTCGTCTACGACGACAGTGACGAGGCACGCGAACACGCAGCGCGCACCACTGCGGACCAACGGGCAATGCGTTGGTCCGCGCCTGCCGGTTTTTTCGGCTGGTTGCGTTCAGCCGCAGCCAACCTCGGCATCCTGGGGCGGTAGTGTAAGGACTTTGATTGCCCCACGGACCCGGGATCATGAGCCTGCGAGGTTGTCAAAATACCATGCATTCAGCGCCTCGTTTTCGGAAGCGACAGTTTGTGCAGGATTTCGAGCCTCTTGAGCTTGTTGCGTCTACGGCGACGCTGCGACCAATCCTGATTGACTGCGTCGAGGCCCGCATCAATAGCCCCGGCAAAATCCTCCAGCGAGCCAGCAAGCGCGTCGCCCTTGCGGCGCAACCACTTGCCCACGCGGGAAGCTCCTCGCCGGCATGCCTGATGCTTCACACATCCCTTGGCAACCCCGCGGGCCACAACGCCAGCATCGTTTGCTGCTGCAGGTGTCACGGCGCCAACAATGGAGGCCGTGACCACAGTAAGGAAGAGAGGCGTACGGGTCATCAGAGTCTCCTTTCCGGTTCGTGATGACCCGTGAAAAGAAGACCATGAGATTTCCGGTGGTCTGCATCGGCGGTAGAGAAAGTCGGTAGCGGATCGAGCCGCATCGTCACCGCTCGCGCTACCGCATCCGGTGGCGGTACCACCGTCTGCCCACCGGATTGCCACTGTTTATTTGCTTGAGATTGATCGTTACCGTCGCCACAGGACGACGGGGAGGCCCAGCACATGTCGCGACGATCGCGCGAGAAGATTTTTGAGCTACGTGAAAAGGTGAACTTTCTGCAAAGCCATGAGGTGCCATGTCGACGCTGCCGAGTCGAGCCAGGCGATACGGTGAATGCGCTTGCAGTAATGTTGAAACGCAATGGCCTCGAGATCGCATTGAGCGACCTACAAAAGGCTTTGCGCCAATCCGACGACAATCCTGACGGCATAGAGCCAGGCGACGAACGTCTCGGCCGCGGACATCAGCAGCGGCTTGCCGCGTTCTTTGGCTTCGAAATCGGCTGGCCGCACAACAAAAACGGCTGGCGCGAGTGGTGCGATCCGGAAATTGCAGAGGATGTGTCTGACAGCGAGCGACATGACACTGCCGAGAAGTTCATCGCGCGTTATTGCCGGGAACACCGTCAGCCCGATCCAGGCGCAGTCGTGATGCTCATGGAAGGGCCGGCGCACGTTCCGGAACGGACGCCGGAACTCGCGAGCGTCGAAATCGAAGCTGGTCAGATCGGCGAAGGCACCGCTGATCTCGGTGTTTACATCTCTTGCGGATTTGCGTCTGTCCAGCAGTCGAGGTTCCTCCGCACTCTACGAGCGGCCCGCATGCAGATTGGGTTTTCAGAAGAAGGGCGTGCACGGCGCGACACGATCAAAGGGCGCACGGAACCGCAATTCGAGCTTCAAGGAACCTATGGTCCTGTTCGAGCTCGATATGGCGCCGGCACCACCCGACAGCTCGACTGGCGTCTCGACGCGACCGGAGTGAGCCTCGGTAACATCGACATGGACATCGGCTTCGTTGCTCTTGAACGGCTTAGTGATGGCGAAACAGTAACGGCGTCTATCGGCACATGGCTAAAAGATATCGAGCCGGTCGACGAACAGTCCGACACGGTCGCCGGATCTGGTGAAATTGCCATTGTAGATTCCGAGGGCCAGGAAGTCGAAATCGCAGTCAATGAACTGACGACGGAACAACGACGTTTCATCGAACATCTCGAACTCGCGGGTTTGGAGCGCGACGAACAGAACTTCGCGGTTTTGGCCAGCCACGAACTCACATTTGTGCGGAGGCGTCCCTAGTGGCGAAACGGCTGACAAGGGCTGAAATCTCAAACCGGATTGCCTCGGTGGCAACCGCAAAGGATCAATTGCGATCGGATTTCGTAGCGCTCGCGAGGCGAGCAGGCATGGACCCAGCATCTGGCTTCAAGTTTGAGAACTGGTCTGCGGTTAGTTTCGCCGGGATGAGGCTCGCCGGCTTTGACTTCACAGGTGCGCGTCTTCACGATTGCGACTTCAGTCGCTGCGTACTTTGTTCTGGTTTTTCGGCCGAGTTTAGTAGTGAGTTTGCGAAGACTGTCGCCCGCTTCGACCAAGCTGAACTTGGCCGGGTCATCCACGATCCAGATCGCGACCCGACGCTTCCAGGAATCGTCACGCCGGTTGCCAACCTCCGCGACGCCGCCGACTGGGAAGCTTACCGGCGCGCATGGACACGGCCGGAGAGTTGGCCGGACGACGGGCATCTGCCGATCGGCGCGATCTTCCAGGACGCACCGTTTGCGCCTGAGATGATAGTGGTTCCACCGGGACGCTACCTGCGGGGATCACCCGATGGCGAAGGCGATGAGCACGAACGGCCGCAGCGCGAGGTAACGATTGACTACCGATTTGCGGTTGGCCGGTTTCCTGTGACGTTCGAAGAATGGGACTTCGCGGTGGAGGCGGGTGGTGTCGAACATAAGCCGGAGGATAGTGGCTGGGGACGTGGCCGCCGCCCGGTGATGAATGTGTCGTGGGATGATATCGTCGACGGCTACCTTCCGTGGCTGAATGAACGACTGGGGCTTCCGAATGGCAGCGGTTATCGGCTTTTGACGGAATCGGAGTGGGAGTACTGCTGCCGGGCGAGCACCGAGACGGCGTACAGCTTCGGCGACACGATCACGAAGGAGCAGGCGCAGTTCGGCGCGGATGAAATCGCT
>JBCCOV010000219.1:0-7946 GCA_039039985.1 Pseudomonadota bacterium | reverse complement strand
CGATGAGCCGTAGAGGGTGATGTAGGCGTCCTTCTCGTTGCCGTCGTCGGCCAACGCTTCTGTCTTCAGGAACGAGAACGCGAGCCTGCCCTGTAGTTGATGCGGGTCGAGATCCAACCGAAGCTCACCGGTGTCCCCATTGATCGTATTGGTGATCTCCGCGACTTGCGTCAGTGCGGTAATCCGAATCACCAGTGCTGCGGCCGTGCCGTCAGCGGAGTTGAGCGGAATGACGTCGTTGACGGATTCACCGACGTCGAGTCCTGCTACGTCTGGGGCCGTGGTGTCTAGTGCGTACGCCCAGTCACCACTTGGCGCAATGCTGAACGTGCCATAGGTCGTCTCAACGTCAGTTTGCGCAACGACCTGGTCTTCGCCGAAGTTGACGTCCGTAACGACGACAGTCCCATTCAGCAGTGCGGCCTGGTCGTTGGGAATCGAGGCGGTCAGTCCAGCAAACTCTGCGGGCTCGGGCAGGTTGTTGATGGCGCCCTGAACGGTCATCAGCGCGTCGGCATCGAGATTGCCGGCAATCGGTGAGCCGGCGAGATCCATGACCGCTTGACCGAAGTCGTCGAGCGCAGCCTGGGAGAACGTGCCGTCGGCGAGGTCAGCGCCGATGCCAGCCACGACATCGCCAGCCGTGGCATTCGCGTCAGTCGCATCCACTTGCGATATGAGTGCCAGCGCAGTGGCGTATCGGCCCGCTTCATCATTGCTGGCCATCGTGGAGGCGAGATCCGTCGGCACCAGACTAGTGATGTCGCCGGCGACAGCAAAATTGATACCGACTGCGTTGTTGTACAGGGACAAGGCGCTATTGAGGTCGCCCGCCAGGGTGGCAAGCTGAGTTGCGATTTCGGTAAGCGGCGTCACCGTAAAGACGGCATCACCGAGGACATTGACGACGGCGCGCGTGGGCGGCGCGTCGAGCGTTTGGCCGGTCGCCTCGTCGGTGTAAGTGCCGCCTGTGCACGAGATCAGCGCGGCACCATCAACGGGAACGAGGGCGCCAAAGTTCACGATGCCTGCCGTCGTGTCCCCAGAGGCAAGCGCCGCACCAACGCCGCCCATGGCGCCGATCGCGGCGATCTCACAGGTGGCACCATCGACCAGACCGTGGACGTAGACCGCGCCAAGCGTGAAGGCCGCTTGGACGTCGAGTGGGGCGGAAGTGACGGTTTCGCGCAAACCCGGCGAATCGGTGTAACGCACGACCACCGTAAGCAACGTGCCGCCTTCATTGGCCGTCAATGTGTAGGACGAGGCCGTTGCGCCATCGATCGAAGCACCGTCGGCAAACCACTGGAAGGTTTCGGTACCGGACTGGACGCCGTCGGCGTCGCTCACGGAAGCGGAGACCGTTCCGCCGACCACGGCCTCACCGCTGATCGACGCAACGCCGTTAGAACCCTGAACCAGGGGAACACTGTCACGATCCGTGCCGCAACCTGTAAGTGATGCGAGCAGCATCACACCGATGACAAATCTAGCGCCCATGACGGTGCACTCCCGAATTGAATACGTTGGTGTGGCGAACGGGACAGTCCCGGGTCGCGGTTCGCCGCTTAGGGATGAAAGACGTTGGGGGTAGCACCAATGGCAGGCTGGTGAGCGAAGCCGCTGTGATCCGCGCTAGTGACAACGAGCCCGCCAATGCAGGCATCGTGAAGCTCACTGCCCGGTCTGCGCAGACCTTCGGCCTGGATCGCAAAGCTTGTGTGCCAGGGGAACGACTCCCCTTCTGGCTCGTACGCATCTCGGCCCCCCCGGAATTGCGTCTCTGTGTGCGTCTTGAGCGACGCTGCGAACTACCTGTTTACTAAATTGGTAAGACCAATTACTTGCAGTTTTTGTTAAATGGTAGACCGTCTGGATAGTATGCGTCGATTACCGATCATTTTTCAACCCCTACCCGATAAGCGCACGCGGTTTTGGCCAGTGAGTGTGCGGCGATTCGGCACAAGCGCAGTGAGTCTCTACGTTTTGCGCCGCAGCTTGGCCAAGGAAATTGGTAAAGGAGGTGGGGTACTCGGAGACACAGGCGACGCCACAACGTCGGTGGCCCACTCACGCCGGTTCTCCGATCGGGCGCACGGCGCTAACGCTGGACGCGACCCGAACCGTCACCACGCATCAGCTTTTCAACCTCTGGCACGGTGACCCGATTGAAGTCGCCGATGATGGAGTGCTTCAGGCAACTCGCTGCGACGGCGAACTCGAGTGCATCCTGGCGATCGTCGTAAGCGTTGAGACCGTAGATCAGCGCTGATGCAAAGCTGTCCCCACCCCCGACACGGTCCACGATGTCGGTAATCTCATAGTGTCTTGAGAGCCGGAAACCATCCTGGTCACGGAGGCAGGCTGACCAACCGTTGCGATCAGCGCTTCGGGATTCTCGCAGCGTTACGGCGAGCACGCTCATGTTGGGAAACTCACCGAGGACTTTTTCGGTCAGCCGTTCGTACCGGGTTGGATCGAGCTCGCCGCTTTCCACGTGGACATCATCAACGCTGATGCCCAGGGACTTCTGGCAGTCTTCCTCATTCGCGATACCGACGTCGACATAGCGCACGAGATCGCGCATGACCTCGGGAGCCGATTTGCCGTACTTCCAGAGTTTGCCGCGGAAGTTGAAGTCGCAGGAGACGGTCACCCCCGCGGCTTTGGCTGCCTCGACCGCGGCCATGCTCAACGTTGCGGCGGATTCGCTAATCGCCGGTGTAATCCCCGTGATGTGCATCCACTTTGCGCCACCGAATATCGTGGGCCAGTCGAATGCCGCGGGATCGGCTGAGGCGATTGACGAGTTGGCGCGATCGTACACGACGTTCGACGGACGCTGGTTGGCACCGGCCTCGAGAAAGTAGATCCCCATCCGATCGCCGCTGCGTTGCACCTGGCTCACATCAACCCCAAAGCCACGCAGCTCGCGCAGGCACGCATCGCCGATTGGGTTGTCGGGTAGCGCGGAGACAAAGCCGCTGTTGAGTCCGTAGTTGGCGAGTGCGACCGCGACGTTGGCTTCGCCGCCACCGAAAGTCGCCTCGAAACCCGGCGACTGGAAGAACCGCTCGTGACCCTGTGTTTTGAGCCGCAGCATGATCTCCCCCACACTGAGAAACTCAGCCATGTCTATCCCCTTACCTTTCTTGCAATCGCGCAGGCCTCAGTAGCCAGGTGCGTGACGGTTTCAAAGTCCCCGTGGGCGATCGCCGATTCTGGCGTCAGCCAGCTGCCGCCGCAGGCGATAACCGCATCGAGCGCCAGGTAGTCGGCCAGGTTGTCGGCGGAGACGCCGCCGGTCGGCATGAACCGTAAGTCACGGAACACCGCAGCCAGGGCGCGCAGCATCGACACACCACCCGCCTGGCCCGCAGGGAAAAACTTCAACACGGGCAGCCCCAGGTTGTAGCCGGCTTGCGCCTCGGTTGCCGTGGCCACCCCGGGAATAACGTCCGCGCCAGCCGACTGGCCCGCAGCCACGACGTTTGGGTCGAGTCCTGGCGAAACAATAAACGCGGCACCCGCCTCAAGCGACGCGGTGGCCTGGGCATCACTCAGTACCGTGCCGGCACCGACTATTGCTTCCGGCACTGCTGCAGTGACCTCGCGCAGGCAGTGCAATGCGGCCTCTGTGCGCAGCACAACTTCCAGAACGGTCAGCCCACCTGCAACGAGCGCATGCGCCACGGCGATGGCCACCGTGGGATCGTCCGCCTGAATCAGCGGGACGACGGGTGCTTGCGCCAGCCGGGAATGCAGGTCCGTCTGCGTCACGAGAACAGCAGTCCGCCGTTGATATCGATGTTCGTGCCGGTCACGAAGCTCGCCGAATCGGTCGCGAGGTAAGTGACGAGTTCGGCCACCTCAGCGGCCTGACCCTCGCGACGAAGCGGCGTGCCGGCGGCCACGTTGGTACGCACGGCATCCTTGGTGAATCGATCGTGGAACGTCGTACTGATCATGCCGGGGCAGACGCTGTTCACGCGGATGCCACTCGGCCCGAGCTCCTTGGCCAGGCCGCGCGTAAAGGTCATGACGGCGCCCTTCGACGTGCCATAGGCGATAGCACCCGGCCCGCCGCCATCACGACCGGCCTGCGAGGCGAGATTGACGATAGCCGCACCCGGGCTCATATGCGGCACTGCAGCTTTGCACGCCAGGAACGTGCTCGTCAGATTCAATCGCATCACACCTTCAAAGAAGTCGACGTCCATTTCAGCGAGCGTCTTGCGCGCTACGAGGCCGCCGACAACATTGACGAGAATGTGGATTTCAGACCCGAACGCGTTTTGCGCCTCGGATACAAGATGCGCGACGTCGTCTTCTTTCGTCATGTCTCCGCGAACGGCGATGGCTTCACCCCCAGCCGAATTGATCGACGCCGCGGTAGCTTCGCCGTCCGAGGGCGTATTGAAATAGTTGACAACGACCTTGGCGCCCTGCGCAGCAAGCGATTCGGATATCGCGCGACCGATATCCCGCGCGCCGCCTGTGACGATGGCGAGTTTTCCTTCAAGAGCCTTCATGTCTCATTCCTTCTTTGTATCGTTGTCTTTAATTGGCCGAACGCGGGCTTAGCGGCTGGATCTTTCCGCACAGCACCCAGACGGACAGCACGGTCAGGATTGCCAGCCCCGCCCCCACCGCGAATGCGGGCGCGTAGCTGTTGACCGTAATGATGGGAATTAGGGAGTTCAGTCCGACAACCGCGAGCTTGGCGGCGGTGCCGGCGAAACCGGCCAGAGACCCAACGGACTCACCGCTGTAAAAGTCGCTGGGCAAGGTCTGAATGTTGCTGACCGCCGTCTGGAAACCAAACAGGATGACGGCCATCAGGGAAACGGCGAACAACGGGGTCGCCGCCTTGATTGTCAAAAGCAGGCTGACCAGCATGATTAAGCCGCCCAGACCAATGACGAACTTGCGCGTCTTGTTGACCGTCCATCCGGACTGGATGCGATTCCTTGCCAGGAAGCCGCCAAACCACGCACCGAACATGGCACCGACGTAAGGCACTGCGGCGTACTTGGCGATTTCCGCGACGCCGAAGCCATAGGTCTCATTGAGGTAGAGCGGCAGCCAGCCTACGAAGAGCCACCAGATCGGGTCCAGGAAGAACGACGCGAGGATGACGCCCCAGCTTTCCTTGCGGGACAGAATCTCGCGTGACGTCGGTGCGTAAGCGGCGACCGCGTCGGTTTCTTCGCTGCGCTGACCGGTCAGGATGAAGTCGCGCTCGGCGGCGTCGAGCCACGGATGGTCGGCCGGGCCCGCCTTATAGACGATGAGCCAGGGCACCAGCCACAGGAAGCCAAGCATTCCGATCACTATGAACGTCGCTTGCCAGCTTTCGAACCAGAGGAACAGGAAACCGACGACGGGCGCCGAAATGATGCCGCCGATGGCTGCGCCGGAATTGAAGATCCCCTGTGCGAGCGCGCGCTCCTTGATCGGGAACCACTCGGCATTCGCCTTGGTGGCACCTGGCCAGTTCCCCGCTTCGGATACGCCCAACAGGCCGCGAAAAATGGAAAACGTCAGCAAGGAGTTGGCAACCGCATGCAGCATTGTCGCGACTGACCAAGCCGCAATGGCAAGAACGAATCCGAGCCGAGTACCGATCCAGTCAAAAATCTTGCCGAACAGCGACTGACCGAACGCGTACGCAAACGTAAAGACGTTGATGATGATCGCGTAGTCGGCCTTGGTGAGCCCGAGGTCCGCCGAAATCTCAGGCCAGAGTACGGCGAGCGCGCCGCGATCGATGTAGTTGATCACCGTGGCTACGGCGACCAGCGTCACAACGATCCATCTGAAATTGCCTTTCACTGACCCTCTCCCGAGCCGAGAAAATCCTCTCTTACGGGACTGAATACATCGAGCAGTACGCCCGACTTCCGGCACACTGCACCATGGTCGATGTGGGGCTCGACATAGAAGCTGTCACCGGGACCGAGCAGCTGCTCCTTGCCGCCAATCGACACCAGAAACTCTCCACTCTCGACATAGCTGACCTGGGAGTGGGGGTGCGCGTGGATGTCACCCCGCGCGCCCGTTTCAAATTCGACGCGGGCCACCATCAGTGAATGGTCGTATCCGAGAATCTGCCTTCGGATGCCATCGCCGACGGACTCGACGGCGGCATGGCTGCCCACGACAAAAGCTTCGCTTGCGTGCTTCATTGACCCCCCAATTGATCGCCGTATGCAGCGATCACCAAGCACTACGTTGTCCCGACGCCATCAGCCCTCCAGGAATTTCATCCCCCTGAGCACGCATGGTGCGACGGGAGCTAACGGCCGGGCCTGGCTCTTTGATTTCAAACACTGTAAGCAGAAAACCCAGTACTGGTCAAACATTTTATATGACCAAAAATCATTTCTGGTGAGATCACTATGCAAACCAATTTTGCGCCAAGAACGCTCGCTCGCCCCGATTTCTGTGTGCCCGGGATGGCAGAACATCAATGAATCATTGTTTTTACTGGCATTTCCTGATGCGAAGGACGCTTGTTTTGATTGGCAGATACTTTACCTAACCAATTTTCGGAATCGTGATAGACTGATTTTCGCACCGTATCCGAACCAGGATCGGGCACGCAGCCGAGAACGCCCATGCCGAGTGAAAAGCGCCTATACCGAAGTGTTCTGATCAAACTTGAGAAGCTCATTGAGGAAGGGGAGTACCCGCCCGGTGGGCGCCTGCCACCGGAGCGCGAGCTGGCGGAACGGTTCAGTGTCAGCCGTCCGACGGTCCGCGAGGCCATCATCGCGCTTGAAGCACTTGACCGGGTGGAGGTGAAAACAGGGTCCGGCGTTTACGTGCTGGACACGCCCAAACGCGTCAACGGTATCGATGCCAGTATCAGCGCGTTCGAGCTCACAGAGGCACGCGCCTTGATCGAAGGCGAGGCGGCGGCCCTGGCCGCGACGATGATTTCCGACGAACAGCTCGCAGCGCTGGAAGCGATCATGCACGAAATGGTCGACGAGTCCGAAGACGGCGAGCTGCTGTCGGAGCAAGCTGACCAGAAGTTTCACCAGATGATCTCTGAGGCCACGGGCAACAGCATGATGATCGCGGTCTTCAATAGCCTCTGGCATATCCGGGATAACTCTCCGGCCGTACATGCTGCGTACCAGGCCATTTGTGGCATGGAACCGCAATCACGTGTCGACGAGCACGTCGAAATCCTCGACGCGCTCAAGCAACGTGATCCGAAGGCGGCGCGCGAAGCGATGCACAATCACTTCGCGCGAATTCTGAATAAGCTGATCGCCGCCAACGAGCAGGCGCACATAGATGAAATTCGGCGCAAGACGCGTGAGAGTCGCGAGCGGTTCTCTTTGAATCATCTCTCGGCGGGTGCCTAGCGCGCCACTACCGCGAAGGCCAGTCGCGCAATGCGAACGGCCCCGCCCACTCCAGCGTCCCACCCTCCAGTGGCAGCATGTGTTGCGCTGAAGCAGTCGCGTCGACGTGGGCCAGCACGAACACACGCCGCAGGCCCGACCTGAATTGCAGCTCGACCGCCGTGTATTGCGCGCCGTCGTGAATGACCTCCATACCCACGATGCTCGGGCGCGACTGCTCGGCGATTTCGGTTACCGGGCTGTATTGCCCGTGCGGCTCAATCGCACTCGCAAAGACCGTGTTCGCGACACCGTTGCGCCGGACAAGAAAACCGGGCTCCCGGCGTAAGTTGAAGTTCGGGTCGTTGGCGCCGATGCGTAAAAAATGCAGCGCGTCGGCTGCCGATGATGCCGTAGTCAGCGTGTAGAACTTGCGCGCGTGAAGCCACGTCACCTGCGCACTGGGACCATCGGGACGGCCGCTGCCTTCAACAAACAGATGCTGGAACCCGGCGCTGTCACCCAATGGAGCGAGTACGTCGGGCACTTCGACGCTGAAGTTGGTCTCGAGTGCCTGACCCAGGAAAT
>JBCCOV010000218.1:0-7986 GCA_039039985.1 Pseudomonadota bacterium | reverse complement strand
TCGTGGACGTCGTGGATCTGCCGCTGGCGGCGATTGTTGCCGCAAAAAACGAGCAATGCCGGTATCTGCTGCGTCCAAGCCTGATCGGCAACAAGGGTTTTCAACGCGGCTAACTGGTCCGCATCGCGCACGATGATGATATCGCGCTGTTGGAGATCGCTCTTGGATGGTGCGGCCAGCGCGACGCCGGCCAAGAGCTTCAGAAGATCAAGGCTGACCGGGCGATCCTCAAATCGGCGATGGGACCGCCGGCTCGCCAGTTCCAGAAGTCGATCCTCGTGTTCGTCGATCGTGGTGCGCTCAGATGGTTCGGACACGTTACTACCGAAACGGTCAGACAGAGCCTTGCGTAGTCGGTCCATTTCCGGCGTCTCCGATTTGAGAGTAGGTTAGCGGCGGCGCTTAGTGCGTTTCAGGTTTAGCTAGAACCATCCCACACCCCCTCCCGGCCACCCAACGGGACGATTTCATGGGTGGCCGGGAGGGGGTGTGGGCCGGCGAAGCGATTCCGCCTACGGCGGAAATGGTCTAGGTTGGGCCGCTGTGTTCTCCAAGTCGTTGCTCAATGGCAAGCAGGTCGCGCCATGCCATCCGTTTTGCCGCAGGGGTGCGCAGCAGATAGGCGGGGTGCAAGGTCGCCATCAGCGGTCGTTCCTGGCCGCCCAGGTTAATCGTCTTCCACCGTCCGCGCAGTTTCATTATGCCAGTTGTCGTATCGAGCAGGCTCTTGGCTGCCGCGCCGCCGGCGGCAACGATGATTTTTGGGTCGACCAACGTGATCTGGCGCTCCAGGAAGGGCCGGCAAGCCAAGACTTCGGCTGCGGTCGGGGTGCGGTTTCCAGGCGGCCGCCAGTACACGACATTGGTAATATGCGTGTCTTGCTCGGATCGCCCGATTGCCGTCAGCATGCGGTCCAGCAGTTTGCCGGCACGCCCCACAAACGGCAGGCCACTGAGATCCTCTTCACGTCCGGGGCCCTCACCAATGATCATCACGTCCGCGCGCTCAGCGCCGCGGTAGAAGCACAGATTCTTGGCTGTTCGCTTCAACGGGCATCCATCGAAGTCGGCCAACACAGCGCGCAATGCGCCAAGGTCGGCTGCTGCTGCGACTTTCTTGCCGATGTCACCGCGCGTGGCTGTTTGTCTCACATCCGCTTCAGGAGGACGAACGGACCGTGGTGCGGCTTGTTTTGACGGTTTGTCTCGGGCAGGAGTGCGCTCGGTATTCGATGCGGTTTGTTGTCTTTGCGGCGGCTGGAGCATGTCCTGCGGGCCTATCGGACCGCGATCTCCACGTGCCAGCCAATCAACGGGTTCGTCGGACACGGCAGCGGTTACGCCAGCCGACCGATACCAGTCGAGCATATCGCGCGCCACGTCGATCAAGCCAGTCGGTTTTTCGGTTCCAGGTGCCATGGCATGCCTTTTAATGGCTCGTGTCCCGATTCCGAAACTCGTCTGCATTCAGATGCGAGATCTGTAGCGCATTTCGGCATTGAAAGGGACACGACAATCAAGAGTTTGCCCGTGTGGTTCAAATCGAGAAATCCGCTCCCGTTGCCGCTGCGAATGACGGCGAATTACTCGATCACAACGCTAGCGTGGATTGGGACAAACCGTCGATGCCTCTTGACGAGATTTGTGCGGCACGAACACAACCGGCACGATGGTGGAGGAACCCGGAATGGCTGAACCGATGACTGAGACTAATGCCGAGTTACCTGAGCGGGATGCCATGGAGTTCGACGTCGTGATCGTCGGGGCCGGTCCTGCGGGCCTTGCGGCCGCAATCCGCTTGCGGCAGCTCGCCGAGGAGAATGAGCACGACCTCTCAGTTGTGGTTCTCGAGAAAGGTGCTGAGGTTGGTGCCCACATCCTGTCCGGCGCTGTCATTGATCCGATTGGTCTCAACCAACTGTTGCCGGACTGGAAAGACCGCGGCGCGCCGATCGAGACAGAAGTAACAGCCGACAAGTTCCTCTATCTCGGGCCGGCTGGTGAACTGCGCCTGCCAAACCTGATGATGCCGCCCTTGATGAACAATCACGGCAACTACATCGTCTCACTCGGGAATGTGGTGCGCTGGCTGGGCGAACAGGCCGAAGGACTTGGCGTTGAAATCTATCCGGGCTTTGCCGGATCCGAAGTTCTTTTCCATGAAGATGGATCCGTGTCCGGCGTCGCGACCGGAGACATGGGCATCGGCCGCGACGGACAGCCGAAAGACTCCTTCACCCGCGGGATGGAACTGCATGGCAAGTACACGTTTCTTTGCGAAGGTGTGCGTGGCTCGTTATCCAAGTCCCTTATCCAACACTTCCGGCTGGACGAGGATTCCGAGCCGCAGAAGTACGGGATCGGCCTGAAGGAGCTGTGGGAGGTCTCCGAGGAGCATCATCGCCCTGGCCTTGTTCAGCACACCTTCGGCTGGCCGCTTGATGGGCGCACCGGCGGTGGTTCATTCATGTACCACTACGGAAGCAATCTGGTTGCTGTCGGATTTGTCGTCCACCTCAACTATCCCAATCCCTATTTATCGCCTTACGACGAGTTCCAACGATTCAAGACCCACCCGGCCATTGCGCCAACCTTCGAGGGCGGGCGGCGCATCTCTTACGGGGCGCGGGCGATTACGGAAGGCGGCTGGCAATCGCTGCCGCGCCTTGCGTTCCCGGGTGGTGCATTGCTTGGTTGCTCGGCCGGCATGGTCAACGTGCCGCGCATCAAGGGCAGTCACAACGCGATCCTGTCCGGTATCGAAGCTGCGGAAGCGGCGTTCAGGGCCATAGTGGCCGGACGGGAGCGCGACACACTGGCCGATTACGAGCACGCCGTGCGTACGGGGCCAATCGCCGCCGATCTCAAACCCGTCCGGAATGCCAAACCGCTATGGAGCCGGTTCGGGACATTAGGTGGGATCATGCTCGGGGGTGTGGATATGTGGGCAAACTCGATCCCCGGACTCAGCGGCGTCGGCTTCGGGTTCACGATGCCTCATGGCAAACCCGATCACGCTGCTCTTCAGTCAGCCAGCATGTTCAAGCCGAAGGATTACCCGAAACCGGATGGGGTCCTGACGTTCGATAAGCTGACCAATGTCTCATTCTCGGCAACGAACCACGAGGAAGATCAGCCGGTTCACTTGAAGGTCGCCGACATCGATCTGCAAAGCGCGAGCGAGCATGGCATCTTCGCCGGACCTTCGAACAGATATTGCCCGGCAGGCGTTTATGAGTGGGTGGAGGACGATGCGGGCGAACTGCGGTTTCAAATCAACGCGCAGAACTGCGTCCACTGCAAGACCTGCGATATCAAGGACCCCAACCAGAATATTACATGGGTGACACCGGAAGGTGGCGGCGGGCCGGTCTATGAGGGGATGTAACTCCGAGTATTCTTGTTGCCCCGGCGGCCACATCCCGGCGCAGAATGTTCTCAGGTTTGTTCCGATATAGACATATCTGCGCAAATCACCGAACGTTGTGCCTACTGCGACGCTTAACGATGACGTGCATCGTACGTTAGCACTCGTTTCTTTGGGGAGACTGTCTGCGGGGCTGGGGGGCACACGCAATGTCGCTAACAGAAGCGCTGAAACAGGTTTCGTCGCGTGAGATTGATCGGGTGGTTGATGGTTATGCCGCGCGACTAATGGCGCGGTTCGGGTGGGACGGCTTTGAGGCTGTTTTGGAGTCTGTTCTGCAAGATCGCCGGATCACCAAGGTTCAGTTGATCACCATAGCCCGCTTGATGGATCTTGAAGTCATCGCGCGTGCGCCGAAGCGCGCCGTCGCACAACAGCTTCTCGATCGTCACCTTGCGGCTGTGGTGTCCCGTGACGGCTCGCAGGCTGCTGAGGTTGACCAGTTGGCCGCTTAGGTATCGGCTGTCGCGATTGTGATGGCGCCGGTTGGCGCTGCTCGCGGTTGTCATTTCACGGGGCAAGGTGTCGCAGATCAGGCTCTGCGATTTGGTCAGGCTCTACGATTGGGAATGTCCAAAGGAATGTACTCCACGCCGGACCGTTGCAACGGCTGAGGATAGAGTTTCATCAATTCCATGATCTCAGCCGGCATGTCTTGCTTGACCGGCAGTCCTATCTGCTCGGCCTCAGAACAGGTCAAAGCGTAGTCATGCGTGTAGTGGCCGCCGGCGAGACGTTCAGCAAGCGCAAGTGCCCGATCTTCGCCGAGACGCGCCGACATTAACTCAGCGGCGCCGCGTTTGACCTGGGCCAGAGCTTTTTCGCTCATATCTGCCAGCACCATAGTCAGGTCGTGAACGTCACTTGCCGGCTTTGCATCACGCGCACGCACGATGCTTGCGGCCGGAAAGCCCATCAACTGGGGGTCAATCGGGCCAAGTACGGAAAACTCACCGAGCACAATTTCGTCAGCGGCCAACGCGATCAACGTGCCGCCGGACATGGCATAAACGGGGACGAAGACGCGCACGCGCGCAGGATGCGCTTCAACGGCCCGCGCGATTTGCATTGCGGCGAGAACCAAGCCACCCGGAGTATGCAGCACCAGATCGATCGGCATTATGTCTGGCGTGCGCTTGATCGCTGTGATGATTGTTTGTGCATCTTCGAGATCAATATGTCGCGCCACGGCAAAGCCAAAAAGGCTCCGTTGTTCCTGGCGATGGATCATTGTGATCACACGGGTGCTTTGAGCTTTTTCGATCGCTCGGATCGCCGCCATCCGCTGCATGGACGAAATGCGGGCGGTCAACATCGGCTGAAGAGCCAAAATAACGAAGATGATCAATATGATCGTTGAGAGGTCCATGAACTCTCGCCTTTGAGATACATCCGGGCGTCGGGGCATGCTATAGTGCGCCGATCGACGCAAGGCACTAGAAATTAACGGCGTACGGGCAACGCTTGTCCACATTTGACGAGCACGTAGTATTTCTCTGCTTGCCAAGGCACGGCTTACCGCAATCTGATGTGATGAGTCGCCAAATCGCCTTACATGTTGATAGGCTTCGAGCATGCGGGTGAAGCGCACAGAAAAGGGTATGCCTATGCAATCCTGTTTCAGTTCCAGGTTAGCCGCCGTAAGCGTTGCTGTCGTTGCAGTGACGGGTGGGCTTTCGCCGGCGGCGTTTGCACGGTCAGAGGCTAACCCTGCGCTGGTCCACAGCCGGCTTGGCGGATATCTGGCGGCACGTATCGCGCAGGCGAATAACGATACGACTACCGCGGCAAAGTACTACAATCGCGTGCTTGCACTGGAGCCGGGCAATCGGCGCCTAGTGCTTTACACGTTTTTGATGGAAGCGGCTGACGGCAACTTCGATAACGCCGTTGCGCGCGCACGTCAGCTCGAACGCAAGAGTGGTCGTCGCCAGCTCAGCAATTTGTGGATCGGCGTAGACGCATTCCGGAACAAGAACTTTGCGGAAGCTGAGCGGGCATTTCGCGCTTCGGGATCGGACTCTGTTGCGCGGCTTGTCAGCCGCCTTGCACTTGCTTGGACGGAACTCGCGCGTGGTCGATCGCGCGCTGCGCTGAGGTCGTTGACCGAGGCGGATCGTTCTGAGTGGGCTGAGTTTTTCGCTGCCTATCGCTTTTATGCGTCGTATCACCGGGCGCTGATTGCCGATCATGCGGGGTTGAACCAGCTCGCCATTCGAAACTTCAAGAGTGTGATTGCGAAGAATCAACGCGCCGTACGCGCGCCGCTGGCTTATGCACGTTCGCGCGCCGTGCGCGGCGATCGTCCAGGCGCGCTTGCGATCTTGCGCGGATATGTCGAGCGCACGGGCGGTGCCGGACATCCGCTGGTGACCAGCTTGAGTTCCGAGATTGAGAGCGGCCGCAAGGTGACGCGACTTGTCCTGACACCGCAGGATGGGCTTGCCGAAGTCTTCTATGGCGTCGGCGCGGCGATTGTCGCGCAGAACAACAAGGATCTGTTGGGCGCGATGTTCCTGCAGATTGCACTGGAGTTGCGGGAGACGTCGCCTATGACAATCGCCGCACTCGGCGGTCTGTATGAGCAGCAGAAGCGGTATCGTAGAGCCAACGCGCTTTACGAGCGGATGCCGCTAAGCTCTGCCCTTCACGATACGGTTCAGCTGCGCAAGGCGTTGAATCTGAACCAGCTCGATCTGGTTGACGAAGCGCGTACCGTTCTCCTCGACAAAGTGGCACGACGCCCCGACAGTTTGGAGAGTTGGGAGACGCTTGCGAACATCATGCGTTCGCGGAAACGTTATGAAGAGGCCGTCGAGTATTATTCGAAGGCGATCGCGTTGTTGAAATTTGATGACGCCCGGCACTGGTCGCTGTGGTACGGTCGCGGCGCCAGTTACGAGCGGATCAAGAAATGGCCATTGGCGGAAAAAGACCTGCTGAAGGCGAAGTCTCTGAATCCCAACGAGCCATTCATTCTGAACTATCTCGGCTATTCCTGGGTTGATCAGGACGTCAATCTGAAAGAGGGGCTCGAACTGATCAAAAAGGCCGTGTCGATGAAGCCGAAAGACGGCTACATCACCGACAGCCTGGGTTGGGCCTACTTCAAGCTGGGCGACTACGATCGCGCGGTCGTACATCTTGAGAAAGCCGTCCAGTTGCTTCCCGAGGATCCAATCCTCAACGATCATCTGGGCGATGCGCTGTGGCAGGTCGGCCGGGTTCGGGAGGCGCGCTTTCAATGGTCGCTGGCGCTCACGCTGAAGCCCGAGCCGGGCGACGCTGTCAAAATCAAGAGCAAGCTCGCCCGTGGGCTCACGCCGAAGCCGATTTCACGCGCAGCGGATGCAAGCCGCACGGGCGATGCGGCCGCGTCTGCAACGCCGTCGGTCCGGTAGTTGGGCGCGCCCTTACGATCGTCGGAGCGTGCAAACGGTGAGACGGCGCGAGAATTCGCGCCGGCCAAAGTTAATCTCACTCTAAACATCCTGGGGCGGCGACCGGACGGCTGGCACGCGCTTGAAAGTCTGGTTGCGTTCGCCGAAATCGGGGATACGCTCACGCTCATCGCACGGCAGAGCGACCAGCCGTGTCGCACAACCGGTCTCTCGGCAGGCGATTTGATTGGCAAGAACCTGGTCGATGTCGCTGCGGCTGCCGTCAAACGCGCGAACCCTCAGTTCACATTACCTGACTTGGAACTGGACAAAACCCTTCCGCTCGCCAGTGGTCTCGGTGGCGGTTCAGCTGATGCAGCCGCCTATCTTCGCCTTGTCCAAAGGCTGAATCCGGATCTTGAAGGTTCGATCGACTGGATGGGCGTTGCAGCCTCCATTGGGGCTGACGTGCCGGTGTGTTTCGCGAACCGACCGGCCATGATGTGGGGAACCGGCGATCAAGTCGTTCCCATCCCCTGGAACGGTGGGTTGGACGCCGTGTTGGTCAATCCGCGTTGTGCGGTTCCCGCCACAAAGACGGCTGACGTATTTCGGGAATTGGCGGCGCCGATCATCGACGCAGCGATCGCGAGCCGCGATTTGGAACCGCCGGCTACGTTTGACAGTGTGCTGGACATGATCCGCTCCGGTCGCAACGATATGGAACTGGCAGCGTCGCGTGTGATGCCGGACATTCTGCAGGTTCGCGACGCGCTGGAGCGAACAGGTGATGTCAGCGTGGTTCGTCTTTCCGGCGCAGGCCCAACCATGTTTGGGCTTTATCCGACTCCCGACGCGAGCCGCGCGGCGGCTGAGACCATTCGCGATGCGCGACCCGACTGGTGGGTGCACAACGTCCAGCTTGGCCACCCAAGCCATCCGAAGCGATAATCGATCGGGCCTTGACGGCTAAACCCGACAAGCTGGATTCGACCAACGTTGAATGCGTGTCGCTCTGGCTTGTTTTCGCTCACGGGCTGTTCCGGCCTGCGGCCGGGCCCTGCGCGGGCGCGCCGCAACGCGGCGGGCCGCGTTCGCGGCCTGGGAACCGTGCTCTCAGGATAGCCAGCGCTCGAGCCGCGAGCCCGCGAGCGTGCGAACAGCGCCATCAAAGATTCT
>JBCCOV010000217.1:0-8081 GCA_039039985.1 Pseudomonadota bacterium | reverse complement strand
GGCCAATCCAACGGATGCGACGCGAACTTCGACGGCGCGACCACGTTGTATTTGCCATCCTGGATTTGACGCAAAACCATCGGCTTAGCGATGTTGTTGCCTTCCGGAGCGAACTTGATGCCGCCGTAGAACGTCTGAAGATCGGTTGCCGCAAGCGCGTCGCGGATCTTCTCTTTGTCCAGGGAACCCGCGCGCTGGAATGCGTCCTTGAAGACGTAAACAGCAGCCGATGCCTGAGCCGTCTGATATGGGACCGTCTTATTGGCATACTCTGGGAATGCGGCCTTGAACTCTTTCTCATAGTTCGCAGCGGTACCAAAGATCGGATCTTCGTACTTCAGAGTTTCGGCCCACTGCGTCGCACACAGAACGCCGTTTGCCGTTGCGCCGAACTTACCGATCACGTCTGCTGCCTCGCAGTGCGTCACAGCAATCATCGGTACGTCGATCTTCATCTCGCCAATCTGACGAACAGCCGTCGCGGCACCTTTCGAGTGACCCGAGACGATCAAGACGTCCGGCTTGAGCAGTTTCACCTTGGTGAGGATCGCGCTCATATCCGACAGATCGCGCGGCAGTTTCTCGTCAATGACGATCTTCATGCCGAACTTCTTCGCGTCGTCAAGAACACCCGCCCGGATGTCGAGCGAGAATGGATCGTTCTCAACGGCCACGGCAACTTTGACGTCGCCGGGCTTCTTGCCGTTCTTTTCAGCAACCTCAGCGGCGAGACCCACCGTTGTTGCCAGATACTGTTCGGAGGTGGACAGCACGGCAAAGAGGTACTTGTAGCCCTTGTTGAACAGCGAACGCGACGCGCCTTCTGCTTCAACCATTGGGATTTTGTACTTTTCCGTGACTGGTGCGATCGCCTTGGTCAGACCGGAGCTGTACGGGCCGAGCATGTACTGCACGCCGTCCTGGCTGATCAGACGCTCAGCCAAAGTTGCACCGCGGTCGCCTTTGGATTCGTCGTCGTAATACTTAATCGTGAAGTTGTAGCATTTCTCGCCAACCTTCACGCCGCCGGCTTCTTTGATTTTCTGAACCGCAAACTCGTAACCGTTTTTCGTATGGATACCGTTTGTCGAATACTTGCCAGTCAGAGATATGGCGGCGCCGAGAACAATCTCACCGCAGTCTTGTGCGATCGCCGGTGCAGCGATCACAGACAATCCTGCGATACCCGTAATACCAGCAACTAGTAGTTTCCTCATTCACGTCTCCCTTTGGCTTCGGCCAAGTTCCGAAGAGTGCGCCGATACTTGTGAGTGTATCGTGGCATGGGCTTTAGTAGCAGAGGGATGCCGCAAAAGAAAAGGACCGATTAACCCGATCAATACAGTGTGCTCGGCCAGATCTTAAGCCCCTCGGCCCGGCCAACCGCTCCGGGACAAACGCGGTAAACACGTGTCTGCGTAGCGATGAAATGAGGTCGTAGAAAATGCGCCGCGATCGTAATTTTGTTGCAGTGCAGCTATTTTCGTTGCACCGCAGCCATATTACTCGAAACAGGCTGATATCCCTGCCGATATCCAACACGAAAACAAATGGTCGGAGCGGCAGGATTTGAACCTGCGACCCCCAGTCCCCCAGACTGGTGCGCTACCAGACTGCGCCACGCTCCGACAGTTCGTTTCCGACTGTGTTTGTCAGGATCCGCCGCCCACACCTGTTGCCCGAGCGCCGGACGACCGTTCTTGCCGCATGGGCGCCTTCGGGTCAACGTTTCGTCGCACACGCAGACCCAAGACGATCTCGGCCGGGGCTAAAGCGTGCCGCATTACATGCGCCTCGCTCTAGTTTGTTTTCGCTCACGGCTATTCCTCGCTGCGCTCGGGCCTCCGCGGGGGCGGCGCAACGCGCCGGGCCGCTGGCGCGGCCTGGGGACCATCCTACCAGGATAGCCCGCGCTCAAGTAGCGAGCGCTTGTCGCGAGCGGTAGCGCACGTCAGGACGCGCTCGAGCCGCGAGCCCGCGAGCGTGCGAACAGCGCAATTTAAAGTTTCTCGCGCACGGGCTGTTCCGGCCTGCGGCCGGGCCCCCATCGAGATGGCGTATTCGCCATCTCGACATTTGAAATGCCCAACGCGGGAACACCCGCGTTGGGGTGGGCGCGCCGCAACGCGCCGGGCCGCAGGCGCGGCCTGGAACCGTGCTCTCAGGATAGCCCGCGCTCAAGTCGCGAGGGCTTGTCGCGAGCGGTAGCGCACGTCAGGACGCGCTCGAGCCGCGAGCCCGCGAGCGTGCGAACAGCGCAAACAAAGACATAGATCTGATTTGGCACGACAAGCTTCAGATCATTCCTGCGATAGGCGGACTCACTTCGCGGACCCGCACCCCGTGATTGATTCACTGGGCCGGCCTCACATGAAATCGTCGTGTTGGGTCGCCGGCCAGTAAAACAGAAGGAACAGATGTGAGATGGTTCCAGCTAAATCTGGAACGGTCTCATCACGACGCCATGGCGGTGCGATCCTTGCTGCGTCCCCGGGCTGGCATTTGCTCGGGTGCCTCGCCCGTCAGCAACGTTCGGCACGCCTCAAGCTCCGCAATCGCCCGCTCGATGTGCGCGCGGGCCAGCACGACGCCCGGAACGACTTGGGGTTGTGTTGTCCGTTGACGCGCAGACTTTTCTTGCGCCGACGGCCGGGACGCATGCGCGCCATCGTTCTCTTCGCCCAACAGTTTTACGGCTTCGATCCCCTGCTCGCGCAGGATCTTCTGCACGCCCTTGATGGTATAGCCATCCCGGTACAGGAGACTGCGGATGCCGCGCAGCAAACGCGCATCTTCCGGCCGGTAATAGCGCCGTCCGCCGCCGCGCTTCATCGGCCGAACCTGTGGGAACTTTAGCTCCCAAAACCGTAAAACGTGCTTTGGAACCTGAAGTTCCGCCGCAACCTCGCTGATGGTCCGAAAAGCCCCTTCGGACTTACTCGATCCCGATCCCGACTTGGCTTGGCTGCTCAATGGTCCACCTTGCGTCCGAGCAATCCGGTGTTGATCCGGTCCTTCATGATGTTTGACGGACGAAACACAAGAACGCGGCGAGGTGTAATTGGCACCTCTTCGCCCGTCTTCGGGTTCCGGCCGACGCGTTCGCCCTTCTCGCGTATGCCAAACGAGCCGAACGACGATAACTTGACCGGCTCGCCATCGACGAGCGTATTGCTGATTTCCCGCAAAATCATTTCGACGAGTTCCTGAGACTCGTTGCGCGGCAATCCAACTTTTTGAACGAGCGCTTCTGCAAGATCGGCTCGCGTTAACGTTTTGCTACCCATGCTAGGCCCTCCGCAGTGCGACAAATCTGCCGCAACCAAAGAGCGAGGTCAATCGTTCACGCGTTCAAGCAGCTGATATTCTTTGTGAAACCTTTTGGTGCTCAGACGGCGGATAGAGCCGTCACGCCCATCTGCCATGGCAAACCGGTTTCCGGATTTCTACCAACGCGCGAGAACCGCACCCCACGTGAAGCCGCCACCCATGGCTTCCATCAGCACCAGCTTGCCCTCTTCCAGCTGGCCTTTCTCGACCGCAGCATTGAGCGCCAGTGGTATGGACGCCGCCGATGTATTGCCGTGTTGGGCGACGGTCCGTACGATGCGCTCGTTCGGAACGCCGAGTTTCTTGGCGACTCCGTCGAGAATGCGCATGTTGGCCTGATGCGGCACAAACAGGTCAATCTCATCGGCGGCGTACCCGGTCATCACCAGGGTCTCTTCAATCACGCCTGAGATTTTCTGGACCGCGTGGCGAAAGACCTCGCGCCCGTTCATTCTGAGATGTCCTGTCGTGCGTGTCGTACCAGGCCCGCCGTCGACGTAGAGCAGATCCTCAAAACGACCATCAGACCGGATCCGAGACGCGAGTATGCCGGGATCATCGCGCCCGCCAGTTACGGTCTGTGCTTCGAGAACGACCGCGCCGGCGCCGTCGCCGAACAGAACGCACGTCGTCCGGTCCTTCCAGTCGAGAATGCGCGAAAACGTCTCCGCACCCACAACAACGGCGCGTTTACCTTGACCGGCTTTTAGGAAGTTGTCCGCAGTCGCCAGCGCGTAAACGAAGCCGGAACAGACGGCTTGTATGTCGAATGCGGCACCCTTTGTGACACCCAGTCCGTGTTGGACGCGCACAGCAGTGGCCGGAAATGTGCGGTCCGGCGTGGCGGTGGCACAAATGACGAGATCGATATCAACCGGATCAAGACCAGCGCGAATCAGCGCCTGCTTCGATGCCGCTATGGCGAGATCCGACGTGCGCTCTTCATCCGACGCGATGTGACGCGCTTCAATGCCCGTACGCTCGCGGATCCAATCGTCGGTGGTGTCGACAATCTTGCTGAGTTCGCTGTTCGTTACCACCCGCTTCGGCAAGCAGGCCCCCACCCCACGAAAGACCGATCGGATTACGGCCACACGTTCCTCCGAAGCTAAACCGGGCCCCCCCACGGTCCGGAGATTTCCGCTGCGTCGTTCAGACGTTGCTCAGTTTGGCTGACTGCACGCGCAGCACCCTAATCCGCAGCGGCGACGGTGTTGGCGAGCTTGCCGTGGAACGATCCGACATCCTCGGACATGCGCGCCAGCAATGCGCTGCGCGCCATGTCGTAGCCGAGATCGATCGCACTTGCAAAGCCAACTGCGTCAGTTCCCCCATGGGATTTGATGGCGAGGCCATTAAGCCCCAGGAACGTGCCACCATTAACACGACGCGGATCCATCTTTTGGCGCAAGACTTGAAAACCACCCCGAGCAAGAAAGGCACCCAGACGCGACATGAGAGATCTCTGCATCGCTTCGCGCAGATAAACGGCGATCTGCCGCGCTGTGCCTTCGGCCGCCTTCAGCGCGACGTTGCCGGCAAACCCTTCCGTCACAACAACATCAACCTGCCCGAAACCGATCGAATCACCTTCGACAAACCCATGATAGTCGATCGGCATATCAGACGTGTCCCGCAGCCAGGCATGGGCCTGACGGACACCTTCGTCGCCTTTGATATCCTCAGCACCGACATTAAGCAGTCCGACGCTTGGGCGCTCGATATGGTAAAGGGCGCGTGCCATCGCGGCCCCCATCAGCGCGAAATCGCACAGCTGCTCGGGTGTCGCTCCAATGTTGGCGCCGACATCAAGGACAATGCACTCACTCTTGACGGTCGGCCAGATCGCCGCAATCGCCGGGCGCTCGATATCGGCGATCGGGCGCAGCAGGAGCTTGGAAATCGCCATCAACGCGCCGGTGTTTCCACCGGAAACGACCGCCGCCGCCTCACCGTCCCGAACCGCCTCGATGGCGGACCACATGCTTGAACCTTTGCCGCGGCGCATCGCCTGAGCCGGGCGCTCATCCATACCAATTACGGTCTCGCAGTGGATGATATCGCTCGCCGTCGCCAGTTCAGGGTGTTTGGCGATTTGCGCCTTGATCTCCGCCTGGTCCCCGTAGAGCAGGAAGCGAACATCCGGATGGCGTTCACGCGATAGGGCTGCGCCAGGGATTACGACCGCCGGGCCGAAATCACCACCCATGGCGTCAAGCGCAATAATTGTCGGCGATGACATTCTGACTAGAGTCTTTCAGATTGAGCTGGAACCATCCCACACCCCATTCATTCCGTCGTCCTGGCCGGCTCCCCATGACATCATACCGTTGGGTGACCGGGTGGGGGTGTGGCCCCGCGAAGTGAGGCCGCCCATGGCGGAAATGGTTTAGCCGTCGATCTTAGGCACTTTCGTTTTAGCTTGCGCCGGCCCAGGAGCTGGCGCTGCGCGTTCACCTCAGCGGACGTGCTTTTAGGCTGCTCAACGCGGGAGGAACATATCCAAAGTCGAGGACAACACAAGCGGCTGTCTCACATGGTTTCGAAATCCGTTTGGCCCGGATGCGTCGACATCACGACTCACCCGGCCCTTTATCATCCGGTTGGCGCAGCTGCGCCAGCGCCGCGAACGGCGATTGTGCGGTGTCATCGGGGTCCTGCCCGGCTTCGGTCTGATGCAAACTGGCGCCGTCTGCTCGTGGAAACGGCGGAATTGCAAGCGACAGGATCTGCGCGAGCACCCGGCCGACCGGGATTTGATCGCGCTCTAACGGCTCACGATCATCGGCCTCAAGCGCATCAAACTCCGGCTCGTCGTTCTCCAATTGGTCCGGCGGACAAAATGTGACGTCGAATGTTTCCTGAATGGTTTGGGTCACGGGCTCAAGCGTTACAACGCACGCCTGAGCAATCTCGGCCCTGAGCGTGCCGGATACCTGATACCGGCCGTCAGACCGGGGGCGAATGGTATAGTCCGAGCGGAGTGCATGGCAGCCGAGCAGATTGAACTCTGTCGCCATCGTCTCGCGCGCGGCCAAGTCGGCGCTCTGAGCGAATACTGCGCCATCCTTCGGTATAGAATCGGTCGTGTGAGTCCAGTCCAGCATCGATGTGCCGCACCTCGCAGCTTAAAATAAAATGGATCAGGCCCGGCCGGGGGGGCCCGACTACTGGACACTGTCGAACTGCACCTGACCGGCCAGAAGGCTTGCGTCCGGTTGCTCGGCAAGGCTCTGCTCGAGTTGCTTGAGATAATGCGCAAGTGCGGCGCCGTTCACGGTCGCTCCGCCCAGGCCGCAATTCTCGGCCAACGCCGCTGCGAGACCGTTCGCATCACCATCCCCGGCCAAGGCGCGGTAGGCCATGGTCCGGTCGTACAATGCACCCGCGGCTTTCTTAACCTTGCGCGGCACTGTCAAGTCCCCAACGCCCATTTCGCGGAAGTTGTCATCCATATCCGTCACGAACACGCTTGTCAGCTCACGCGCAAGCCGCTCGGCATCGCGTGTCTGTGCACTGTTGCGCAGACGCTCGATTACAGCAAACATATGAAGAACAATCATCTCATACCGGCCTTCTGCCGTGTCCGGCACACCAAAATCTCGATAGAATACCGGTTCCCGGGCCTGCGCCACAACACAGCCATATAAATCTGTTGCTGCGCGATGGGTTGTAGAATTGGACTTCAGCCAAGCGAGCATCTGGGCCTCACACTTATCGACACCGACCGTCGCTGTTTGCCACGGAGTTGCTACAGTCGTGCTCTTGCTTGTGAGTCGCGCGCCGGGACTGACTAGGTCGAGCACGGGCCGGGTCGAGCACGGGCCGGGTCGAGCACGGGATAGAGGGATAGATATGACGAACGCGACCCTGTTGCCACAAGACTCAGTCGTTACGCGACCGAGCGCGCGCCGGATGGCCCTGCGCGCCTGTGCCGCCGCCGCGGCGTTGCTCCTTGTGTCTGCATGCGGCGCGACCGTCACCAAGCACGGTCATCAGCTGCGGGCAACCGACGTGCAACTGATCCAGCCCGGTATGGGGGAAGATGAAGTCCGGGTGGCATTGGGCACACCGGCCACGAAATCGCGCTCACCTAACGGCAGCGCCTACTATTATATCTCGTCGACGATGTCTCAGACCTCGTTCTTCAAGCCCAAGGAAATCGATCGCAAGGTGTTGGCCGTTTACTTCTCGCCGGTTGGAACCGTCGACCGGGTCGCCAATTACGGTTTGAAGGATGGCAAGGTGTTCGACTACGCAACGAAAACGACGCCATCGGCGAACACCAATGATGATACGGTTCTGAAGATGCTGTTCCGCAATATCGGTAAGGGTGTGGGCCCAATCCAGTCCGGCTCGTAAGCTGACCTGACTGACCTGACACTCACAGCGTGACGTCTCGAAGATCAGAAACAGAAGAAAGCGCCCCCAAACGGAGCCGCTTTCGTTTGCGCTGTTCGCACGCTCGCAGCTCGGGCGCTGGCCAGCCGTCGAGCACTATCTCGGGCCGCGACTGCGGCCCGGCGCGTTGCGCCGCCCCCGCGCAGGGCCCGGCCGTCAGGCCGGAACAGCCCGTGAGCGAAGAGGCTTTGTTTGCGCTACCGCTCGCGAGTCTTTCGTTGCGCTACCGCTCGCGAGCGGTAGCGCAAACAAAGCCTCGTCGCACACGGGCTGTTCCGGCCTGACGGCCGGGCCCTGCGCGGGGGCGGCGCCACGCGCCGGGCCGCAGGCGCGGCCCGGGGTAGGGCTCG
>JBCCOV010000216.1:0-8089 GCA_039039985.1 Pseudomonadota bacterium | reverse complement strand
GGAGAGACGGAACCGGAAGGCGCAATTGGCAGGCCCAGGCACCACGCCCCGGTCCGCTCAGCGCCACGCCGCGGCAATTGGCTTTGGTATATCGCGGGTGGGATCGCGCTTGCGCTCATCGTCTTGCTCATTGTTCAATCGTTCTCAAGCTAAAACAGCGAAACGCAATCGCGTCCAACGCATCGGGAGGAAAACGTGCCGGATATCTCATTGGAAGTGAACGGCAAGCAGGTCACGGAAGCCGTCGCGCCAAATACCTTGCTCGTCGACTTTTTGCGCGCCCAACTCGGGCTAACTGGGACGCATGTCGGCTGCGACACCAGTCAATGCGGCGCATGCGTCGTTCATATGAACGGCAAATCGGTTAAGGCATGCACGGTCTTTGCCATGCAGGCTGACGGAACCGAAGTACAGACCATTGAAGGTTTGGCACCTGGCGCGGAGCTGCACCCGGTTCAAGCCGCATTCAAGGAAGCGCACGGGCTGCAATGTGGGTTCTGTACCCCGGGCATGGTCATGTCAGCCGTTGACCTGCTGAAAACCAACCCGAATCCGACTGAAGCGGAGATCCGCTCCTGGCTGAAGGGCAATATCTGCCGGTGCACGGGCTACCACAACATTGTCAAAGCGATCCAGATCGCGGCGAACAATATGTCACAGAAGGCTGCCGCCGAATAACGGCGCAAGGCACAAGTCTTAGAACGGCCGACAACAGCTCACGGCCACCCGCAACGGGAGGAGCGGAACTCCAATGTCTGAGTCAGGAATTGGCGCTGCCGTAAAACGGCGCGAGGACTTTCGGTTTCTGAAGGGAATCGGAACCTACACCGACGATATCAACCAGCCTGGGCAAGCCTACGTCTACTTTCTGCGCTCGCCGCTCGCACATGGGACCTTGAGCGCGCTCGATACGGCCGCCGCCAAAGCGTCACCAGGCGTCCTTGCCGTGTACACGGGCGACGACATGGCCGAGATGGCTGGTCTTCCGTGCGGCTGGCTCGTGACCGGCAAAGATGAAAAGCCGATGGTCGAGCCTAAGCACCCGATTCTGGCCCATAAAAAGGTTCGCCACGTCGGCGATCCCGTCGTTGCGGTTATCGCCGAGACTCTTGAGCAGGCAAAGGATGCCGCCGAGAAAATCGACCTCGCCATCGACGAGCTACCGGCCGTCGTTGACATGCGAAAGGCCCTCGCGGGCGGCGTTTCAGTGCACGATGAAGCACCCGACAATATGTGCTTCGACTGGGAACTCGGCGACAAGGCCGCCGTCGACGCAGCTTTTGCGTCCGCCCATCACGTCACCAAGCTCGACCTGGTCAATAATCGCCTGATCCCCAATGCGATGGAACCGCGGGCGGCGATCGGCGCCTATGACCTCGCGACCGAAGAACACACGCTCTATACGACCAGCCAAAATCCGCACGTTATTCGTCTTTTGATGGGCGCATTCGTGCTCGGCATTCCGGAGCACAAGCTTCGCGTCGTCGCACCGGATGTCGGCGGCGGCTTCGGCTCAAAGATCTATCACTATGCCGAAGAGGCGTTCGTCACGTGGGCATCGAAGCAGGTTGGACGCCCCGTAAAGTGGGTCGCCGAGCGCACGGAGAGCTTCACGACGGACGCGCACGGCCGCGACCACATCAGCCACGTGGAAATGGCCTTCGATGCAAACGGAAAGGCGTTGGCGCTCAAGGTCGACACCATGGCCAACATGGGCGCCTACCTCTCAACGTTTGCGCCCTGCATACCGACCTGGCTGCACGGCACGCTGCTTGCGGGGCAGTACGCCACGCCAGCCATTCACTGCAACGTGAAGGCCGTATTCACGACAACGACACCGGTTGACGCCTACCGCGGGGCCGGTCGACCGGAAGCGACGTTCCTGCTTGAGCGGATCATGTCAAAAGCCGCCGCAGAAATGGGCATGGACCAAGCGGAACTTCGGCGACAGAACTTCATCCAGCCGGATCAGTTCCCGTATCAAACGCCTGTTGCCGTCGTGTACGACACCGGCGACTACGAAGCGAGCCTGAATAAGGCGCTAGAACTCGCAAGTTACGCCGGTTTTGCAGACCGAAAGGCGGCTGCGAAGTCGCGCGGCAAATTGCGTGGCATTGGTGTCGCCAGCTACATCGAAGCCTGTGGCATTGCGCCATCGAGCCTTGTCGGTTCACTCGGTGCGCGGGCGGGCCTTTACGAAGCCGCGACAGTTCGTGTTAATCCGACCGGATCTGTTTCCGTCTACACCGGCTCGCACAGCCATGGCCAAGGCCACGACACCACGTTTGCGCAAGTCGTCGCGGACAAATTGGGCCTACCGCTCGAACAGATCGACATCGTCCACGGCGACACGGCCAAGGTCCCGTTCGGCATGGGAACCTACGGATCACGGTCGCTTGCTGTCGGTGGCACGGCACTGGTCAACGCCTTGAACAAGGTGATCGACAAAGGGCGTCGGATCGCAGCGCATTTGCTGGAAGCTGCGGAAGGCGACATTGAGTTTGCCGATGGCACGTATACGGTCAAGGGAACAGATAAACAAAAGACGTTCGGAGAAGTCGCGCTGACCGCCTACGTCCCGCACCAGTATCCGATTGAAGAAATAGAGCCTGGTCTCGAAGAAACCGCGTTCTACGACCCAAAGAACTTCACGTACCCGGCCGGCACTTACATTTGCGAGGTGGAGATCGACCCGACGACGGGCCAGACCGAAATCGTGCAGTTCGTCGCGGCGGATGACTTCGGAAACATCGTCAATCCTATGATCGTTGAAGGTCAGGTCCATGGCGGACTTGTGCAAGGCATCGGTCAGGCCATGCTCGAACACGCCGTCTATGACGACGGTGGCCAATTGCTGACCGGCAGCTACATGGACTACTGCATGCCGCGTGCTGACGATGTGCCATCGTTCCAAGTGGCGACGACGTGTACGCCGTGCACTCATAACCCGCTTGGCGTCAAGGGCTGCGGCGAAGCCGGAGCCATCGGTGCGCCGCCGGCCGTCATCAATGCCGTCTGCGACGCTCTGGCCGAGTATGGCGTGGACCATATGGACATGCCGGCAACGCCTGAAAAAGTCTGGCGCGCAATCAACAACGCCGCAACACCAATGGCCGCCGAGTGACGCAAGCGCCGAGCCGACAGAATTCGGAGAGACTCTCATGTACAATTTCGAGTACGCCAAACCGCACTCGTTGCACGACGTCGCTGCGCTCACAAATGACGACAGCGTGTTTCTGGCCGGTGGCCAAACGATCATTCCGACGCTGAAGCAGCGCCTGGCAAGCCCGGGGTCGGTGATTGATCTGGCCAACGTGCCCGAACTTCGCGGACTTCATCTCCAAGAGGGGGCGCTTGGCATCGGTGCCATGACACGTCACGTGGACGTGGAGCAGTCTGCCGATGTGCAGAAAGCCATCCCCGCGCTGGCCGAACTTGCCAAAGGGATCGGCGACCCGCAGGTGAGACATCGCGGCACGATTGGCGGTTCGGTCGCCAACCACGACCCAGCGGCGGACTACCCCGCCGCTCTATTGGCCCTGGGTGCCGTCATCATGACCAATAAGCGGCAACATGCAGCCGACGACTTCTTCACGGGCATCTTCTCAACGGCCCTCGAGCCAGGGGAGCTGATTACCTCAATCGGGTTGCCAATCCCGGATCAAGCCGCGTACGCAAAGCTCGAGCAGCGCGCCTCTCGGTATGCACTGGTCGGCGTGTTCGTGGCCAAGTCCGGCAGTGACGTGCGTGTCGGCGTGAGCGGCGCGGGCGCAGACGGCGCCTTCCGCTGCACCGAACTCGAACACGCTTTGACCGCAAACTTTACGCCCGATGCGGCAAAGGCAGTCAAACTGTCCGCTGGCGGAATGCTCGGCGATCTTCATGGTTCAGCGGAGTATCGTGCGGCGATGATCCCGGTTATGGCCAGCCGTGCCGTCGCGACGGCACTTTCAAGATAGCGGACGACTTGGTGGATCAGGCGTGTCGCGTCTCGGCAAAACCTGATCCTCCAGCGATTGATGCGAATGGCACGCCAGTTCCGACAGGAACTGGCGTTTTTCGTTCAGCACGATGCAAAATCTCATGGAAGATTCGGGCGTCTCAAGCAGATCGCACCTCTGATCATGAGAAATGCGGCATTGCGCCAAACAAAAGCAGACATCGCAACGCCCTCGACAGACAATCATGATGAGATTCGCGGTAACACTCTCAATAGGAAGCAAAATTCTACACCGACTATTTGCGCCTCATCGACGTGAAATCAGTACGAACCTGCAGCCAAATCTCACATAACGCGCATATGTTCTTTTATTGTTCCCGCACCGCGGTTGAGACATCTTGGGATGTTTTGTACGTTCATTGCGTTCACCACACACGTCGTACTGCGCGCGGACTTTCCGCTGCGCACGCCGACGCGTTGTTTGTCAGAAAGAGGAGGGTGAATTCCGTATGCAAAATCTCAAAACGTGGTTTGGCGCAGCCGCGCTGGCCGCTACCGCGTCGTTCTCAACGGCACCGGCAGCGGTGGCTGCAGACTGCGGATCTGCAGGCGAAGTCAAAATCGCGGAAATGACATGGCTCTCGGCTGGAACGCTCGCGCATGTCGTCCAGACGATCCTGTCGAGCGGCTACGGCTGCGATGCAAAGACAGTTCCCGGTGATACAGTTCCGACTGCAACATCGATGCTGTCCAAGAACGATCCCCAAATCGCCCCTGAAATGTGGGTTTCAACCGCTGCGGCGATCTGGGACAAAATCCTTGCCAAAGGCAATGTCTACAAAGCCGGCGACATCTTCACCGACGGCGGACAAGAAGGCTGGTGGATTCCCGACTATGTCGCCAAGGCCAATCCTGAGTTGAAGTCGGTCACTGATTTGGAGAAGTATCCGGAGCTGTTCCAGGATGCGTCCAACCCGGGCAAAGGACGCCTTTATGGATGCCCACCGGGCTGGGGCTGTGAGATCATCACCAACAACTTGTTCAAGGCGCTCAACCTGGGCGACAAGAATTGGGAACTGTTCTCGCCGGGCTCAGGTGCCAACCTGAAAGCCTCCATTGCACGCCTTGTGACGCGCAAACAGCCCGTCGCAGCGTACTACTGGGGCCCGACGGCGGTCATCGGGCGCTATAATCTTGTGCGCCTCGACATGCCTGCGCATGATGCCGCAAAGTTCAAGTGTCTGACCGACAAGAACTGCGCCAATCCTGAGGTTACGGGTTGGGCGAAGGGCGAAGTCGCCGTAGCCGTCGTAAAGGAACTGCAAGAGAAGGCGCCGGATGTTGCTGAGTTCCTTGGCAAGCTCCAAGTCTCAAATGCAGACATGAATGCCGTGCTCGCATGGGCCGACGAGAACAAGGCCAACCCGGAAGATGCGGCAAAGTACTTCCTCAAAAACTACGAGTCTGCCTGGACCCAATGGGTGCCTGCAGACGTCGCGAAAAAAGTCAAAGCCGCACTTTAGCGGTTCAACGCAGACCAATGGCGGGTTGGGGTCGACGTCCCCAGCTCGCCTTTTCGTATATGCTTCCGTCCAGCCGCCCTACGCTTCTGATTAATTGCGCGACGTTTGCGCCTTGACCCGGGAGCCGCCCAACGGAGACCAAAAAACATGGCAGGCAACTTTCCCGAACTGATCGATACACGCGCCCTTCGCATTGCGATCGATGAGGGGTTCAATTGGATTGTCGCGAACTTCGGCGAAACCCTAGAGCTGACGTTCCTGCCCGTTGTCCGGCTCCTCGTCATAATCGAGCAGTTTCTACTGTGGCTACCATGGTGGGTTGTGTTGCTATCCCTTGCCGGTCTCGCCTGGACCGCTTCACGCGATTGGCGCGCTACGGTCGCAACTGGTGTTCTCACGTTCCTACTCGGCGTACTCGGGCTTTGGGATCCCGCGATGGCTACCATCGCGTTGATGTTGACGGCAACGCTTCTCGCCGTTGTCATCGGCATACCAATCGGCGTTCTGATGTCGCGATCCAATAGGATGCAGGCGATTACGCTTCCGATCCTCGACATCATGCAGACGTTGCCGATCTTTGTTTACTTGATCCCCTTCGTGATGTTGTTCGGCCCCGGAAAGATTCCGGCGCTGTTGGCTACCATCGTCTTCGCGATCCCTCCGGTGATCCGCCTGACCGATCTCGGCATCCGACAAGTGGACCGCGAGGTGATTGAAGCCGTCACCGCATTTGGCGCGACGCCAAGCCAACGTCTGTTCACCGCACAAATCCCGCTCGCCATGCCGACGATCATGGCCGGCATCAACCAGACGACCATGATGGCACTGTCGATGGTCGTAATCGCGTCCATGATCGGTGCCGGCGGCCTTGGCTATCAGGTGCTGCAAGGCATTCAACGGCTTGAGGTCAGCCGCGGTCTTCTGGCCGGACTTGGCATCGTATTCCTGGCCATCATTTTCGATCGCATCGCCCAAGCGTATGGCCGACGGATGCAACATCACCTGAACACAGGGACCTAATTCAATGGCTTTTGATGCGAACGAACAACCGATCAAAATCCTAATCGAGAACGTCTACAAAATCTTTGGACGTGACCCGAAAGGTGCCCTGGAAAAAGTCCGGGGCGGCCTCGGCAAGACCGAGTTGTTGGAACAGACCGGCCACGTTGTCGGCATTTCCGACGTCTCGATCGACGTGCGCCAAGGTGAGACCTATGTGGTGATGGGCTTGTCCGGCTCCGGCAAGTCAACGCTGATCCGGCACATCAATCGCCTCATTGAGCCGACGTCCGGCCGTATTCTTGTCGATGGGGAAGACATTCTTCAGCTTTCCGAAGCGGCACTTCGTGAGTTCCGTCGGAAGAAGGTGTCGATGGTCTTCCAGCGGTTTGCTCTACTGCCCCACAAGACAGTGCTTGAGAACACGATGTATGGGCTGCTGATCACAGGCGCCGGCAAAGACACAGCGCGCGAGAAAGCAGCCGAGCAAATCGAGATTGTCGGCCTGTCCGGCTTCGAGAACTCCTACCCACGACAGCTCTCCGGCGGGATGCAGCAGCGCGTGGGGTTGGCCCGGGCGCTTGCTACGGATGCTGAAATCCTGCTCATGGACGAAGCCTTCAGCGCTCTGGATCCACTCATTCGCAGTGACATGCAGCTTCAGCTCAAAGAGTTGCAGGAAAAACTGCATAAGACGATCGTGTTCATTACGCACGATCTCGATGAGGCTCTCCGCATTGGTGACCGCATCGCCATTCTCAAAGATGGAGAATTGCGCCAGGCCGGCACCGGTGAAGAGATCCTGTTGAACCCGGCAGACGACTATGTCGAACGCTTCGTCCGGGACGTCAATCGCGCCCGCGTCGTGACCATCGGCTCAATCGCGCAGCAAGTGGTTACGCTCGATCCGAAACAGGTCACACCGCAATCGGTTGCTGATCACACCGAGGATGACCAGCCTTTCATCTTCGTTTCAGACGGCGAAGGCGGAGTGGCCGGTGCAGTATTCGCCGACCAGTACGAGCATGGGCAAGTCCAAGGTGACGACAGCCACGATATGACACCGGTCGAAACCGTTACAGCTGACACGGTTATCGAAGATGCCTTGTCTGATATCGCGACGTGCGAAGGCCCGATCGCTGTTCTCGATGACAGTGGCGAAGTCGTCGGTACCGTAACGCGCGAAAACGTTCTGGAAGCGCTGGCACGCCCGCCGGAATCGGGAGACGACGAGCGGTCGGAGCCGGAAAATCCTCCGGCATCACCCCGTGCCGCCGACCAGCCTGAGCCGGCCGCAGCCAGTAACGGCTGACCTGCGTGTGTTGTTTATTGCTCACGGGCTGTTCCGGCCTGCGGCCGGGCCCCATCGAGATGGCGTATCCGCCATCTCGACATTTGAAATGCCCAACGCGGGAACACCCGCGTTGGGGTGGGGGCGGCGCAACGCGCCGGGCCGCGGTCGCGGCCTGGGTACCGTCCGCCCAGGATAGCCCGCGCGTGTTGTTTATCGCTCACGGGCTGTTCCGGCCTGCGGCCGGGCCCTCCGCGGGGGCGCCGCAACGCGGCGGGCCGCGATCGCGGCCTCGAACCCGTGCTCGACGGCTGGCCCGCGCTTGTTGTTGATCGC
>JBCCOV010000215.1:0-8090 GCA_039039985.1 Pseudomonadota bacterium | reverse complement strand
TATGACCAGCGGCTCGATTACGTCGCGACGCCGACAATCGTCCATCGCTGTCGAAAGGATTAGAATGCGGTTTTTGTTTCTTGGAGACGTGGTTGGTCGTGCGGGCAGGCGCATCGTTCAAGATCATCTGCCACGCCTGCGCCGCGACCTCCAGCTCGACTTTGTTGTTGTGAATGGAGAGAATGCTGCCGGCGGTTTCGGCATTACCGAGGCAATCCACGAAAGTCTGCTGGAAGCTGGCGCCGATGCGGTCACTCTAGGTAATCATGCGTTCGACCAGCGCGAGCTTCTTGTCTCGATTACACGCCAAGATCGTTTGCTTCGCCCACTGAATTATCCGGACGATACGCCTGGGCGCGGCGTTGCGCTGATCAAAGCAAAGACCGGCGCATCGGTGCTTGTGATCAATGCTCTTGGCCGGATTTTCATGAGCAATGTCGAGTGCCCGTTTCGCGCCATTGATCGCGAGATTGGCCTCTGTCCTCTGAAGGAAGGCGCAGACGCGATCATTGTCGATTTTCACGCCGAAGCAACGAGCGAAAAGCAGGCCATGGGGCACTACCTGGACGGTCGTGCATCTGTTGTCGTTGGAACGCATACGCATACGCCGACGGCGGATGAGCGCGTTCTGGCCGGCGGGACGGCGTACCAGACCGATGCCGGAATGTGCGGGGACTATACGTCTGTGATCGGAATGAACCCGGCTGAGCCGATCAATCGGTTTCTCTCACCGGTTGCGAAAGACCGCATGGAGCCGGCATCCGGGACGCCGACCCTCTCTGGCCTTGCCGTCGAGATCGACGATACAACCGGGCTGGCGAAGCACGCCGCCGCGCTGCGTTTCGGCGGGGATCTGACGCCGCGTTCACCGCCATTCTGGTCAGCCTAGTAGGCTGCAGCCTCCGCTGGTGTGTCCGCGCACGTTGCCCAGCAAGGCTTGACAGGTATCGGTCGCTTGGGTTCTCCGAAGATACCGAACGCGCGCGGCGACAGAGAGAAGACGGAACCGATGGCTGGTCATTCGCAGTTCAAGAACATCATGCATCGCAAGGGTCGCCAGGATGCGATCCGCTCGAAACTGTTCTCGAAATTGGCGCGTGAGATCACGGTGGCGGCCAAACTGGGTGCGCCGGATCCCGAAATGAATCCGCGTTTGCGCCTTGCGATTAATAACGCCAAGGCCCAGTCGATGCCCAAGGATAACATCGAACGGGCGATCAAGAAGGCGGCAGGTGGCGATAGCGAAAACTACGAAGAGATCCGCTACGAGGGTTACGGCGCCGGCGGTGTTGCGGTGATCGTTGAGGCGCTCACGGACAATCGCAACCGAACCGGCAGCGCAGTCCGCGCTGCGTTCACCAAGCACGGCGGAAATCTTGCTGCGACTGGCGCGGTCAGCCACATGTTCAACCGTGTCGGCGAAGTCATCTATCCCCTCGAAGCCGGTACCGCCGAAGCTGTGCTGGAGGCAGCCATCGAGGCGGGCGCGGACGACTGCAGGTCCGACGACAACGGACACGTGATCACGTGCACCTTCGAGGATATCGGTACCGTATCGCGCGCTTTAGAAGCGGCGTTGGGTGAGGCCGAAAGCGTCAAGGCCGTTTGGCAACCGACGCTGACAACGCCGGCAGACGAAGACCTTGCGACATCAGTCATGAAGTTGATCGCGGCTCTGGAAGACGACGACGATGTCCAAAACGTCTACGCCAACTTCGAAGTCGATGATGCCGTGCTTGCCAACCTAACAATCTAGCACTGCAGTGCTTTTCGCTCACGGGCTATTCCTCGCTGCGCTCGGGCCCTCCGCGGGGGCGGCGCAACGCGCCGGGCCGCATTCGCGGCCTGGGGATCGTCCTCACAGGATAGCTAGCGCTCGAGCCGCGAGCTTGCGAGCGTGCGAACAGCGCAATGAAAGACTCGCGTGCGAACAGTGCACGTAAGAGCGCGCCTGTGTGTGTACGGTGGATCGAGGTCTTCCGCTTTCGGTAGGGTCCTCTAGATGTTTGTCCAGATCAGCAGAACGCCAGAGATACAAAGCAGCGCCAGGATAATCTCCTTGAACCGCTTGTCGCTCAGTCGGGTGTACAGTACATAGCCGGTCCACGACCCAACGAACGTGCCGGGCAAGGCAAACGCAGCCGCGAGGACGAGGTCGCGCGTTATCAGGCCCGCGATCGCGTGGGCGACCAACGCAGCGGACAAAATCGATAGATTGAAAACCTGAAAGATGCTGCGCCGTTGCGCTTTCGACCATCCACGGACGTCTGCCCACATCGTCGGCAGCACGCCTGAGAGGCCGGCCAATCCGCCCAAGATGCCGCCGCCCAATCCAACCCATGCATCAGCGATGCGGCCGCCCCACGAGATTGCGCGCTTGGATCGGTTCACAAGCGCATGCAGCGCAAATGCAATCAGAAGGCCGCCGATTGTCAGCTTGAAGACGCGCACGTCGACAGATGCCAGCAGCGTCGTTCCTATCGGAATGCCGAGTAGCCCTGGAATGATGAAGGGGGCCACGCGTCGGATTTCGATCGTATGCCAGATCTTTGGTAGCGTCTGAAGTTGCGCACTGACCGAGCAGACAATGACCAGCGTGGCCGCAACGCTCGGTGATAGAGCATAAAGCCATATGCCCAACGCCGTGATCCCGGTTCCAAAGCCGGCCAGACCGCTGACGAAGCCACCGGCAAGCGCGCCAAGCAAGATCAGTGCAATGGATTCCACAGGTTCCACGTGCATGATGCGGCATTTCACCAATCTACAAGGGCCCGCCATGACGCGCCGAATGCCTGATCGTTGAGTGAATTCAACGTTCTGGAGGCTGTGGATAAGCAATCGCTTATTCCAGAAGATGCCAGATTTATGGGTTCTTCTAAAATGGAAAGCATAAGTGCCGTGGTCTGAAAGCCACTGAATTGTCTTGCAGGAGAGTGCAGTGTGCTGATTTGTTGCGTGGCCTGAATGTTGCGGGCTAGATGGGCACGCTTGTGCTCGGCAACGTGGCCGTTGCGCGCAAGTGTTCGTCGTTTTGCGTGGACGAGTGGTGAGCGTGATGCGAGTTTCAGTTGTTCTGCCGCGTAATGCTCATTTCGGGCCAGAGCAGCCCACAGCGATTGATTTGTGCGCGTCTGATTTTATCCGTCACTCTCAGTTTGTGTCTGATACAACCATTCACTGCCACCCTGTATCGAGGCCGTTCCCGGACTATAAAGTCCGTATCGTTGAGAAACATCGGTCTGCACGAAGAACATCTTTGAATTTTGTGGAATCGGTTGCCGCGGCGCAGCCCGACATCGTTGTGGTTCATCAGCACGTGCCGACCGCTGCCGCCATCGCGGAAGGTGTCCGGCACGTACCCGTTGTCATTCATCGCCATGCGCACCCTAAGCAGCCGAAGAATGCCTTCCAGCTTTGGCGTGAGGCGTGGCGCTACGGCAAGTTCGCCCGATCGGTTTGGCCGAGCGAGGCCGTGTTGGCGCCGTTTGCGTCGCGCCAACCGGTTCTCGGACAGCGCGCCGTTGTGATCCCGAACGGGTTGAACCTGGCTGATTGGACACCGGCGGCAGAGCGGCGGCAGGAGATCTTGTTCGTCGGTCGCGCGCATCCGGAGAAGGGCGGGCTGCCAGCGGCAAAAGCCGTGCGCGCCGTGTTGGCGGATCAGCCGGATTGGCGGGCGCGATTTGTTTTGTCGCGCGCAGAAGACGATACGTCTGAAGTTGAAAAGATCCGGGCAGCCCTCGCGCCGGTTCAAGACCAGGTCGAGATCGCGCACAATCTTCCGTTCGCGGCCGTGAAGGCCGACTTCGAGCGTTGTGAAATCGCATTGGTGCCCTCCGTCTATCAGGAGCCTTTCGGGCGTACGGCGCTTGAGGGACTGGCGGGCGGCGCCGTTCTGGTTCACTCCGGTCGCGGCGGTCTTGCCGGTATTGTTGGTGAGGCCGGGCGGAAGGTTAAGAATGTCGAGCCTGACGACATTGCGGCGGCGATCCGGGTGCTGGTCCATGACGGCGACCTGCGGCAAAATCTGCGCGCGGCCGGCTTCAAACAAGCCGAACGCTTCGATGTGCACAAATCCGCAACGCGGCTCGACGAGCTCTACGCCAGTGTTCGGCATGAGGTCACCAACACCTACAGAGTCGCTGGCTAATCATGGTTCACTGCTTGGCGATGCGCGGTCTCAAGCCGTCGCGCGGCCTACCGGCTTAGAGCTTTGCGCATTTCGCGGAGTTCGTGGGGGCCGGTATCGCCGATCATCTGGGCAATGCTGCAGATTTCGTCTGTCGTGAACGGGCTGCGCAGCAGCGTACCCAAAATGTCCTCATACAGGTCATCCGGCTCGCAGGTTGCTGATGGCGCTTGAATTGCCACGTCTGCCTGGCATTCCATCAAGAATTCCAACTCACGTCCGATAGACTTTGCGTCGTCGAGCCCTCGCTTCATGAGCGCAGAAACGGCATCATTCATTAGAAAATTCCCTTCGCTCAACTCATGAAGAGAACAAATGAAATTCTCCGAACCTACACAACGTCCGCTGGCAGGTAATTCACAATTTCCACATAAGCCCTAAGCCGGCATCTGCGTTTTGATTTCGCCCTGAGGTTGTTTGGTCGCAGTTCGCGCTGCTTCCCGCCTACTGCGCCACTTGCGCAGCCAGAAACGGCTTGAGGTGTGCGAGTGTTTCGGCTGGCGCGTGTTCTTGGACGTAGTGACCGCACGCGATCGGACCTCCGACGCAGGGGGTTGCTGCATAGGCGTTCCAGATCGGAAGAAGGTCCCCGTAGACTTGGCCTGTGTGGCTGTTTGCGCCCCAAATCACAAGCGTCGGACACTGGATCTGCCGGCCTGCGGCAAAGTCCGCGTCGTCCATTTCGAGATCGCAGGTCGGGCTGGCGCGGTAGTCTTCACACGACCCGCGTATCGTCTTCCAGGTGAAACAGCGGACGTATTCGTCGAACGCGTCCTTGGTGAACGGCGCGAGACCGATGCCTTTCTTGGAGAGCTTCTTTTCCATGAAGTATTCCGGCGCGACGCCCGCCATCATGCGTTCCGGCATGTCGTAGGGTTGGGCCATGAACAGCCAGTGCCAGGATTTCAATGCCCAGTCTTTCGACGCGTTATGCCAGATGTGCCGGTTCGGCAGAATGTCGATCAACGTCAGGCTGGCAACGGACGTCTGATGATCCAACGCCATGCGATGGGCTGTCCGCGCGCCCCGATCATGGCCGACGACGTGAAAGGTGGTGAAGCCGAGTTGGGCCATTACGTCCAACTGGTCCTGAGCCATGGCGCGAAACGAGTAGTTGATGTGTGTCTCGCCGCCGTCTTCGGGACCAACGCTATCGCCGTAGCCCCTGAGGTCGGCGGCCACCACGTGAAAATCCTGCGCCAGATCCTCCACGATCTTATGCCAGGTGACATGGCTCATGGGATTGCCGTGTAGCAAAAGCAGCGGCGGCCCGCTTCCGCCGTGGCGTAGATGGATGCGCGCCGGTCCGAATCCATGATCGGGGACCTCGACGTCAAGCTTCTCGAAACCAGGAAACATTATTGACTTCCTTGATTGACTTTCCAGCAGTCCATCCGGTGAGGGTTCGAGGGCACGATGACATTCTTCGGCGTTTGTGGCCAATCCACGCCCGTACGCACTGGATGCCGTCAGCGCGCGGCTCAGGAGGCGCTTTCATGCGTTGCAGACAGATCACATATCATAGGTTGTGACGCGCTGGCATATGTCGACTGTGGCGGGACAGGAAGCTACATCTCGATGGTGTGCGGGATGTTCGGGCATCTCCTGCATTGCGGCGCACGACTGCGTCGGCTGCAATGTGTCTCGCATTGCCGGGAATCGCATAAAGAACGATCACATGTTTTCGGCGCGGAGTGTTACATGGCATCAGCGCATACGGTGCTGGACCGGCTGTTCCCGCACTCGACAGCTTTGTTTCTGGATTTCGACGGTACGCTTGCGCCGATCGTCGCTCATCCAGACGACGCCAAGGTCGATCCGGAGGTGGTGGCCGTGCTGGCTGCGCTCCAGTCGGCACTGGATGGTGCGGTTGCTATCATCAGTGGGCGACAGATCAGTAGCCTGGATGGTTTCCTGGCACCGCATGTGTTTCCGGCATCCGGCGTCCACGGTTATGAGACGCGGACGCAAGGTGGCGAAATCACGCGGCTTCCGTCGGGGGGTGGCGAACTCGGCGAGATTGTCGATCGCTTGGGCGAATTGGCACAGGACTATCCGGGGCTATTGGTTGAGTGCAAGCCGGCGTCTGTTGCGCTTCACTATCGCAATCGCCCCTTGCTTGCCGATTTCTGCAAGGATCGCGTGGCCGAACTTGTCGCCGGCCGTGACGGACTGACAGTCGTGCACGGCAAGATGGTCGTCGAAGTCAAAGGCCATTCCGGTGACAAGGGATCGGCAATCCAATCATTTCTCACGCATCCGCCGTTCGCGCGCCGCACGCCCGTATTTCTCGGCGACGACGTCACGGACGAAGCCGGATTTGCAGCAACAAATGCGCTGGGCGGAATCTCCGTCAAAGTCGGCCGCGGTGCGACAGAGGCCCGGTATCGCTTGAAGGACCCCGGCGACGTTTTTCGTTGGCTACAAGAATTTCGCGATCACATTGGACGTGATTCAGACACTGGAGACGCAAGAACGTGAACGGACTCGATCTTGGCATTATCGGGAATTGTTCGATTGGGGCACTTGTCGACAGCCGGGCGCGCCTGGTTTGGTGCTGCTTTCCGCGCTTTGACGGTGATCCCGTATTCAACGCGCTGTTGCGCTCCCCAAAGGATGATCCGGCGGACGGGGCGTTTGCCATCACGCTTGAGGCGCTAGAGAAGAGCGAACAGTTCTACGAACCGAATTCAGCCTTGCTGCGGACCCGTTTGCACGGGCCATCCGGCAGTGTCGAGATTACGGACTGTGTACCGCGCTTCGTTTGGCGCGGCCGCATGTTTCGCCCGCAATCCATCGTGCGCAGGGTGCGACCGATTTCGGGCCGGCCGCGTATTCGCATCCAATTGCGTCCGTCGTTCAAGTATGGTGCGCAGCAGCCTGTGATCACCAATGGGTCCAATCACATTCGCTATGCCGGACCGGACCAGACCATTCGCCTGACGACCGACGCACCATTGGACTACGTGCTGGAAGAGACTCCTTTCAATCTCAACGAGCCGATCAATCTGCTGATCGGCCCTGATGAGACGCTGTCTGACGGCCTGGAGAACACCGCGCGGCAATTCGAAGAGCAGACACTGGACTATTGGCAGAATTGGAGCCGGCGTCTTGCCCTGCCGCTCGACTGGCAAGAGGCCGTCATTCGCGCGGCCATTACATTGAAGCTCTGCACCTACGAGCCGACAGGTGCCATCGTTGCGGCCCTTACGACGTCGGTGCCGGAAGCTGCGCACAGCGGGCGGAATTGGGACTATCGCTATTGCTGGCTGCGTGATGCGTTTTTCGTTGTCCGCGCGCTGAATTCGCTCGGTGCCGTTCACACGATGGAGAACTATTTCGGCTGGCTCTTGAACGTGGTCGCCCGGGCCGAAAACAATCACTTGCAGCCGGTCTACGGCATTGGCCTTGAGGCGGCACTGACGGAGCGTATTGAAGATAATCTCGGCGGCTATCGCGGGATGGGGCCGGTGCGCGTGGGCAATCAGGCCCATGAGCACTTTCAGCACGATGTTTACGGCAACCTCATACTCGGTTCCGTGCAGACCTTCTTCGATCATCGCCTGACAAAGCGGGCGGGGCTGGAGGACTTTCGGCATTTGGAGGTCGTCGGTGACCAGGCGTTCCGCCTTCACGACCAACCAGACGCCGGGATGTGGGAGTTACGCTCCCGGGCGCATGTCCATACCTCGTCCAGTCTGATGTGCTGGGCCGCATGTGACCGGCTCGCGAAGATTGCGGGTCATCTAGGCGAATTGGCACGGGCGGAGTTTTGGTCCGAGCGTGCAAAAACAGTGAAGGCCGTCATTCTCGAAAAGGCATGGTCGGACAAGCGCCAGGCGTTCGCTGATACGTTTGGTGGCACAAATCTCGATGCCGGTGTATTGTTGATGGCAGAGGT
>JBCCOV010000214.1:0-8094 GCA_039039985.1 Pseudomonadota bacterium | reverse complement strand
GACCCATAAGCGGCATCAGCCGCCAGCCAGCCAGTCTGGCTTCAAACCGAAGCGCTGCTCGGTCCGCTCGATCATCGTGCGCGATGCTCAGACTTCGGCCTGCCGGATCGCACGCGAGGCTTCGACATCGACGATGATGCCTTGGCACTCTCAATGGCGACCACACCCGATGGCTTCATACGACCCTCACGCTTCAGTCGCTCGGCGCGATCCCTGTACGTCTGTGTCCATGCCTGCTGTTGTCGCGGCGAGATGAGCTGCATCGTTCGAGCATCATCCAGCTTTCACCGTCTGCCATCGATCCAGCCGTAGACAACCAGAGCGTCGAGGACTGCATCGTGCGACACATAACGATCGCCACGGACGCGTCTCCACCTGACGAGAACGACGCTGTCTAGCCGAGCGAAGCTCTGCTCCACTCAAGCCCATAGTTCGGGCACGGATTGCACTTCGACACGTTCAAAACTGTCCGGATTCATCCCGCGGTCCTAAGGCTTTCGCTGGCTGCACGGGCTCATGAGGCGGATCGAAAAAATGTCAGCAGTGGCATGGCGTCGCGTGCGAGCGTCTCCAAGCGATGTGCAACCTCGCCTGATGGAAATGCCGAATTGGGCAGGCTTTCGAAAAGGACGGGCGACTTGAGTTTGATGACGTCGGCATGGCGATGATCAGAGTGATCCTCGAAGCCGCGTGGCATCGAATTCAGCGTATCGTTGTCAGCTAACCAGCGACCAGCTTTGGTAAATGCTTCACGTACGCTGTCGAAACCTGCCGTGTCGTTGATGATTTTCTGCCGGAACGGTTTAAGGGCTTTGGGCTGGAGCTTGTACCAGCCAGCGGCGGCAAAACCCCCAGCCTGATCCATATGCGCATAAAGAGCCTCGCCCATTTCGTCTTTCGTGCCGGATGGCGTCAAGAGTGTTAGATTGCCGTCTTGTAGGGAGACTCATCCGCGCTGAAGCGGACGTCGCGGTTCATCTTGAATGTGGTTCTTGAGCCTCCACGAAGTGGGACCACCGCATCAGACAAACGAGCAGACAATGCATCTAACACATCGAGAAATGGCCTTTCCACGTGAGTGACAAAGTCTTGCTTGTGAGCGTTGAACCACTCCCTGTTATTATTCTCAGAAAGTTCACCGAGAAAGGTTGAGGCCGTTTTGCTGAAGCGAACTTCTGTCATTTGAGACGTCCAATGAACGATAGCCGCTGACTGTTTATGCCGCTGGAACTAGTGCGGGATCGGACTTTGTAATTGCGCTGTTGTCGACCCGACGCTTCGCGCCAAAGAACATCGCGTAGAGCACCGGCACAACTCCCAGCGTCAGAATTGTCCCGACGATGAGGCCGCCAGCGACGACGGATGCGAACGGATAAAACAGCGGGTCGTGGGCAAGAATGAGCGGCATCAGACCAAGCACGGTCGTGATCGTCGCCATCACGATGGGGCGCAGGCGTCGCGCAGATGCTTCGACAATCGCCTCGTGCAAACTGTCCGCGCTCTCGCGCTCAATGTCGATGCGGTCGATCAGGACGATGCCGTTGTTCAAGATGATGCCGAACAGCGCGAGAATACCGAGGATCGACATGAACCCGAAGCTGGCGCCCATCACGTGTGTTCCGATTGCCGCCCCGACAACAACGAGCGGCATCGTGATCATGACAATGAGCGCGCGCCGATAGGAGTTGAATTGCGAGAGGAGTACGAGAAACACCAGACCGAAACAGAGCGGCATGTAAACGCCGATCGATGCGCCGCCTTCCGCTGATTCTTTCACGACGCCGATCACTTCAATCGTGTGACCCGGCGCGAGACCCTCGCGAATGCGTTGAAGATCGGTCGAGATGAATGATGCAATGTCTTCCGCTGACTTTTCGCTCGAACGGCCTTCGATGATGATGGCGCGCGACAAGTCTTGACGTTCAAGGCGCGAAAACGCGTTCAAGACCTGGATCGTCGCCACCTGCTTCAGCGGTACGAAGCCGCCGCTCGCACGTGCAACGGGAAGCGTTTCAAGTGCAGCTGGATCTGAGCGCAGCGTATCATTGCCACGGAGCAGAATCGGAATGACGTCGTTGTCTTCACGGAACTCAGACACCGGGACCCCGGAAACGGACCGGCTCAGAGCTTCCGCTATGGCTGCGGACGTAACGCCCGCGTCGCGGGCTCGGGCCTGGTCGATCGCAACAACCAGACGCGACGCGCGTCCTTCCCAATCATTTGATATATCTCGTCCGCCAGGAACTGAGCGCAGGAGCGCTTCGATCTCCTGAGCCTTTGAGAACAGGTAATCCTTATCTGGCCCGCGAATCTGTATCTCGATCACGTTTGAATCAGATGGCCCGAGAAACATCTTTGCAACCACGGCCCGCATTTCAGGAAACTCACTCGCCATCAGCGAGCGCAGGTCGGATTGCGCCTGAGTCATCGCGTCGAGGCCTGTGACATTGACAACGAGCACAGCGCGGTTGGGTGCGGGATCGACAGGTGTCAGCGAGAGAACAAAACGCGGGCCACCATAACCGACATACGACGCGTAAGACCTCAACCATGCAAAGTTCGCTTCATTGATGCGCGCGTTGAGTTTCTGGACTTCCGCGTCGGTTTTGGTGGCCGTAACCCCTGGGGGCAAATCGAGATACGCAATCAGTTGTGCGCGATCGCTGTCAGGGAAGAACTTTTGCGGCGCCAGCCCAATTCCGGCAACGCCTGCGAGTAAAGCGAGCACCGTGCAGGTGAGAAACACAATGCGATGGCGCAGTGCGCGTTTTATGAGAACCCGATAGCCAGACCGCAACGGATCGAAGGCGCGCTCATTCAGGGGCCGTGGTGCGTTGGGGTCTGGAGCCTTCAGGAACCTGTAGCAAAGGATCGGGATCAGCGTCATCGCGCAGAACCAGGAAATGGTTAGCGAGATGGCCACCACAATCGAGATTGACCGAGTATACTCGCCGGAGTCACTTGGCGCCAGCATCAGTGGCAGGAACACAAGCACAGTCGTCGCAGTTGATGCAGCAAGCGGCAAAGCGAGTTCGTTACCAACACCGGCCAGTGCGGTATCGCGGTCGTCGCCATCGCCGAGACGGCGCCTGAAGTCCTCGCCAATAACGATTGCGTTGTCGACAAAAAGGCCGAGCGCGATGATGAGCGTCGCAAGGCTCATACGCTCAAGAGAGACGTCAAAGACCCAAAAAACGGCAACCGTCGCAAGCATCACGGTTGGGACAATCGCACCGACGATCAACCCGGCACGGACCCCGAGCAGCAGTATGACAACGCCGAGCACCAGCAGAATGGTTTGCCCGACGCTCGTCGTCACACTGTAGACGGCGTTGCCGACGACTTCGGCCTGATATGTGATCGGCGTGAGCTGATAGCCGACCGGTAAGCCTGCTTGAAGTTCGTCGACTTTGGCCTTCAGGCGTGGACCGAACTCCAAAACCCGCTGGCCTTCCAGCATCGCAATGGCAAGTACAATCGCGCGTTCGCCATTGACGTAGGCCTTCTGGCGCGGTGGATCTTCCAACACGCGTTCGATCGTTGCGATGTCGCGGAGAAAGACGGTTTGACCATCGCCGGTCGGAACCAGCACGCTGCGCAATTGTTCAACGGTCTTGAGGTCACCCGTCGGCTCGATCAGGAGGGCGCGTGCGCCAAGATCAAGCTGGCCGCCGGGATTGATCACGTTCTGTGTTCGAAGCGCCTGTGAGATCGCGGTCGGCGTGATCCCAAGTTCCGCGAGGCGCGCCTTGTCGAGTTGGATCTCGATGCGCTCGTTAACCTGGCCCGAGATGTCGATCCGTTTGACACCAGTCACTTCGTACAGGCGATCACGCACATCGTCGGCAACGTCGCCAAGCTCACCAAAGGTGAAATCGCGCCCCGTGATCGCGAGTGTCATCACCGCCACGTCAGCGATGTCACTCGTGACGACAGGTGCTGCGGCGCCAGCCGGAAGCCGGTCGCGGATTGCGTCCACCCGGTTTCTGAGATCGTCCCAGATTTGGTCGAGATCAAAATATGTCTGCTTTAGCTTGACCGTAACGATCGAAAGTCCCGCAAGCGATGACGCTGTAATCTCGTCGATCTCTTTCAACTGCCGGGCGGCCTGTTCGATCGGGCGCGTGATGAGTTGCTCTACGCGCTCTGGCGGCAGGCCGGGGTACGACGTGGTGATCACGGCCTCGCGCACGAGGATCGGTGGGTCTTCAAGTGCCGGCAAAGTCAAAAACATAAAGACGCCGACGGCCATCAAGAAGCCAACGATGAAAAAAACGAGGCGTTGAAACCGGAATGCGAGTTGAGAAATCACGGCGTCTGCCTCACCGCTCGAAGCGGGCGACACCAACGCCCAAGAGGTCAACGGCTTCGCCGTCGTTCAGGAACGCCGCACCCCGGCTCGCGATAATCTGACCGGGCGCCAACTCCCCTGTCACTTCAACTGCGTCGCGGCGGTAGCGCTCGATCGTCACGCCGCGCGATGAGACGCGCTTTGTTGTTTCGTCATAAACAAAGACTTGTCCTGTGCGGTCGGTCCCCATCGCAACCGCGCCGAGTGGAACAATCATGACCGTACGCGCGTGCGCCTGATACTGAACGCGCACGGACCGCGTGGCACCGGTGAGCACCGGTGTCTCTGTCTGTAGCGCCAGGATCACGGGAAACGTCGCGCCACCGCGAGCTCTTGAGCCGATCTCGGTTATGACGGCAGTTCCGTCCGTCCCGTCCAGTGGAAAGGTGTCGCCAATCGTAATTCGAGACACGACCTCTTCGGGCAAACTCACGACTAGCTCGCGACCGCTCGATAGGCCTTCAAGTTCGAGCACTGGGCTACCGGCCATGGCGATTTCTGACGCTTCACGCAGCTGGGCAGAAACACGGGCCTCGAACGGCGCTCGGAGCAGCGCACTCGAAAGGCTATCTTCGGCACTTTTCCTTGCCGCCTCAGCCGACTTCAGGCGGCTTTCCGCAGTTGAAAGCGCAAGTTGTGCGCGTTCAAGCCGCGCTTCCGCGATAACCCTGCGCCTGAATAGGCTTTGCTGACGCCGGAAGTCAGCGCGCGCTTCTTCGAGCACGGCTCGGGCCTCTGCAACCCGTGCCTCGCGTTCAGCAACTGCGAGCCTCAAGGGTGTCTCATCAAGTCTCGCAAGCACATCGCCCGCGCTGACGGTGTCGCCGACTTTCACGAGGATCTCCGCAATATCACCGGTGATCTCGAATGAAAGCTGGGCGCGGTCCGTTGCGCGCACCGTGCCCGTGTAGGTTTGAGACCGTTGACCGTTGCTTGCTACAACGCGGGTCCAGGCGATCACGCGGCTTGTTTCGGTTTCAGCGTCTGCGACCGGTGTCGCGGTTTGCCCCGCGGGTCCCGTGGCAGCGGACGTCGGTAGCGCGACATCTTTGGACAGAGAGGCCGTGCTTGACCGTTCTGGCTGATACGCTGCAAATGTCCGACTGTTTTCGACCAAGTCGGGTTGCATTGCCGCGATCACTGGCAAGGCAACAAGCATGCAACTTGCACCTAAGACAGCACCAAGACCGCCGCCAGCCGTGCGCGATAGCTTTGACGGCACCTGTTTTCCAGCGCAGGCAAACCATCGCGCGGTGATAAAGCCGAGCGTAGCGATGACGAGGCCGGTAAAGCTTGCAGCAAGCGCATGACTGAGGGCCGTTATGTTCGACGACGAAAGCCCCCAAACGCTGAGCGTCGCCAGCGCTCCAAGCGTGGCCGCGGTGGCCCATACCCAAGTGCGGCCAATGCCGCGCAGGACACCAATGACTGCGCCTGCAACCAAGAATGCGCTGAGAAAGAGATCAAGTGTCATAATAGGCCTCGTGAAGGTCGCGTTCACACGGGTTAACGTATGAAACGAGATCTGGATCGGTATTGTATTGATTTTTTTTGATATCGATTTAGATATGGATCATGGACCTGAGACATCTTCGCTTTTTCGTGTGCCTGGCTGATGAACTGCACTTTGGTGCAGCTGCTCGGCGGTTGGGCACGACCCAGCCCGCGGTTAGCAAGGCGCTCCGCGAAATCGAGGCTGAGCTTCAGACGACGCTGATCAAACGTACCAGTCGCTCTGCAGAACTCACACCTGCGGGCGTTGGTTTCCTTAGGTCAGCCCGGGACGCGCTTGCGACGATTGATGGCGCCGTGCGTACGGCACGCGCTGACACAGGAAAGGGCGTGACGCGCTTGTCGCTCGGCATGATGCTTGGCGCGGAGCAGCCCTCGACAGGGCGCATTATGAAGAGGTTCATGGACGAGAACCCGGCAGCCGAGGTCGAACTCCTTTCGATCTCGGAACGCGACGTCGGAGCCAGCTTGTCGGACGGCACGATAGATGCGGCCATCGGGTGGTCAGGCTCGATTCCAAACAACCTCGACACCTACGATATCGAGACAGTCCAGCTGTCGTTCCTGCTCCCCGACGCGCACCCGCTCGCAGCGTGTGATCCCGTGCCCTGGGCCGACATCGTCAAGTGTCCGATGATCATTCCTGCACGCGATCGGGAACCAATGATCTTCGAAGCCTATCGCGCGTGGAGCCAGCGCTATGGCTGCGAGCCGACGATTGCGCTCGACGCATCAACATCCATGGAAACGTTGGCGATGGTCGCTGCAGGCATTGGCCTTGGAGCAGCCCCCATCCCAGACGGAGCGACATACCCCGGCGTTACAATACGCCTGCCAGACCCATCGCTTGATTTGGTTCACAGCCTCGCTTGGTCACGGCCAACACCGGTCGTGGACGCGCTCATAGCGGCGATCAAATCGCCTCTGTGATCGCAGATTTTTCAACCAACGATCCATAATCCGATGCCGAGCGCAATGGCGCCCCCAGCAATCATATTGAGAAGCTTTCGAAAAATGACGCGTTCCTCACGGTTGCGAAGACCGACAGTGTCGCTCAGCCAGTCACACGGCGACAACAATTTGAATCAATTCACCTCGCGTTCTTATCAGGTTTCAGCCCCCAAAGAGCCTTCTGAAGTTCACGAGAAAGCTCGGGGCAGATGCGTCTAGGTTGCTGGTAGCTCACGCCCAACGCCGAACCATTAGCTCTGATCAAGGTGTCGGTTTGAGGGATCTGATCCGTATTATGGGCGGTGAGAATTGGAATGCCGTGTTGTTTTCGCTCAGTTACAAAACTCAGAACGGCCGGCCTTGGCTCGACTTCCTGACCATCAATCGTTTTCTGTCCAAAGAGCGTTGACGTTATATGCACGATTTCAATATCGGGATGGAGCCTTCGTGTCTTGACCTTATGCAATTCAATTTTCGCCCGGCCAAAAATGCGCTCAAATCCATATGCAAGTGCTTTGCAGATCGCACAATTTGACCGCCACCAAATCCCAACTGCATTCACGAAATCTGCATCATCGACAAACAGCGCAGCTACGCCATCTGAGTCGTGCGCGTTCCATCGCTCGAAGAATGCGTGAACGACTTGCTCTCCCGTCTGGAAACCGGCGCCCATATCCCCAGCTCCCCATCAAGCAAAGCTGCGTCCTTCCTGATCCAGAAACCGCAGTTCCTCCGGGGTCGAAATGCTCTGAAGTGCAGCATTTCGATGGGGGAAGCGACCGAAACGGCGAATGACGTCGTGATGTGCCCGTGCGTAAAGGAGGTTGTCCTCGGGGCCATGCGTGAGAAACAGATCGATGCACCACCGCTGATCATCGAGCGTCTCACTGTGCATGAACGGCATGTGGAGGAGCAACCGCCAATTCGGCGGACGCTTGGCTTTCAGTCACAGATCATCGCCGGACCGTAGCGCCGTCCGTGAATACCTGGAGACGCTGGACGATGCGGCGTACGGCAATACGACGACGGTCACACCAAAGTTCGTGGCGCCATCCGATCCTGCCGCGCAATGGACCGGCGCGCAAAAGAGCAAGGCGATCTTCGCATACGCCGACAACGATCCGATCGACACCAAGCACGGCATCATCGTCGATGTCGAAGCCTCGCGTGCGATCCGGCAGGCCGAAGTCTGAGCATCGCGCACGATGATCGAGCGGACCGAGCAGCGCTTCGGTTTGAAGCCAGACTGGCTGGCTGGCGGCTGATGCCGCTTATGGGTC
>JBCCOV010000213.1:0-8139 GCA_039039985.1 Pseudomonadota bacterium | reverse complement strand
TTGCCGGCGGGGCAAAAGGCGAGCGAACGTGGTTGTTCCACTCAAGAGGTAGATCCGGAATTCACTCACAAGGCCCGCGCCGGCAATCTCGATCCTTATGTTCGGTCAACCACAATACGATGTGGCTGCTCATGTTCCCTTCGCCCGGCCGCAGTCATCGTATGGCGCACCGACGCGCAAAAACAGTCCCCTCAGTCACGTCCAAAATCCGAGCCGCGATCGCACAAAGCAACGACGCACAGGTTCGCCGAGCGTCGCCTTAGTGATTGGTCGCATGCCACGACAACGATGTTCCCACGCACCGCGCCAACGCCCAATAGCAATGTGGCATTGGCACGATACATCTGGCAAAATCTGCGAAAAACCTCCCAGTGTTTACGCAAACAACCCACTGCAAACGTTTCCGAATTCCGCGTCCAATGCACGCAATCATGGTGGGCATGCAGGGAATTGAACCCATCGGCCACCACCTGTCTGTTATCAAGCCAGCGCGTTTACAGCGCGCCGACAGGGAACATGCCCATTGGCGGACGGTGAAGGGATCGAACCTTCGCACCCTTGCGGGCTCGCCGGAATAGCACCCCGGTGCATTACCACTCTGCCAACCGTCCGAGTTTGGAGACCACGGAGGGAATCGAACCCCCGCCTTCAGGATTGCAGCCTGATGCATCACCATTCTGCCACGTGGTCTTTGGCGCGAGCGGCAGGAATCGAACCCGCGTTATCGGTGTTGGAAGCCGATGTCTTGCCATTAGACGACACTCACTGTGTTGGTGCCGCGGGAGGGATTTGAACCACCGCCGCACGGCTATGCGCAAAGTCGCTCTACTGACTGAGCAACCTCAACAGTTTCATTAGTTTCATTGGCGGAGGCGGAGAGGATCGAACTCCCAAGGCCTTTCGGCTCACCTGTTTTCAAGACAGGTTCCGTCGCCATCCATCGGATTGCGCCTCCTATTTCATGGGCGCGGACGGATACTGCTCAGGTGCAGCTCACGACTGGGGGATTTGATCAGGTCTGCTCAGCACCCTCCGCGCACGTTAATAGGTTTTCGAACACCAGCAACAACTGCTGGATTCGACCAATAACGGTGCTGCGGAAAAGACAAACATTGTCTCGATCTCTTTGGTGCGTTTACAGCGAAATGCTGTGAGAAAAGCCAGATAATATTCGGGGGCTCCGTTGTCAACCACCAAAATACCCTGCCGCAAAAACGTCATAACTCGCTTTGGCGAGCACCGCACATGAAACCGCACGATCCGATAACATCACACTCACACCGTTCGCGTTTCGCGGCCGAACACCCACGCCCAAATCACAGCAGGCGCGCCAACGATGACTGCGGCCAGCGACAATGTCAGATGCGACACGGGCAGCAGCGGACTTCCACCCGGCGCAAGGAACAGCATTCCCGATGCGAACAACAACAGTCGCAGACTGTAGCCGGTGGCCGAGTTCTCGAAGCCGCCGATCAGGCTGATATGGCCCTGCATGGCAGCCGACAAAAACCACACACCGACAAGGCCGGTGGACAGGGCAACCGCCACATCCCATGCAGGCGCATCGCCGATCAACGCCGGGTTCAGAACAAAGAAGAACGGCACGATGTAGATCACGCCACCAAGCCGCATTGCCTCAAGTCCGGTCAACATCGGACTGGCCCGGGCCATGGTTGCCGCTGCGAATGCGCCAAGCGCAACCGGCGGCGTAATGTAACTGACCATGCCCCAGTACAGAATGAAGAGATGAACGGCGAGGCGGTTGAGACCCGCTTGTTCCAGGGCCGGCGCGAGCACGACGGCAAGGAAGATGTAGCAGGCCGTAACCGTCATCCCCATTCCGAAGATGAATGCGGTGAGCGCTCCCATGAACAACAGCGCCAGCGTCGAGTCGCCAGCGAGATGAACAAGTTCATTGACCAGCGTGCCCGCAAGCCCCGTCGCGGAAAACGCCCCGACGATCAGGCCGACGCCAAGCAGGACGGCCGTGAGTTCCGCCAGTGATCTTCCGACTCCCAGAACGAGGTCCTGCGCCGTCTTCAAGCTGAGACGGTCACGCCGCCTGACCTGGTTGATCAAAAGCAACAACAGCGTTGCCCAGTAAGGCGCAAGCGTGTCGTGACGCAGGGCGACCATCATGAAGATTAAGAGGCCGAAGACGGCGAGATAAACCCAGCCGCTCGCGATCGTCGCACGCAAACTCGGCAGCTCGTGCTGCTCCAAGCCGCGGAGATTGCGCCGCGCCGCATAGGCGTCGATCTGGGTGAACAGGCCAAAGTAATAGAGCAATGAGGGAATGGCTGCCGCGACCGCGATCTCGACATAGGGCCGCGACAGGAACGACGCCATAACGAACGCCGTCGCCCCCATGATCGGTGGCATTAAAACACCGCCTGTCGACGCACAGGCCTCGGTTGCAGCAGCGTAGCGCGGCGCGAACCCGGTCCGAGACATCGCCGGGATCGAAACCGCACCGGTGGTGAGTACGTTCGAGATCACGGAACCGGACATCGAACCCATGAAGCCGGAGGCCAGGATCGCGACCTTGGCTGCACCGCCGCGGAACTGCCCGACCAGTGCCAGCGCAAGATCGTTGAAAAACCGCCCACCGCCCGTGCGTTGCAGGACGGCCCCGAACACGATGAACCCGATGACCAAGCCGCCAAACGCACGCATCGGGATGCCGAACGAGCTTTCGGATGAGATGATGTGATACGGAATCGCATCCATGAACGGCGACGAAATGCCTGAAAGCGGATCCGGCACCTGGTCGGCGAACGTCGGATAGATGGAAAACAGCGCGACGATAACAAAAAGGGTGGTCCCGCCGGCCCGGCGCGTGGCCTCCAGGATGAGCAGCCACAGCACGACGGACACCCAGCGCGCAGTATCCGGTGCGGCATACTCCCATCCGCCTTCGAGGCTCGTTTCCGCGGTCCAGGCAAAGTAACCGATCACGAGAAGCGACGCGGACGCGAGCGCCCAGTCATAGAACGGCACGGCTGCTGCCGGACTGCGATCAGCACGGAACGCCAGAAAGGCGATGGTCAGAAAGCAACCGGCCAGCAGATACAGGTACCGCCCCTCGATCAGGACGATACCGAAAAGTTGCAGGTTGAAGAGCTGGTGCACAGACAGGGCGATACCGAACGCCGTCAGCAGGAGAATCATGGCGCGCGCGATCGGCACGGCACGGGCCTCAGTCACATCTTGAGCATTGGCGGGCGGCGCAGACGTTGAACCGGCTGCACCGGCCGGCCGGTCAGGAACTTCGCTCATGAATGACCTGCGGATCAAGCGAGGGACAGCACATTGCAAACCAGCGCAAAGCAAACCAGCGCAAACGGCGCCGGACGGTGACCACCACCGGCGCCGTCTCCAAGATCACGTTAACTGGCGCGATCAAAAGACAACGTTGAAGCCGCCGGCCTTCAAGGCATCACGCCGCGCCTTGTCCCATGCCGCATCCCAATCGGATGGATTTTCGGCTTTGAGTTTCGCCCAAGCGTCAGCCAGTGCCTTTTGACGCGCAATCAGATTGTCATTGTGCTTTTGCGCGTCATCCGTCCAGAGGCCGACTTCCTTCCAGTAGCGGATGGCACCGTCGTGATAGGGTGAGACCCAGGTAAAGTTCTGCTTGTCCTTGGACCAGCCGTCGATGCCGGGTGCCTTGCCCGTATACGCGTCGAACAGTTCGACCATGGCTTTGGTCATGTTGTAGACAAGGTCCGCATCCTGGCCTGCCATCGCGATCAGCACAGGGTAGGCGTATCCGGCCAGAGGTTTGCCTGGTCCCTTGTCGATTGTCGCACCGACTTTCGCAGTCATAGGCGAGAAGAACGGTGCAATATCCGTCATACGCTTCAGGCCGGCGGCATCGTCCGGATCAATCGGCGGCCAGACGAGACCGCGCGGTGACGCCGCCATCTCGTAGGCACGGCCCGAGTTCGTGGACGCGAATGCAGCATCGACCTGGCCATTGACCATGCCTTTCCAGCTGTCGCTGAACCCACCGAACTCGACTTTCTTGACGTCATCCCAGGTTAGCCCGCCGTAGGCGAGATAGGCCGTTACGTTGACGTTCAAGGCCGGCGCGCCCTTGACCCATGCGACCCGCTTGCCCTTGAGATCGGCGTACGTCTTGATGTTGGCGTCACCAGCGACGCCCACGGCCAATGCAACGGTTCCACCGTTGTTGGCGAGCAGCACGCGCACCGCCTGCGGTCCCCAATTCTTCTTGCCGAACGCGAATACGCCTTCCTGCGCCATGAACGAGCCGCCGACACCGGTCGCTGAAAACTGGACCTTGCCGCGCCGCAACGGTTCGGACCGCGCGACATCATTCTTGCCCGGCAGCACGCGCAGATTCACACCGGCCTTGTTCTTGAGCGCCGCACCGATTGCAACCGACTGATTATAGCCGGCCGACCCAGTGCCGTACGCTGTCCACGCCAGCTGCGATGGCAGCTTGAGATCTGCCGCGAAAGCGCTTCCTGAAGCTATGGCTAGTCCAAGACCGGCACCCCCAAGGACACCTAGTCGCGTCACCAATAGACGCATCGATAACCTCCCAGAATTTTCTATGTTCGGACGCGCGCGTACCGGCCTTAAAGCCTGCGACACGTCTCTGAGCGCAAGTAGATCACGCGTCGCGCGCTGCCACAACCGATCGGCATCCAACCGCCTTCCAGGGTCGCAGCCGAGGGCCGTCACCGGACGCCGGCTGCGCGCCCATCTTCTCCAACACCAAAAGCGGATAGGATGTGCCATTCAATCACGACGCGCACACGGCAGCGCGACGCTGAGCTTGAAAAGGTTGCGCACCTGCCTGGACACCGCAACGTGAAAGCAACCGAGTTGATCTACTCACATCTGGGCGCTGAGCACTCGGCTAGCGTTGTGGAGCTGATCGCGTGCGAGGGTGCACCGCAAAGAACGTGTCACGAACGTGACAGACGTGTCTCCCAAGCGGGAGATTTCAGACGATCGTCCGACGACGCGGTGCCTCAGCGGACGGAGGCAAAAATGATAGGGAAAACAAGGCTTGGTGCGGTCGAGAGGATTCGAACCTCCACGGGTCTCCCCGCTACCACCTCAAGGTAGTGCGTCTACCAATTCCGCCACGACCGCTCACCAATCGGCGCACCTGACTTTGACGTTGTGCCCCGCGGCAGCTTGACTATCAATGTCGCCTAGGAAATGCAAGGCAGTCCGATCGTGTTATCGACCAAGCTCATGACCAATCAGACGCTGACGGAAATGGAGACGACCGCACGCGAGGCCGAACCGGCCGTCTCGTGGCTGACAACGCCTGGCCTGGTTGACTATCCGTCGGCGATCTCCGCCATGGAAGCGCGCGTTGCCGCAATCCATTCCGGTACAGCATCAGAAGCCATTTGGTTGCTGCAACATCCGCCAATCTACACCGCAGGTACAAGCGCCAAGCCCGGAGATTTGAAGAACCCAGCGCGCTTTCCGGTTTTTGAGACCGGCCGCGGCGGTCAGTTCACCTATCATGGCCCCGGACAGCGGGTTGCATATGTCATGTTGAATGTCCGCCAGCGCTTCGGCGACGTTCGCGCATTTGTCTCAGCTCTCGAACATTGGATCGTGAGCACACTGGCTGAGTTCGGGATCATCGCGACAACACATCCCGACCGTGTCGGCGTGTGGGTGCCCGGATCTGGCACGGAAACCGGCCATGATGACAAGATCGCCGCCATCGGGATTCGGTTGCGGCGATGGATCAGCTATCACGGCGTTGCGATCAACGTGCACCCCGACCTCTCCCATTTCGACGGGATCGTGCCATGCGGGATCACGGACCATGGCGTAACAAGCATGACCGATTTGGGTAAGCCGGTAACCTTGGCGGAGTTCGACAGTGTGCTGCGTCGAACGTTCGAGGCAGCATTCCAGTGCTCCACCCGGGGCGACGGATAGTTCCCGCGGCACCGACTGTCGACGTGTGAACGGCCGGCAGCTGATCGTCGGCCGTTGATCAATGTTACGGCTTGGCGCCTTGTTCTGGGGCGCTTTGTTCCGGGCCGGGCTTGTTCTCGGGTCCGTCATAGAACACAAGCCCGTCCTCGATCGTCACGCGTTCGTCGCCCTCGAGTTCCCACTCGTTGTTGGGGTCATCATTCAGGCGGACAACGCACCCCTTCGTACATATCTCACGAATCGTTTTTCCGGGCCCGAGCGTCTCAGATCTCGAACCCGACTTCCCGGTTACACGCAACTGATAAGTCTTGGCATCACCGTTGGAGATCGTCGCAGAAACTGCCGATCCCGCGCTGCCCGCCCAGGCGAGCACACCGAGAACCACACCGACAGTTCCGCATCGGACCGATGCACTTATCATGGCAACCACCTTGACGTTATTGCGGACCTTGTGCCTGCAATACCATCACCGTGCTTTTGCGGCAGCCTTACGTTTCGTGGCCGGCTTTTTCGCCGCAGACGCCTTGGCGGCGACTTTCCGAGCCGGTGCGGCCTTTTTCGCGGCAGCAACCTTTTTCGCTGGTGCCTTCTTAGCAGGCACTTTCTTCGCCGGAGCCTTCTTGGCTGCGACCTTCTTGGCGACGACCTTTTTCGCAGGCGCTTTCTTGGCGGCGGCGGTTTTCTTTGCCGGGGCGGCGCGTGCCGCAGTGGCCTTCGCCGTCGCGCGTTTAGCGGCCGCCTTAGCCGGCGCGGCCTTTGCCTTCTTAGCCGGCCGCGACGCGGCGACCGCCTTAGACCGAGACGCTGCGGCCGTCTTTGAGGCCGGCGCTTTTGCGACCGCCTTCTTAGCCGGAGCTGTCTTGCTTTGTGCCGACTTCTTCGCCGCCTTCTTTGCAGGGGCCGGCGGTGTCGAAACCTTTCGCGCAGCAGAAGCCGTGCTGGTTGATGCACTCGCAGACTTACGCGACGGCGACGCAGTCTTACGTGCGGCCTTACGCGCTGCGGATGCCTTGCTTGCCGCTTTCTTCGTCGGAGCTCGCATGCCACTTCACCTTTTGACGCTCAACTTTAGACATACCCTCGCCATTCACGAGACGATGGGTCATTTGCACCATGTTAAGTTTCTGCGCCAGTCACAAACGGAAAATTCTGCTACGTACTATCGAAAGTTTCGATAGCCCGGCAAGCGGGTTGAAGAGCGCACGACCGGTTTGCCGACACGAGCCAGGACATTCACCATGGACATCGCCCTTGCAAAAACCTTCCTCACAGTCGCCGAATGCGGCAGCTTTATCGACGCGGCGCGGCGTCTCCACCTCACGCAATCGACTGTAAGTGCCCGCATAAAGTCGCTTGAGGATGAACTGGGACAAGAGCTGTTCGCGCGCTCGAATTACGGCGCTGAGTTGACGACGGCCGGTGACCAGTTTCGCCGTCATGCCCTGACACTCGTGCGCGTATGGCAGCATGCGAAGTTCGAAGTCGGCCTTGCTGGCTCACACCGCGACCACCTTTCAGTCGGCGCAGCGCTTGGACTATGGCCGGGTTTTCTCCTCAACTGGATCAGTCTTCTTCGCGAGAGCATTCCCGACATCGCCGTCTCCGCCAGCGCCGAAGCCCAGAACGTGCTCGTGCAACGCATGCTGGAAGGCACGCTGGATCTGGCGATCCTCTACCGTCCGGTACAGTACCCGGGGCTTGTGCTCGATCATCTCGGCGACGACCGCTTCATTCGCGTGTCGAGCGCCAAGCCGGGCACGCGGCGCAATCGTGTCGAGCAGGTGTTCATCGATTGGGGGCCGGATTTACGCTCCGAACACGCGGTCTCGGATACCGACATGATTAATGCCGGCCTCAGTTTGGAGCTTGGCGCATCGGCGCTGGACTATGTCTTGGCGAACCCGTGCTCAGGCTACGTACCCGAACGGCTCGCGCGCCATCACCTCAAGGCCGGCCGCCTCAGGCATGAACGTCGCGCGCGGCGCCTGTCGTATCCCGTCTATATGGTTTACCCGGAGACCCGCGACGAAGACGCCTATGAGCCAATTCTATCGGCGCTACGGCGTGAAGCCGAGCGCCTGTCAAAACCCGCCAGCGCAACGTGAACGCCCGGACGACGCCACTTTGACGTTTTGGCGCCTGCCTAATATCCAATCGCGCAGCCGTCTTTGCGGGCGTCCGACCCGCCGATCAGGC
>JBCCOV010000212.1:0-8181 GCA_039039985.1 Pseudomonadota bacterium | reverse complement strand
TGCTCGCATGTCGGTCGAAATCCAAGACTACGAAGCGGCAATCTCTACACTCGAACGCCTGCTGGATTTCGACCCGACAAACCAAGAGGCTCGGCTCGAACTCGCCGAGGCTTACTTCGCTTTGGGACAAAACGAGGTCGCGAACTTTCACCTCACCATTTTTTTGGAGCGTGGTCAGCCGAACGATAGGCAACGGCAAGAAGCCGAAGATTTGAATGCGGAAGCTCAGCGTCGGGCAGAAGGCGGGGTAACAACGCGTGGGCGGTTTGCTGCAGGTCTCGCGGCGCGTACGCAGGAAGATGATGTTGGCGCAAGTGCTCAGCTTAACCTCAGCGTAGATGCCGACATCAATAATGGGCGCCTACTAAGGTGGGACACTGATATCGCGCTCCGTCTGCTATCCTTTCCCGAGACGTCAGAAGACGACCTATTTTCGTTTCAGGTTCGAACCGGACCAGTTCTCTCGCTGGACAACATCGCGTTCGGGGCGCAACTGCGGCCCTATCTGGCATATGGACTCGTTGACAACGACGATGACGACAACGCGGGCGAACGCTTTGCTTTAGGGGTCGAGTACAGCAATGCGATCGACGCGCAGTGGTCCATCAGTGGCGACGTGCAGTACGGCCACGTTTTCCGTAGCGATGCGGGATTTGACAGTAGCTACACGTCAGCACAGTTCGGGGCGCAGTTTCGGGCAACGCAGCGAACCGGCTTTCGTGCCACGGTGCGTTTCCTCGATGAAGATGAAGACGATGGAGGAAACGATCTGACCCGGTGGACGGGCATCCTCGGGTTTAATCATGATGTGGCTTCGCCGTTTCTCGGGCTTGGAGAATCGTGGTCAGTCAGCGGGTTTTCCCGCTTGGATTCAGACGACTACGCCGATGGACGCGAAGACGACGTGACAGGCATTGGGGTCTCATTAATGACAAACTTGAACGATACCACATTTGTCACTGCCGGGGTCCGGCGGTTCGAGCGGACCAGTACCGACCCCGTCTTTGACGAAAGCAATACGATCATCTCGCTTGAAGCGGGTTTAGAGTTCTAAGTTTGGAGACACCAATGCGAAAGATTGCAGCTGCCGCACTTTCAGCATCCCTAGCCGCCTGTATCGCTTCATCAGCTTATGGACAAAACATCGGAGTGGTCGCTTCACTAGACCCAAACCTGAGGGGTACGCCCCCCGGTCAATCACAGCGGACGCTACGCATCGGAAACGGGGTATTTCTGGACGAACGCATTCGCTCATCCCGCACCGGGCGCGGACAACTGCTGTTCAATGACGAGACAACACTTACCATCGCACCACAGAGTGAGGTAACGCTCGATACATTCGTTTACGACCCAAGCAACCGTCGAGGGCAAATTGGCCTGGGTCTGGCGACAGGAACTCTGCGGTTCATCGGCGGCCAGACGACCAAGTCGAACGAAGCAATCATTCGAACACCGACGACAACGATTGGCATCCGCGGGTCCAGTGTGCTTGTCCAGCATAGGAATGGCCAAACGATCGCGGTGTTTCTGATGGGTGATCGGATGTGCTACGGCACCGGTGGGCGTAGAACTTGCACCAGCCGCCAAGGCGGAATGATCGGCGCCAACGGGTTTATGGGAACGATTTCGCAGGAGTCGCTTGCCGCTCTGCTCACACAAATAGATGGTCAGCCGCCGGTTGCCCTTCGTTCAGGCGGACAAACCGGCACTCAACCGCAAACCGGCACGCAGGTCACGTCCCGGACAGAGCCGGTGTCAACGGCTGGCGCTCCATCTCAACCGCGTGTGGCGTCCACTGGCGCAGGTCGAGGCAGCGGCCAATTCGCGGACCCGCTCATTACTGGACCCTTGGGTACCACGCCTTCGTCCGATGGCCTTGGCGGATCGAACGGCGGAGGCCACCCCGGCACATCAACGACGACGATGACAACGCGCTGACGCATCTGCGCCAGCTGCGTTCACTTTGCCACGACGACCCGTGGGGATGCTCCTGAGCCCTCAGCCTCTTTTACCTGCGCAATAAACGACGCGACGAGACGCGCCTCATCAATGCCAGGACATTTCATTTGGCCCAGTGCGCGGCAGGCATGCGTCGCCTCCAGCCAGTCTTGAGCGTCCATCGCGGCGCGCACCGCGTGTACAGCCGCTGCAAATGCATCTGCCGCATCGCTGGCTTGGAGGACGGTCGATATCCGTTCGGGCTCATCCCGACCACGAACTTGTACATAGTCGATCGGCACGGCGATCAACTCCTCAGGCAGAGCGGCCGAAGTATCTTCGCCAACGAGATTTGAAACACCGTACACGCGCGTAAGTTCTTCGAGGCGAGCCGCCAAGGTCACCGTGTCACCCACGCATGAGTAATTGTACCGTTCCTCCGAACCCATTAGCCCAACAAACGCAGGCCCGGTATTCACTCCGATCCGTGTTTCGACCAATGGCAAACCCCGCGCGGCGAGCGACACGTTGGCTTGTGCTACGGCAGCCTCAACCGCAAAGATCGAATGAGCGGCCTGTCCCGCATGATCCGGAACTGCCAAAGGCGCGTTCCAGAATGCCATCACCGCGTCGCCAATGTACTTGTCGATGGTTGCACCGGATTCGACAAGCGCCTCACTCACCGAACTCAAATAAAGGTTGAGCATTTCAAAGACGTCATCTGGTTGCATGCGTTCGGTTAAAGATGAGAAGCGCCGCATATCGACAAACATGACTGTGATGTCATGGTTGGCACCCGTCGGCGCGAGAGCTTGATCTGGATTTCCGGCGATTTGGTCGATGACCTGTCGTGGGAGGAAGTAGCCAAAGCGATCACGAATAGCGCGCCGGGCACGTTCCTTACCAAACACGCTCATCGTCGTCGACGGAAGGTAAACTGCAATTGCAGTGAGCGCCGGCATTACCGGATCAAACAGAAGTCCACGTAAGCCATACGCCGACCAACCAAGAGTAAACGCGCCCCCAACAGCAACAACAGTTGCTGCCAGACCGAGGATTGGTCGATCTCGAACAGCCAGCGCCGTCACGGCAACCCCGGAGAAGAAGATCAACAACAGCTCGAGCCCCGGAGCCCAATCCGGGCGCAGCAGAAAGTCGCCCGAAATTATCTGATCCAGAATCTGGGCATGTAGCAAAACACCGGGTGTTTCGGGGGAGATCGGCGTCGCGCGAATGTCAAAAAGCGCCTGCGCGCTGGAACCCACAAGAACAATCTTGCCTTCAACTCGCGACCTTAGGGCGTCATCCAAAGTCCCCGTCAGGAATGACTGGGCGGAGGTGACGTTTGCGCTCACATCATCCCGAAAATGTAACCGCAGGTGCCCATTTCCATCCAGCGGATAAACCGCACCCCCCGTGCGCATCGCTACTGGGCGAGCCGTGCCTCCCGACGCCTGACCGGACGCTTCTGTTGTCTGTAGTACGTGGCCTCCTGCACCCTGGGCGACCCGAAGCAACTCGGCTGCAAAGGACGGAATCATGACACCGTCATAGAGTGCCACCATTGGAACGGCCCGCGTGATGCCATCGGTCCCGGAGTCGAGACTGATTCCACCAATGCCGGTCGCGGCAGCAGCAAGCTCGGGCAAGGGTGCCAACGCCCCGGCATAATGCGACAGAGCCTCGTCCGGTCGGCGCCCGGTAAAGGCAATGCCTGCTTTTGGGGTCGGAGCTACGCCTTCGCGGGCGCCCGCGACGGCAAGGACGGTAGGGCCGCCAGCGAGAGATTCCGCGAATACAAGATCGTGATCAGGATACGTTTCCAGCGCCTCCGCGATCGCTGTATTCGGGGTCGAGAAGCGGGCTAGGTTTTGTACGACGTACGCTGGCGATGTTCGATCGGGCTCTGCAAACAAGACGTCAAAGCCAATGGCGACGGCGCCATGCTCGAACAAGCGGTCTGTTAATTCGGCTAGATATGTGCGCGGCCAAGGCCATTGACCCAACGCGTCGAGCGAGGCCTCGTCAATGTCGATCACATGGACCGGTGACTCAGGTGAGAAACGCCGCGGTGCAACCCGTTGGTAGGTATCCAGCGCGGCCGCCGAAAGTTGTTCAAGTGGGCGGGACGGAAAGACGTATAGCAGGAGCATGACAAGCGTCACCCCCAAACCAATGGCCCAGGTAATTCGGCTTAGCATCGTGCCGGGCGCGTGGCGATGATTGACATGCGCTCCCCGTTCTTCGGCCCTGACCCAACCCTTCGCATCTTGGCCCGCCACTCCGCTGACGGCAACCGAGCGAACCTTAAGTCGCGCAAGTGTCGCGCTTTCCCCGTCACACCGCTCGCCTATGTCTTGATGTGCACGGAGCGGAGTAATACCCATGCATCTTCTTATCATTGGCGCCACGTCAGGGATTGGCGCAAGAACCCGCGAAACAGCGCTGTCGCGCGGGCACCTTGTGCGTGCAATGGCCCGCAGCGCTGAGAAACTGGAGGCTTCGGACCGCCTCGAACCGTTTCAGGGTGATGCCACGGCCGCAGCAGATGTAGTTCGCGCTCTGGAAGGCGGCATTGACGCCGTGATCGTCACACTCGGCATCCGGGAAAGGCTGGCGATGCTTTGGGAAGAGGAAAGGTTGTTCTCAGACGCAACCAGAGTCGTGCTGCAAGCAATGGAGACTTCCGATGTATCCCGCCTGATTGTTATCACCGGCTTCGGCGCAGGCCGCAGCCGGGCTGCCATGAGCACGCTGGAAAGCATCGGCCACAAGGCTGTTTTAGGTCGCCCCTATGCAGACAAAGATCGGCAGGAAGCGCTGATCTTGGAAAGCCCGCTAAACTGGACAATCGTCCGGCCGGTCATCCTTACGAATAATAAGGGCACTGGGAAGTATCGCATCCTTCGCGACCCGAACGACTGGCGCAACGGCCTCATCTCACGCGCGGACGTCGCCGACTACCTCGTCAAGGCTGCCGAAGACGGCCTGGATATCCGAAGCGATGTTGTTCTTGCACGCTAGTCCAGAATACGTGCCCTTTACTGGTGTGCCTCGTCCCTGATTTCCTGGCGCAACTGCCGCGAACGCACTTCCTCCAGCAACGTGCGGTTCGCTGCTATTAAGTCTGCCAACAAGCCGCCCATGAAGAAAATTGCGCCTGTCGCGATCAACCCAGCACCGATAACCAAAGACTGAATGTTTCCGCTGCCTTCACCCATCGCGTAAAGCACCAGGAACCGGGCGAACGCGATCGCACCTGGCAAGGCTGTAACAAGCGCAAGAAGCGAAAACACCTTCAGCGGCTTATAAAGTACCAAGATGCGGAAGATGGTCTTTGCCGAGCGGTAAATATACTGAGGCACCGACTTTATCAATCGGCTTTCTCTAGTGGGATCGTTTACCTCTACCGGAACGGACACAACGGGGATCCCCTGTCGCCCCGCCTGTATGATCGTCTCAAGTGTGTAAGTATAAGCGCCAAAAACGTAGAGGCGCATAGCAGCGTCACGGTGAATTGCGCGAAAGCCGCTCGGCGCATCCTCGACGTCCGTGCCGCTCGCCTGGCGTACAACCCAACTGCCCAGTCGCTGAAGCTTTCGCTTAAGAGGTGAGAAGTGCGCAATGTCTGTGATCGGGCGGGCACCAATTACGATTTGTGCGTCGCCAGCGAGTACGGGCGCGGTCAGGTCCGCGATGTAACGCGCGCAGTATTGGTTGTCTCCATCGGTATTCACGATAACGTCAGCGCCCAACTTTACCGCAGCCTCAAGCCCGCTCATAAAAGCGACCGCGAGACCCTGGTTGTGGCCGAGTTCCACAATGTGGTGCACGCCGCTAGCGCGCGCGATCTCTATCGTTCGATCAGTCGAACCATCGTCGACGACCAACCACTCAACCAGGTCAAACCCCGGCACCTCTAGCGGCAGATCGGCGAGCGTCGCGGGTAGCTGCTCTTCCTCATTTTGGCACGGAATCTGAATGATCAGCTTGGTCGGGCGTTCGCCGCCCTGTGCTTTTGTTAAAGCGCGCTCATGAAGCATGTCCAACAGCCCAATCAGACGTTGTTTAACGTCAATAGTCCGCCTCGATGCGGCAATTCTGTGGCTAAGCGGCGGAGTTTCAATGTTTCCCTAACAGAAAATAGGGCTGAATTGGCGGTCACACGTACTCGGCTTCACGTCGAGGCGGGGTTCCGCCCAAGATCGGCGGAAACGCTCCGTTGACTGCCAAAATCGCGGCCGAAACTCGCAGAAGTTTCGCCTATTTCAGCCGACATGCACACAACTAACATCATAATTTTTCACAATATTTCAGCATCATACACAAAATGAAGCAGGTGCTGCGCCGGATTGCCGATCCATTAATCCGTACCTTTTTTTCGCCACATTCGCCTCCTTGTGTCTGAAGCAACGCGAGCGGTCAGGCGGGACGAAATCGCCCCACGGGCTGATCCTGACAGTACGCGTTCACAGACGACATTTTTCGGGAACACGGCGCAGTGTGAAGGCGATTGCGTCATCGGGAGAACTTTGACTATGGCAAACATCGGGAACTTCGATCCGGCCAGCGCTGTTGCGACTGCGGCTCCGGCAATCGCGTACACAGCAGATGGATTTGTCCCAAGCGAAGGGTCGGGCCTTTCAGGGGAAGTCTATGTGCCGTCGGACGGACGCATCAACACCATCAGCGATCTGCGAGACTTGCTTGCAGGTGGCCCTCAGCTGACATTCGTGTCGTCCGAGATCGGTTATGCCGCAAACAAAAGCGACACCACGGTCGAAGAATTCCTGGAAGGCGACGCCGCCTCGCTCAACGGCGATGGGTCGGCTTACGAGATGGGACCTTCCGGTCTGAAACTGACCGGTTACGTCTATATCCCGCCGGGGGCGCATGAGATCACGATCACCTCGGACGACGGGTTCGCCCTGTCGCTGGGAGGTCAGGACTTCAGCAGTTTCGAAGGCGCCCGCGCCACCGAAAGCACGTCTGTCGTGGGCGACTTTACCGGCGGCCTTTACGAGATGGAGTTGCTTTACTTCGACCAAGGCGGCGGCATGTCGCTGTTCATGGAAATTGACGGCCTTCCGGTGGATCAAAGCGCGTTCTACCAGACCGAGGCCGATTTCCTCGCCCCGCCAAACGACGTCGAAATGGTCCCCGCCGAGTCCTATCATCCAAGCGTGTTCCTTGGCGTAGAGAGCCTTGATGTTGCGATCGACGGTACAGGCACCGCCGACAATGATGTGCTTGAGGGAAAGGGCGCCGATGACACGATCATGGGCGGTGACGGGGACGATATCCTCAACGGCAACTATGGCGACGACTGGATTGAAGGCGGCGCAGGTGACGATGTAATCGACGGGGGGCGCGGCTCTGACGTGATCGACGGAGGCGAAGGCAATGATACGCTGATCTCGCGCTCGGACGCCGGTGTGTCGAAGATTGGTCAGCTTGCCATCGGTATGCCGACCCGGGGCGACCCCGACGGCGAGGTGAACCAAGAGCTTCAGATGCTCAAGGGCTACGAAAACCAGCCGATGCACGCCGATGACGTTCTGATTGGCGGCGCGGGAGAAGACACGTTCCTGATCGAGCCGCTGCTGAACGCCAAGCAAGACATCATCGAAAAGCACGTGAAATCAGACGGTTCGATCAACTGGGCCGGGGTTGCAGGCGAAAACAACGAGTTGCATGACCATTGGGTCGACGCGTTCGGGATTGACATCATCGCCGATTACAATGCCGAAGAAGACCACATCGCCGTGATCGGGCATACGGCGAACGTCTATGTGTCGTACGCCGACGTTATCGGAGATGACGCGGAAGAATCGATCATCACCGTGATTTCGAACCAGCACGGCGGTGGCGGCGCCCACGCGATGGACCTGATCGGACAGGTCATCGTCTCGGGCGATCGCGTCGAAAAGGATGACATCAAGACGGATGACGGCGTCACCTACGGCATCGTCGAGGGTTACGAAGACATCGCCGAGGCGCTGTACCCGCAGGGTGACGAAAAGATTTCGACCGTCAACGGTGTCGATATCAAGGGCTACGACTCACGCACGCCCGCCGACATGATGGGCAACATGAACATGGCGCAGATGATGGCCATGAATAACGGCCTCGGTACCAACAATGCAGGTGCCATCATCGAGAACCCCGACGAAGCCTTTGAAAACGCGATGTTCTCGGAAGACATGCTCGTCGGCGCTTCGGACGCGGAAGAAGTGATGCCCC
>JBCCOV010000211.1:0-8262 GCA_039039985.1 Pseudomonadota bacterium | reverse complement strand
GCGGCCTGGCAACCGTGCTCTCAGGATAGCCAGCGCCGGTTGTTTATCGCTCACGGGCTGTTCCGGCCTGCGGCCGGGCCCTGCGCGCGGGCTGCAACGCGGCGGACCGCAGTTGCGGCCTGGCAACCGTGCTCTCAGGATAGCCAGCGCCGGTTGTTTATCGCTCACGGGCTGTTCCGGCCTGCGGCCGGGCCCTGCGCGGGCGCGCCGCAACGCGGCGGGCCGCAGTTGCGGCCTGGAAACCGTGCTCGCAGGATAGCCCGCGCTCAAGTAGCGAGCGCTTGTCGCGAGCGGTAGCGCACGTAAAGACTCGCGTGCGAACAGCGCAATTAAAGACGTGAATCTGATTTGGCGCGACAAGCTTCAGGATTGCGACAGACCGGCGACAACGTCAGGTGACGGGGCGAGGCGTTTGGCCTCAACAGACCGGACGACCTCAGTCAGGGCCGCGTTGACAGGCGCCGCCAAGCCCACATCTTTCGCTTTCTCGACAACGTAGCCATTGAGGTAATCGATCTCGGTCCTGCGCCCCTTCGCGACATCCTGGCCCATGGATGATCGGGCGGCCTCGGATCGCTGCCCAATCGCGGAAACGATGACATCCTCGCACCGGGCCATGGCGGCCGTGTCGCCGCTGGCGGCTGCGATCGCATCCACAGGTGCAACGCCGTAGGCCTTCTCCAAAGCGATGCCGTGGGCTTGCGCCACGGCCAGAACCTCGCCGCAAAGTCGAATGCCGACTTGGCGCGTTGTCGGATCACGGTCATTGGCGTTGCCGCCGCGCCCGGTCGCAGCAGCCAGGGAATTTCGCATGCAGTTGACGGCCAGTTTTGTCCAACGCTCGCCCCACAAGTTCGTCGTCGTCTTGGCGGAATCGCAAACCGACAGCATATCTGCAACTTGCGTCACGCGGGGCGTGACGCGGCCATGGCACTCGCCGACGCGGAAGACCGTATGTTGCGCGTCACCCTTTGCGACGTATCGCGCAACATGCCCCGGCCCTGTCAGTTCGACGACGATCTTTGAGGCAATGCAGCCGACCGTGCGACCCCACCCGACAACGCCGGCAATCCGCTCTTCATTGATCGCGTTTTGCAGCGATACGACAAACCCGGACGGTGCCAGGTAGTCCGCAATCATGGTTGTGGCCCACAGTGTGTCGTAGGACTTGACCGCAAGAAACACGATGTCGAACCCAGGCGTTGCTTTGAGCTCTTGCACCTCGGTTAAATGCAGAGCGGCGAGCGGACTCGCCGTAAAGCACTCGGCATCGGTCAAGCCTTGAAGCGTGATTCCATGAGATTTGATGCGATCGATGTTCTCAGGCCAGGCATCAATGACGGTAACGCGGTGATTGTTTCGGGCGAGGTAAGCTGCAACGTGGCCGCCCAATGCTCCTGTGCCGAAAACTGCAATATTTTTGGACATCTCTGCATTTTCCCCCTAGTCGCGCTTTTCGCGTTTACGGCCTTGTCCTAATTTAAATATGTTTTGCGCATGTTGTCGTATACATCTTTTTTCAAAATTCGATTCATGAAATCCTTGTCCGCGAGGTTCTCAAGTTCAGATGGTTTCACGCCGTCGCGAAGCGCTGTCAGCGTCTGATGGATTGCCTGAATGGCGGCCGGGAGTGTGTGGTGACCTTGCAGGCAGATCCGCACACCGCGCGCTGCAAGTTCGGATGGGGTCATCAGAGCTGTAGGGGCGCCGCCCAGCATGATCGGCAGCGTGATGTGCTTTGCAACTTCATCGAGGTCTGCCCAGGTCTTTATGCCGATGAGGAAGATCATGTCTGCGCCTGCGTCCTGATAGGCGCGTGCTCGTCGCAGGCCATCATCGAGACCGTTGATCGCCGGCGCGCTTGTGCGGCCGGCAACGACGAGGGATGGATCAGATTTGGCCGCCACCGCAGCCCTGATTTTGCCGACCCCTTCGTCGAGGCTCAGGATCTGTGTTTGTCCAGCGCTGCCAAAGGGTTCAGGAAGCGCCGTGTCTTCTATGGACAATCCTGCGACGCCGGCAGCTTCCAACTCCTCAACGGTCCGCGCGACGTTCAGGGCGTTGCCGTAACCATGATCTGCATCCGTCATCAGAGGTAGATCGCAAACACGTGATATGCGTTGGGCCTGGTCGGCGAACTCCGTCAACGTCAAGAGAATGTAGTCCGGGGCAGCGAGAACGGTTTGTGCCGCCGTCGAGCCGGCCAGCATGCCGACCTCATAGCCGATCTCTTGTGCGATGCGCGCCGTGATCGGGTCAAACGTTGACGCTGGGAAAATGCAGGTATCGCCGTTCAGAATGCTTCTGAAACGGGCACGGCGGTTCGCCCATCTGCTCATTGATCGCGCGCTCCTTGTAATTGCCATGCAATGCGGCACCATTTCTCGGGCGGGGCCGCTACATGTTTGATTTCGAGCCTTGGACTTTCGATCATAATACTTTTGTTTCGGCAACTTTAGTCGCAGGCGCAGGCCGTGCGAGATTTTGTCCCGAAAACCGATCAGATCATAAAACAATGGTTCAATTGACCCGCCGATGATTGGCTCTCTACTGTCGATTAATCCCTAAAAATGGGTCGTGGGCAACAAACTCACAACGCTGACGAAAAGTCGATGGGAGAGTTCACGCCGGACGAGCTTTGTGTGTGCCGGCGGGACAGGGACGAAACGCATATCAAGCCTTATGGATACCGGAGGGTACTTTGAGCGATCCAACCAAAGCGACCGCTTCACGTCGTAGTGTACTGAAGACGGGTGCTGGTGCAGCGACGTTTGCCTTCAGTGGCGTTGCGCCGATGATGTTTACCACTCAGGCACAGGCCTTCACCAACGACCCGGGCAAAAAATCCGAAGTGGTTCTTGGTTTCAACGTGCCGCAAACCGGTGCCTATGCCGACGAAGGCAAAGACGAGCTTCGCGCCTACGAACTTGCCGTTAAGCATATCAACGGCGAGGGTGATGGCGGAATGTTGAACACATTCTCGTCAAAAGCGCTGAAGGGCAAAGGCATTCTTGGCAAGAAGGCCGCGTTCACAACGGGTGACACGCAGACAAAGTCCGACGCAGCGCGTGCCTCCGCCAAGCGGATGATCGAGAAGGACGGTGCGATCATGATCACCGGCGGCTCGTCGTCGGGTGTCGCCGTTGCTGTTCAGTCGCTCTGTCAAGAGGCCGGTGTGATCTTTATGGCGGGTTTGACGCACGCCAATGATACGACCGGGAAAGACAAGCGTGCCAACGGCTTCCGCCACTTCTTTAATACGGAAATGACAGGTGCTGCGCTTGCTCCGGTGTTGAAGAACAACTACGGCTCAGATCGTGTCGCCTACCACCTGACCGCAGACTACAACTGGGGTTGGAGCCAGGAAGGTTCGATCAAGAAGTACACCGAGCAGTTGGGTTGGAAGACGGCTCAGGCCGTTCGTACGCCGCTCGGCGCTGGTGACTTCTCGCAGTACATCACGCCGGTTCTGCAGTCCGGTGCCGACGTGCTCGTCCTGAACCACTACGGTAAGGACATGGTCAACTCGCTGACCCAGGCCGTGCAGTTCGGCCTCCGCGACAAGCAGGTCAACGGGAAGGACTTCGTGATCGTTGTGCCGTTGTACTCACGCCTCATGGCACAGGGTGCCGGTGCAAACGTTAAGGGCATCTTCGGTTCGACGAACTGGCACTGGTCGCTGTCTGACGCGGGTTCGAAGGCTTTCGTGAAGTCCTTCGGCCAAGAGTACGGTTTCCCGCCGTCACAGGCTGCACACACCTGCTACGTTCAAGCGTTGCTCTATGCCGACGCCGTTGAGCGCGCCGGCTCCTTCCGTCCGTGCGACGTTGTTGCCGCGCTTGAGGGCTTCAAGTTCGACGGCCTGGGCAACGGCCCGACCGAGTATCGTGCTGAAGATCACCAGTGCTTCAAAGACGTTCTCGTGGTGAAGGGTAAAGACAACCCGTCGTCGAAGTTCGACTTGCTGGAAATCGTGGAAGTGACGCCGCGTGCCAAGGTCGAATACAAGCCGGAGTTGCTAGGTGGCGACCTCGGCAAGTGCAATGACGGCGCCTAATTGGTGAAGAATATCATGTGGGGTGCCGTCTAGCGGCGCCCCACGGTAGTTCTCCAAGCCAATCCGTCAGTGCCGCACCGACATCCGGACGGCCCTGAAGATTGCGAAACTAGGGTCCGGCATCGATGGATACGTTTCTGCTGCAGCTTTTGAATGGCCTCGACAAAGGCGGCGCATATGCGCTGATCGCTCTTGGTCTGACGCTGATTTTTGGAACGCTTGGCGTCGTCAATTTTGCCCACGGTGCGCTGTTTATGATCGGCGCGTTTGTGGCGGTCACGTTGAATCGTTTCTTCAGTATCGAAAAGGTGGTCTTGGACCCCACGAAAACAACGCCATGGGGTACGCCGGTCGAGATTCGAACGCCGTATGCGGAAGCCTATTTGGGCGACTGGGGGCGCTTCCTGATCGATTACTCTGTGCCGGTTTCCATTCTTGTTGCGATTCCGGTCATGCTTGTGATTGGCGTGATCATGGAGCGCGGGCTTATCAAGCACTTTTACAAACGCCCGCACGCAGAACAGATCCTCGTGACGTTTGGCCTGGCCATTGTGTTGCAGGAAATCATTAAAGCGATTTTCGGTGCGAACCCGATCCCACAACAGGCGCCGGCGGCTTTTTCTGGAAGCGCGGATGTCGGCGCGATGCTCAGCCTTGGGGAAGGGCTGGTCTATCCGTGGTGGCGGCTCCTATATTTGGCGTTTGCGGCCTTTGTGATTTCAGCTGTTTTTGCGTTCCTTCAGTTTACAACGTTCGGCATGGTCGTGCGAGCCGGAATGCAGGATCGCGAAACGGTCGGGTTGTTGGGAATCAATATCGAACGGCGCTTTACGATTGTATTCGGCATTGCGGCGGTGGTGGCCGGTGTCGCCGGGGTGATGTACACGCCGATCCTACCTCCCGACTATCATATCGGCATGGACTTCCTGGTGCTCTCGTTCGTCGTTGTGGTCGTCGGGGGTATGGGATCTTTAGAGGGCGCCGTTCTGGCTGGGTTCCTGCTTGGAATTCTGCAGTCCTTTGCGTCGATGAATGAAGTCAAATCGATCTTGCCAGGTATTGACCAGATCATCCTCTACCTCGTCGCCGTTGTCGTTCTTTTGGCGAGGCCGCGCGGGCTGATGGGGCGCAAGGGCGTGATGGAGAACTGAGCCATGGATGCGACACCGCGGAATGACCTGCTCCTGTTCCTGATCTTCTCGGCCATGGTGTTGGCAGGACCAATCGTCCTGTGGCCGTTCGGAGCGGCCTATCCCGACCTGCTACAGAAGTTCGCGATCTTCGGGATCTTCGCCATCGGTTTCAACATTCTGTTCGGGCTGACCGGGTATCTGTCGTTCGGGCATGCCGCGTTCCTTGGGGTTGGGTCCTACACGGCCGTATGGTCGTTTAAGCTCCTCGGCATGAGTCCGTTCCCCGCAATTCTGCTCGCAATGCTTATGACGGGCCTGTTTGCGATGGCGGTCGGGTTTATTAGCCTTCGGCGTTCCGGCATTTACTTTTCGATTCTGACGCTTGCCTTTGCGCAGATGTCCTACAACTTGGCGTATTCGGTTTTGACGCCGATTACCAACGGTGAGACCGGGCTGCGGGTGCTGAACTCAGATCCGCGCTTTCTCGATATCGTATTTGGGGGAGACCCGAACTATTCCGGCGTGCTGCTTTCGAACTTCTTTGGAATCGATTTGACGGGGTATGCCGGTTTCTACTTCTGCGCCGCGGTTCTGATTATTGCCTTCTATGTCGCAATGCGCATCACGCGATCGCCGTTCGGCATGAAGTTGCGGGCGATCAAGTCCAACCAGAACAGGATGGCCTACACGGGTTACAATACACGTCCGTACGTGCTGACTGCTTTTGTGATCTCCGGAATGTATGCCGGCCTGGCTGGGTCCTTGATGGCCGTGACAGATCCGCTGGCCGGGGCCGAGCGGATGCAGTGGACCGCATCAGGAGAAGTTGTTCTGATGACGATCCTCGGCGGGACCGGCACACTCCTTGGCCCGGTTCTCGGGGCGGGTGTTATCAAGTACGCCGAAAACATCTTTTCTGCCTACAACAAGTCCGAGCTCAACGAGGTGTTCTGGATGCTTCCGGATGGGCTGCGTGAAACCGTGGTTTCCGTCGCGTCGCTTTTTGTCGGTTCAGGTTGGCATTTGACGCTCGGCATTCTGTTTATGCTGATCGTCATCTTCCTGCCAGGTGGGTTGATTGAAGGTGCCAACCGGATTGGCAGGTTGATAACGCGTATGACAAACCGCGGAAAGCAGTCTGATCAAGCTGCGTCGGTTTCAGGCCGCGCCCAACCGGCCGAATAGGGCAGGAGACCATGACCAACATTCTTGAAGTCTCGGGCGTGAACAAATCGTTTGGCGGTTTGAAAGCGTTGGATGACGTGAACCTCACGGTCAAGGAAGGTGGCGTTCACGCCATCATCGGTCCCAACGGTGCCGGCAAGTCGACGCTGTTGAACTGTTTTGTCGGGCGGTTGGATCCGGATACGGGCTCTGTTCTGTTTGCCGGCAAGTCGCTGCTCCGGCGGAAGCCGCACGAGATCAATCAAATGGGTGTGGCCCGCGTTTTCCAGACGCCAGAGATCTTTGCCGATCTCACACTGATCGAAAACTTCATGATGCCGGCGCTTGCGACGCGTGATGGTTCATTCAACATGAAACTCTGGGCGCGCATGGACGGACAGAACGACGTGAGAGAACAGGCAGAGCATACGCTTCAAGATCTTGGGCTCTACGAGAAGCGGTTTGAACATGCCGGCAGTTTGTCACGGGGCGACAAGCGCCGTTTGGAACTTGCGATGTGTCTCGTCCAAGGGCCGAAACTGCTGCTGTTGGATGAGCCGACGGCTGGCATGTCGCGCGCAGACACCAACAACACGATTGAACTTTTAAGGCGCATCGGGTCGGAGCGGAACGTGACCAAGGTCGTGATCGAGCACGACATGCATGTGGTGTTCTCACTGGCTGATCGGATCTCGGTGCTGGCGCAAGGGCACGTGATCGTCGAGGGCGAACCGGAGAATATCAAGGGCGATCCGAAGGTGCAGGAAGCATATCTTGGAGGGGCGCACCTATGACCGATCCAGCAACGGAACAGCGCCACTCCCTTGGTGTGGACTTTAGTGGCGCACAAGCACCGGCCGTCTCTCCGGTACAAGCAAAGGGCGGTCAACGGGCGTTCTTTTCGGCCTGGGAACTGCATTCGTACTACGGCGAAAGCTACATCGTCCAAGGCGTCAGCTTTGACGTCCGGGAAGGCGAGATTGTTGCCTTACTCGGTCGCAACGGTGCCGGAAAGACGTCGACGTTGCGAACGATTGCGCGACTTGACGACCCTGAGTTGCGCCATGGCGAAATCTGGCTGGACCACAAGCCGTTACATTCCATGAAGGCTTATCAGGCGTCGAACTTTGGCGTGGCGTTGGTGCCGGAAGATCGTCGCATTATTCCGGGATTGACGGTCGAGGAGAACCTGCAACTGGCAACAGTGTCTGGTTCGCCGGGATGGACGTTCGAGCGGATCTTCGAGAGCTTTCCCCGCCTGGGCGAGCGGCGCAAGCAAGAAGGCACGACGATGTCCGGGGGCGAGCAGCAGATGCTGGCGATTGCCCGCGCGCTGGCCAAGGACATCAAGCTCCTGCTCCTGGATGAGCCCTATGAGGGTCTTGCGCCCGTGATTGTCCAGGAGATTGAGCGGATCTTGGAAAGTATCAAGAAGCTCGGGATCACGACCATCATCGTTGAACAGAATGCGATCGCTGCGCTCCATCTTGCGGACCGCGCCATCATTCTCGATATGGGCTCGGTTGTGTTTGACGGGACGGCTCAAGAGGTTCTCGATAACGAGGACTTGCGCCAGCAGTACTTGGCGATCTGAACTGGCGATCTGAATCCCGATCTCAGCACAGCAGCACGTGCACCGACGCTCTGTTCCGTTTGCGCTGTTCGCACGCTCGCAGGCTCGCGGCTCGAGCGAGTCCTGACGTGCGCTACCGCTCGCGACAAGCGCTCGCTACTTGAGCGCGGGCCAGCCGTCTGGCACCCCAGGCCGCGCCCGCGGCCCGGCGCGTTGCGCCGCCCCCGCGGAGGGCCCGGCCGCAAGGCCGGAACAGCCCGTGAGCGATCACCAACACGCGCGGGCCAGCCGTCGAGCACGGGTTCGAGGCCGCGATCGCGGCCCGCCGCGTTGCG
>JBCCOV010000210.1:0-8265 GCA_039039985.1 Pseudomonadota bacterium | reverse complement strand
CGGCGGCATTCATGGATCGAAACTTGTACATTCGAAAAATGCGGCCATGCAGACCGGGTCGTTCGTGCACAAAGAGAATGGGACGGCCGAGCCGGTACCAGATAATGGCTGCGACGACGACAAAAACCGGCGCAAACAGAACCAGCAACACGAAGGATGCGACAACGTCGAACAAGCGCTTCAGCATGGGCGAACGAATCCAATCTCTTGGCCAATGACATCCGGCGAAACAAGCGGGCAGACGCTCCTACGCATATGACGCGACCTTCTCTTCAGTTCGGATCTCTTCGGCATGTGCGCTTGCCGGTTGCGGGCGGGTCTGCAGAGCTTGCAGATAACGCGCTGCGATATCATCGAACCGATGGTTTGCGAGGACATAGGACTTGCCGCGTTCGCCAAGCCTGCGCCGCTGCTCCGACGACAAGGCTGCAAGCTCAGTGATTGCAGTGCGCAGTCCAACTCCGTCCGAGATGCTGCGCGTAAGTCCGCCTTGAGACATGGACACAGGATCTCCGCACGGCGTGATCGGCAGTAGAACCGGAAGCCCTTCGGTGAAGTAGTCCATGATCTTGTTCGGAGAGATGCCGTACTTGAACAGATCGGGCTTATCGACCAGGCCGGCATAGCCGACATCGCAGCGCCGCAGCAGGGTCCGCAACTCGTTTTTCGGCACCTGCCCGCAATAGGCGAACCCCTCGCCGAATGCGTCTATTTTATCTTGAATGGTCTGGCTTAGTGGCCCTCGACCAAAGACGAGAATACCAACGCGCGTTCCGTCGTCGAGCGTTGCACCTGGACCAACCGCGTCCAGGAATTCAGCGACGCCATTTGGCGGACCCAAAGCACCTGCGTAAACGAATACGACGCGGCCGTCACTTCGCCAGGCCTCCAACACTCTCGACGCACTCAGAGCCGTTGGCGATTGCAAGGTCGCGCCCTCCGCAAACGTCTCGCTCAGTCCGTTCGGCACCACAACGAACGGCTTGCTGCCGTAGCCGCGTTCCACCATGTAGAGCCAGGCCTTGGGCAGCACCGACGCGACGACATCCGCGTGCTTGAATGCAAAGCGCTCTGCATGCGCTGTCACCTGAACGAAGGGATGGAACCGTGACGTTCCAAGCAGTTCCGTCAGACTGAGCGGCCACAGATCACGTATTTCAAAGACGAGTTGCGCCTGGAATTTGCGAGCCAGATCGCGCGCTGCATAGATGCCGTGCGGATGCGGGCAGGAGTAGATGATCACGTCTGGCTTCGACAATTGGTCAGGAACGCGGCCGGCAACGCGATAGAGCCCGCGCGCGAAGTCCAGAATGTTCCTGAGCCGGGAGACGCCGTTTCCTGAATAGGGCGACGTTTTCACGAAGTGATATGTCACGCCATTGGTTTGGACGGGCGAGTCGAAGTCAGCTTCAGGAAGCATGAGATGATGGAAGGAGCCCATGATGACGGAGCAGCCGACGCCGTGCTGCTGCCATGCCTGCGCCAGTCGGAACGCACGCTCCGCCGTCGCGATGCCTGGGCCTCCCGAATAGTGATTGACATACCAAATTTGCATCAGCGGTTTCCTGCCATTGAACCGGCGACGCCGTGCGCTGCGATTGTCCGCGCTAGGTACATTTGGCGCACCTCCCAACGGTTATGTGGACCGGACCGCGTCGGCCACGCGCTCGATAATGAAGTCCTGCGTCTCGCGCGTCAGGTAAGGATGCATCGGTAAGCTGAGCACACTTTGAGACGCCGCTTCTGAAACAGACAGATCGCCTGCATACGGGGCGCCCTGAAATGCTGTTTGGCGGTGCAGCGGCGTCGGGTAGTAGACCTGGGTAGGCACACCCTGGCCTCGCAACTTGGATTGCACTGCATCGCGCTTCGACGCCGGCAAACGCACTGTGTATTGCGCCCACACACTTGTTGTGCCGTTGGCGATGCGTGGGGTTTCCACGCAATCGGACAACGCGTTACCGTAGTTCCGGGCGATGTCGTTGCGCGCCGCGATTTCATCCTCGAAGATCGCGAGCTTCTCGATCAACACGGCAGCCTGAATGGTATCGAGGCGGCCGTTCATGCCGATCCGGACGTTGTCGTACTTGTCGTCGCCCTTTCCGTGAAATCGCAAGCTGCGCAGGAGCGCCGCCAGCTCCGAGTCTTGGGTGAAGACAGCGCCACCGTCGCCGTAGCAACCGAGCGGCTTTGCCGGAAAGAAGCTCGCCGTCGTCGCATCACCAATCGTGCCGACCTTGCGTCCATGGCACGACGCTCCGAAACTCTGGGCTGCGTCGCAGATCAACTTCATGCCGTGGCGCGCGACGATCGGTTCGATGTGCTGGTAGTCGGCCGGCTGCCCAAACAGATCGACGGCGATCACCACGCGAGGCGTCAGCGCCTGTTGCTTTGCGATGGCGATCGCGTTTTCAAGCGCATCGGGATCCAAGTTGAAGGAGTGCGGACAGATATCGACAAACACCGGCGTCGCACCAAGCAGCGGCACGACTTCGGCTGTCGACATGAAGGTGAACGAGGGGCAGAGCACAGCATCATCGGGTCCGACGCCCCACGCCATCAGAACCAGTTGCAGGGCGTCGGTGCCATTGGAGCAGCTGATCGCGTGATCGACACCCGCAAACGCTTCCAACTGCCGCTCAAGGGCCGCAACCTCAGGGCCCATGATGTATTGGCCGTGTGCCAGCACGGCGCCAATCGCCATGTCGATACGACTGCCGAGGCGCTTGCGTTGCGCCGCCAGGTCAATGAACGCGATCTCCTTTGCCGCGACGCACTGGTTCATCTGCCGACTTCTCTCAGGTAACTGTTGGCCAGCGCGGTGACGGAGGTGACCCGAAAACGCGCTCATCAAACTGCGCCGCTCAGGTGCCGCTCAGCGGACGGGTGGAGAGAGCCGTCTTGCATGAGCTCTGCGGTCCGGAAGTGCGAGACCAGCTCGATACTCGGGCGCACGTCGTCCAGGCCGTATCCTTTGCCGGCAAGGATCGCCTCGTAGCTGACGGAATGGAGATCCGTAAAACCATCTGAGAACTCCAGCTCTTCACCGTCAATCAGGACGGAACGATAGGTCGTCTTCGCGCCCCTTACGCTCTCGGGAAGGTCGGTGCTGTCGAGCGACAGGAACCAGCGCACATCGGCCTTCTCAAATGTAATCGCGCCAGCGGCTCGCGACGCATCGCGCAAGTGCCCTTCGCTCGACAGAACAGGCCCGAATACGTACTGCAGCATGTCGAAGAAGTGGACACCGATGTTGGTCGCGACGCCGCCTGACTTCCGGTCATCCCCTTTCCAGGACGCGTGATACCAACGTCCGCGAGACGTAATGTAGGTGAGATCAACGTTATGGCGCGTTCGCGACGCTGCAATGCGGTCGCGTAGCGCGTTGACGGTCGGATGAAGCCGCAGCTGCAGGATGGAGAACACTCTCCGTCCCGTATCAGCTTCGCAGCGGGCGAGGTTCTCCAGGTCACCTGGATTGAGAACCAGCGGTTTTTCGCAAATGACATGCGCGCCACTGCGCAGACCATGCATCGTATGTGCTTCGTGGAGATAGTTCGGCGAGCACACTGCGATATAGTCGAGCCCGACCTGTTGCCGACGCAGTTCGCTCACATGGCGGTCGAATGCCTCGAACTCCGTGAAGAACTCGGCGTGCGGAAAATGGCTATCGATAATCCCAACCGAGTCGTTGGGATCATATGCCACCTTCAGATCGCCACCGACGTCTCTGATGGCGCGCATATGGCGAGGTGCAATGTAACCTGCCGCTCCGATCAAGCCGAAATTGGTCATCGCAGTACAGCCTCCCACCATTACGCCCAGATATAAATGCGACTAAGCTCAATACAACTAAGCCTTGACCACGTTGGCCCCTGCTAAGCCCGCTGTTTCCATAGCGTTTCGACTGTCAACGATCAGACTGGCATTTCGCGCAAGCAATTCCCAATCGACACCGTCATGATCCGTCGAAATCAAAACAACATCATAGCCGGCGACCGAGGCGTCGGTTAAATCAACGGACTTACGGCCTGCCAATTGGGAATGTTCGCGTGTCATCGGCACAACCGGAATGTAGGGGTCGTGATAGTCAACGGCTGCGCCGCGGTCCTCAAGCATTTCGATGAACCGCAACGACGGGCTTTCGCGCATATCGTCCACATTCTTCTTATACGCCATACCAATCAATAGAACGCGCGCACCGTTGACCCCCTTCGCGGCTCTTTGGTCGAGCGCCTCGCTCAGCCTCGAAACAACATACTTGGGCATGCTGGAATTGATTTGCCCGGCCAATTCAATAAACCGCGTCGTAATATCGAATTCGCGCGCTTTCCATGTCAGGTAAAACGGATCAATCGGGATACAGTGACCGCCGAGCCCCGGCCCCGGATAGAACGGCATGAACCCGAACGGTTTTGTCTTTGCCGCGTTGATCACTTCCCAGACGTCAATCCCCATGCGGCCATAGACAATCTTCAGCTCATTCACGAGGGCGATATTGACGGCACGAAAGATGTTCTCGGTCAGCTTCACGGCCTCCGCCGTCGAGGTCGAGGATACCGGCACGGTCCGCTCGACAAAACAATCGTAGAGCGCTTGAGCCGCAGCCATCGCATCTTCGCCGTCACCGCCCACCACTTTCGGGATCGTGGACGTTTCGAACAAGGCGTTCCCCGGATCCTCACGCTCCGGAGAAAACGCCAAGAAGAAGTCCTGTCCGGACCGCAGACCACCGCTCTCGAGAATGGGCTTCACGACCTCGTCCGTCGTACCCGGCCACGTCGTCGATTCGAGGATGATCAGTTGCCCAGGGCGCAGGTTCGCGCAAATTGTCTCCGCGGTGTTGATGACGAACGTGAGATCGGGATCGCGGTTCTTGGTCAATGGTGTCGGAACCGCAATGAGAATGGCGTCGCACTCAGACAACCGCTCGAAATGGGTTGTTGGCGTGAATTGGCCTGATCGCACGCAGTGATCGATCAAGTCATCTGGGATATGGCGAATGCAGCTCTTGCCCGCGTTCAACTGCGCCACGCGGTTCTCGTCGATATCGAACCCAATGACATTGAATGATCGGCCGACGGCGGCGAGCATCAACGGAATGCCAACGTAGCCCAGGCCTATAACGCCAATGCGGCACGTACGATCGGCAATCTTGTCGACGATTTCGCGTCGCAGTTTATTCATTGCAACATCTCACCCCAAGGGATCCGGTCAGCAGATCGCAACCGGAACAGAATATTCGCCTACGCACGAATGACGCTTGTCTTTCTCTGGTGGGCGAATCGCAACATCTCGATTGCCGTCTGGCGGCCTAAGTGGAACGGCCAGACGCGCTTATGACGCGTTCCGGACTGTCACCTCACGTCCGGACACTGGTTGTTTTTCTGTCGTCGTGTTTCTGTTGTCGCTCTTGTGTCGTCGTCGTGCTGGCCGTGAGCAAACCATCGGGACACGCTCGCAACCACATTTCTGAGTTTCGAACATATCAAAGGCCTGCACGGCGTTAGAGTCGCCATCGCAGGGTTTTCAACACTTCCATCAAAAGTGTTCTCTGAACCGAGCATAAGTGGCTGAAACTCAGCAGATATTGGCGAACCCGAACCGTGGAAAGCTGCCGCCATTTGAGACGGTCGGACATGCACTTGTGACTGTTCGGAGACGTTTCTGGCGAATCGCGCATCGGGTCTCGATGGCGTTTGCCGGCACAATCACGAACGCCCGCTCCACGAACCCGCGGCGTTACGATCTTCGTCGGAGCGCCTCACGAGGCGACGCTGCACAAAATTTGAGCGATGTTTGATCTTGCATGCGATCGCAGATCTGGCGTCATTGTTGTCGGTTGGCGTTTGCGCGACCGCACATTGTTCATGCCCGAGATTGAATCATCGTGACCTCGCCAAGTTCCAAGCTCCTCGCAACCACAGACGTGACCAAGTTCTTCGGGTCGTTTTGCGCAAACGATCGGATCAGCCTGGACGTCGAACCCGGCGAGATTCACGCGCTGCTGGGCGAGAACGGTGCGGGCAAGTCGACGTTCGTCAAGGCGCTCTATGGTCTCGTTCGGCCGGATAGCGGGACCATTACGTGGAAAGGCGAACGGGTCGAGATCACCTCGCCGGCGCGGGCCCGAGAGCTCGGCATTGGCATGGTGTTTCAGCACTTCGCGTTGTTTGATTCGCTGAACGTGGCTGAGAACATCGCGCTGGCGTTGCCTCAAGACGTTGCGGTTTCGGATGTCGTTGCGCGCCTGGATGAGATCACTGCGCGCTATGGGCTAGCCCTCAACGCGGAAGCGGCAGTCGGTGATCTCTCGGCCGGCGAACGTCAACGCATCGAGATTGTGCGGTGCTTGATGCAGTCTCCGACCTTGATCATTCTCGATGAACCGACGAGCGTGCTGACACCTCAAGAAGCTGACCAGCTGTTCGTCACACTGCGGCAGCTGGTGAACGAAGGTCGTTCGATCATCTACATCTCTCATAAACTGGAGGAGGTTCAGCGCCTGTGTGACCGCGCGACGATTCTTCGGCACGGGCGCGTTGTTGCGGACTGCGATCCGCGAACGACGGAGAAGGGCGAACTGGCGCGGCTGATGGTCGGCGATCTCGTACATGCCGCACGACCATCCGGCAGTGCAGCGGCGGACGGTATCGCGTTGTCGGTGCGGGCGTTGTCGATGGCCGCGCCGTCGTTGTTCGGCATTGACTTGCAGGACATCAGCCTTGACGTCCGCCCCGGCCAGATTTGTGCAATCGCCGGTATTGCCGGGAACGGGCAATCCGAACTGTTCGAAGCGCTGTCCGGCGAGCGGCTGAGCGACGATCCGGCGGCGATCACGCTACTTGGTCAGCCTGTCGGGCACCTCGGTATCGCGGAGCGGCGTCAGCTCGGCGCCGATTTCGTGTCAGACGAGCGTCTTGGGCATGCCACCGCGCCGGACATGTCACTGAGCGACAATGTCCTGGTCACGCGTGCGCGGACCGACACCGACTTGATGCGTAGCGGCGTTCTGAAACTGGAACGCGCCCGCAGCTTGAGCCAGCGCATTCAGGATTCGTTTGACGTTCGCAGTGGTGCGGTGGATCCGCCGGCCAATGCCCTGTCCGGCGGCAATCTACAGAAATTCGTGATCGGACGGGCTGTTGATCGACACCCCAGGGTTCTGGTCGTCAATCAGCCGACCTGGGGGGTTGATGCCGGCGCCGCGGCACGAATCCGGAAAACGCTTGTTTCTCTTGCAGAGGGCGGCTCGGCCATTGTCGTGATCAGTCAGGATCTCGATGAGATCTTCGAAATTGCAGATTCGATTGCCGTGATTACCAGGGGCCGGCTAACAGCTCTTTACCCGGCCGATCAGATGTCGGCCGAGGAAATCGGTCTTTGGATGTCCAATGCAGACGCCGGGGCTTCGCAACGCGGCACCTCGACATCCCAGACTGCCGGCGTGGGACTTGATCGTCATGATTAGGCTGGAAGCACGACCGAGACCATCCTGGTGGGCAGCGCTTGCCTCGCCGGTCATTGCGCTCGTGCTTACGCTGTTGACCGGCTGCATATTGCTTCTGGCCTTCGGAAAGGACCCGATCAAGGGCCTGTACTACCTCTTCATCGATCCGATCACGGTATGGTGGTCGCTTGAAGAGGTGTTGGTCAAGGCGACGCCGCTCGCGCTCATTGCTGCCGGTTTGTCCGTTTGCTTCAGAGCTAACGTTTGGAACATTGGCGCAGAGGGACAGTTCATTGTCGGCGCGATTGCCGGGTCCGCTCTCCCCGTCGTTCTGCCCGAGGTGCAAGGGCCGCACGTCCTGCCGCTGATGCTGCTCTGCGGCACGCTCGGCGGTGCCCTTTTCGCGCTCATCCCCGCACTATTGCGCGTGCGGTTCGGAGCGAACGAAATCCTTGTCAGCTTGATGCTCGTTTATGTGGCCGAGCTGTTCCTGGACTGGTTGGTGCGCGGCCCCTGGCGAAATCCGGCCGGGTTCAACTTTCCGGAGACCCGCCAGTTCCACGAATGGGCGACAATGCCGATAGTCGGTGACAGCCGCTTGAACATCGGTATTTTCATTGCAATCGCCTGCTGCGCCATTCTGGCGTTCGTGCTCAGCCGCACCTACTTCGGATTTGGTGTTCGGCTCAGCGGCACGGCGCCGCGTGCTGCGCGCTTCGCAGGAATCAGTCGCAACCGCACCATACTGCTCGTGATGGCGCTATCGGGAGGCCTGGCCGGGCTGGCGGGCATCATGGAAGTGGCCGGGCCGATCG
>JBCCOV010000209.1:0-8293 GCA_039039985.1 Pseudomonadota bacterium | reverse complement strand
GCGGCCGGGCCCTGCGCGGGCGCGGCGCAACGCGCCGGGTCGCGGTCGCGGCCTGGGGTGCCTGACGGTGGGCCTGTGCGTGTTGTTATCGCTCACGGCTGTTCCAGCCCGGCGTCATCCTCGCAGGATAGCCCGCGCTCAAGTAGCGAGCGCTTGTCGCGAGCGGTAGCGCAACGAAAGACTCGCGAACAGCGCAAGTAAAGACGCTTGCGCCCGTGGCCGAGCGTCGCTATAGCTCCCGGCTTGCGAATGATATTGGTCGCCGTCCCGTCTGACTGTTCGGCATCGGGTTCGGAGCGTGGCGCAGCCTGGTAGCGCACTTGCTTCGGGAGCAAGGGGTCGCAGGTTCAAATCCTGCCGCTCCGACCAATCCAACACCTTGGAAAACCGTCTTGCGATGCGGCGCGGAGCCAGCCGATCGGCGTTGTCGGGAACGGCTGCGAGACCTGCCGCCTTAATCAATGATTTCAATCGATTACCGCTCTTGATGGAACGACCTCACATCGTGATAAGCTGGATCAACACATCAGCAGCCCGTACGCGAGGCCGATATTCAGATAAGGTGATTGCGCCGTCACTATAGTCAGCCCTCCAACATTGCCATGCTCCCCGATCAAAGCCGTATCCAGCGCCCGTCATTTTGGCGCAACCGCAAGACCTTGGCCCTCCTGGTTGTCGCGACGATTACCATCGCGGCCGTTCTCCTTGCTCTGCATCTGCGTCGCTCATCGTACCTGACAACCGAGATCCTCGTTCTTGGCGACTCGCAGTTGTCGTTCGGGGCGGGTCCGGTGCTGAGCACGTTCTTTGCCGATCTCCCGAACGCGTGCCGCGCCGACGTTGCGCGACCGAATGACCTGACGCTGCTGGAGGGCAAACGGTTTGCGATGATCGGGACGCGATCAACGTCGCTTCAGTCCTGGGTTCAATCAGACGGCCGCGCTTGGGAGCTGCTCTGCCACAAGGACAAACGCTGGGGCGTCAACGCCAGCGCCTGGGGCACGGTGAAGCCAGCCGAACGGCGCTACATCCAGGTTGGCGAAGGCGACAAGTTCCAGTTCTGCCAACAGCCGAAGCCACCGCTCGCAAACCTGCTGTCAGACGGATACTACCAGCCGCAACTCCTGATGGTGTTTGTCGGCGGCAACGGAGCCCGGCGACTGGCGAGATCTCAGCAGGCGGCGAACGCGGATGTCACCCGCTTTGTCGCGCGCCTGCCGGCACATATCGGCTGCATCTTTATGATGACGGCGCCGATATACTCAGAGTCGCACAATACTACGCGCGTAGTCGCGCAGGCCAATCTGCGCGCCGCCTTCGCAACACACGGCCGGCGCTGCGCATTTGTCGACGGTCATACCAGCGCGACACGGGCTGCCATCGAAGGGCAGCCCCAATTCTTCAAACGCGATAACGAGGGGAACGTGACGGACCCATATCATGCCGACGCACAGGCGGCCGCCAGGTTCCTGGCCCTGCGACGCCCGGCATTGTGCCGCGCCCTGGCCTCTCAGTTTCGTCGGCGCGCAGCTGCGCAATAAATGCTGGACGAGCCAATCACATTACGAAACAGTTGTCGCATCGACGCTTTTCCGCCGTGCGCTTGGTCTTGCGACGCCGGCTGGGATGGTGGTGATTTCGCATGACGTGGATCGTAATCGGCATCGTACTGGTGATGGCTTGGCCTGCGTACGCACAAGAGACGTTCGCGGTACCGGAACTCACCGACGATCGCGCCACAGGACCGCGCGCAACCGTGAAGCGTTTGCAACCAGACGATCTCGCGCGGCTCAAGCGACCGACGCGGTCCTTGCGCCCGCGCACACGGCGGCCAGAGATGTCCATCAAACACCCGGGTGGCGGCAAGCCGGCACCGCAGGGCGATCACCCTGGCAAAACGCCAAACCAAACGGGACTCGCTGGACGGACGAAGCGATCCTCAGAGGGTGCGCGCGGCGCGCCGTGCATCCAACAGATGCATCGCGTTTCGCCAGGCCGCGTTGTGATCCGATGCAAAGGACAACCGCCGCAATCCACAAGCAAAAACACATCGCGCATCGGCGACCAGCCATAAGGCATGGGAACCCGGCCAAAGCCGCATTGTGCAGCTTTAGCCGGGCATGCCGTTATCCAGGCACGCCGTCATATTGCATCGGCTGACTATATCCGATCCGGCAGACCGGCGCTGGCCTGACGCTGCTGATCGGTTACGCAGACATCAACGGCCTTCACGGGCTGCGCGGGCAGGACATGCTTGGCGAGGCGGTGAGCCATAGGCTCCCCGCCGAACATCAACGTCCCTTTGTGGTTGATTGCGTTTGGCGCTCCGGGCTCAAGACGAATCCGCCAGTCTTCGACGGTCATGTGATACCGGAGGTAGGATATCGCCTTTTTCGCCAGCGCTTGACCGGCAGCGCAACGGCTTGCCAACGTCGGGCCATTATAGCCGGTGAGCGTGATCGCCTTGCCGCCAACAAGAACCCGGTTGCTGTCAATCACCCAGGTCGCGTCAGTCTTGTCGAGGATCTGGATTTGCTTGGCGGTCGGCTGTGCAACCAAGGCGGCTGGGGCCTTGATGGCAATCGCCGTGGCACCGCCGCACACGACTGCCGAGATCAGCATCGGCCGCAGAAAACTCACCATGGCAGACTCCGTACACGAATTCAGTGACGTCACTGAAAGTTAGCTGTTGACGTACGGTTGTGGAGACAAGTGATGGCGGTAGCAAGATAGGTATTTCAGTGCTGTGTAGAAGTTGTGGAAACTGTATATCACCTCACACGGGCCCTTTTTTTGCCAACAAGTGCGCGATCGATTTACGCTGTGCTCAACACCGATTTATCGTGTGCCTAACAACGACTTCCGGAACGCGGTTTTCATCTCGGATGCGTGCCAGTTCCGCGCATACTTTGGTGGCGGTGTCGCATCGACGCGCAAGAGAACAAAGGCCGGGCCGTTGGTTTGCCGCAGCACGGCGGATGCGTCCGCAAGTTGATCTTCCCGCGTCACGTCGCGGGTTGCGGCAAAGCCGGAACCTTCGGCAATCCTGGCGAGGTTGACACCCATTGCCGTATGCGAGTCCTGCGAGCCGGTTTCCTGATAGAGCGCGTTGTCTACGCAAACGACAGCGAGATTTGCCGGCTTGAGCGCGCCGATCGTCGCGAGTGTCCCCATCGACATCAGCAAGTCGCCGTCACCGGTCACGCAGAGAATGCGCTTGTCGGGTTGTGCCAGCGCGAGGCCGAGCGCCATCGGGACGGCACCACCCATGGCGCCGCCGAAGAGAAACGTGTTTCCGGCCTCCTGCGTCAGCGCACCGATATCCTTTGCAGGTCCCGCCAGCCCCGAAACGATCAGGAAGTCCGTATGGTCGCCAATCAGCGCTGGAATTGCCGTCTGGCGATTAAGCCGAGATTGACCGGCAGATTGGTTTGCATCGATCATTCTTCGGTCCTTAAAATGCTTTCGCGCCCAATAGGCGTTGCGATAACAAGACGGCCACGGCCCGCTCGGCCCGGAACGCCATGGTCAGCGCAGCCATAGTCACGGTTTCGACGTCAACGGGATCATGCGCCCATAGACATTGTACACCCATCGCGCTCAATGTCGGCTCGACGGCCTGCCCCATCGCGAACTGCCACGGGTTCCCCTCCCCGAATTCGCCGCGCATGGACACGATCGTCAGGAACGGAAACGCACCGTGCTGAACAAGAGAGAGCTGGTTGATGCAATTGCCGACACCGCTGCTCTGCATCATCAAGACAGCGCGCGCGCCACCAAGATGCGCACCCGCGGCAATGCCGACACCCTCCTGCTCGGAGGTCAAAGGCACCGACGTTGCGTCTGGATCGGCAATGGACCGATCGATCAGAACACGATGACCCGCATCGGGCACATGCGCAAAGATGGTTACATCGGCGGCACGCAACTGTTCGTAGAGTGCGTCCTGCCAACGCATTTCGCCGCCGTTCGTCGACATCATTCTCTCCCTCATCCCCCAACGCAAGATCGCTATCGTGCTGGAGACGATACGCCAAGTCGGGGCGCTTTTTGCAGCCATGGACGCGCACCCACGAACATAGGGAGTTGCGACGGCGAAGTCAGCGTCGCACAACTCTAAGCTGAGGTTCTCAACTTGCGACTGCCAACGATGATAGGAGCCGCCTATGCCGATCCAACGTCACAGCTTGACCTTCGAGCCGCTTTCGTCGGAGGCGCTGGCGGCGTGGCAAGACCTGCCACCTGCAATTGTCTCGGACTGCATGAACCGATCGCAAACGCTAGCCGGCACGATCTGCCCCATCGCCGCTGGAACCAAGCTGCTCGGACAGGCGCGAACCGTCACGTGCATGGTCGGCGACAATTCGGCTGCGCATACGATTATCGGCATGCTCCGCCCGGGAGAAATCCTGGTGATCGATGCCGGCGGCTTTGAGGACACAGCTGTCTGGGGCGGGATCATGACGCACGCTGCAATGAAGATGCAGTGCGGTGGTCTGGTGATCGATGGCGCAGTCCGTGACGTTGCCGAAATTCGCGAACTCGGCTTTGCATGCTTCGCGCGAGCGGCCGTACCCGCGGGGCCGCATAAGGGGTTCGGCGGCACGATCGATGGCGCCATATCCTGCGGCGGATGTCCGGTTCAGCCCGGTGACATCGTGATCGGCGACGACGACGGCGTTTGCGTTGTTCCGTTGGCGCGCCAGGCAGAGGTCCTGGCTGCGTCCCGAGAGAAAGTCGCGCAAGAGGAGGCGACAATCTCCGCGATTGCCGATGGCGTGATGCCAGGTGCGCGCATGGGACTGCCGGAACCGGACGTGCTGAGCTGAGACGCGACGGGGCGCAGGACGCAGCCGCCGGAACATGGAACCGTGATGGGTAGGAGCATGCGCACTGACCTTCGAGAGTCGATCCGGCGCGCCGCGCTCGCCGATGAGGCGAAGACTGTTGCTGAGCTGACGGAGACGGCGGGGCTGACCGCTGCGGAACGCACCGCCATCTCCAGCCGTGCCGCAGATCTGGTTCGCAGCGTTCGTGCCAGTAGCGAGCCCAAGATTATGGAGGCCATGCTCGCGGAGTACGGGCTATCGACGCAAGAGGGTGTGGCTCTGATGTGCCTGGCCGAAGCGCTGTTGCGGGTGCCAGATGCCGAGACGATCGACGATCTCATCCAAGACAAGATCGCGCCGCACGACTGGGGCTCTCATATCGGCGACTCCGGTTCCCTGCTGGTCAACGCCTCGACGTGGGCGTTGCTATTGACCGGACGCGTCCTTGATGATGACGAGGATCACAGCGTTGTCGGGGCGCTGCGCAGCGTTGTGCGCCGCCTGGGCGAGCCCGTCATTCGCACGGCCGTCGGACGCGCGATGAAAGAAATGGGCGCGCAGTTCGTGCTCGGACGTGACATCCACGAAGCAATGGCGCGCGGTGCGGCCGAAGTCGCACGCGGCTACACGTATTCTTACGACATGCTCGGGGAAGCCGCGAAGACCGAAGCCGATGCCGCCCGCTATCACGGCGCCTATGCCCAGGCGATCGCTGCAATTGCCCGACAAGCGAACGCCGACAACGTCAGAGACAACCCAGGGATCTCGGTCAAACTCTCCGCCCTGCACCCGCGCTACGAGTTTGCGCAGCGCGAACGGACACTGCCGGACATTACGGCGCGCGCGCTGCAACTGGTTCAGGCGGCGCGAACGGCGGGCATGGGTTTGAACATCGATGCCGAAGAGGCCGACCGGCTGGATCTGTCCCTCGACGTCATCACCGCCATCCTGGCGAGTGATGCGCTCGACGGATGGGACGGCTTCGGCGTCGTTGTCCAAGCCTACGGCCAGCGCGCGCCATATGTTATCGATTGGCTGCACGCGGCCGCTGAACACCATGATCGCAAGATCATGGTTCGCCTGGTCAAGGGCGCCTATTGGGATACGGAAATCAAACGCGCCCAGGTGCTGGGACTGGACGGCTTTCCGGTCTTAACGCGCAAGCCCCATACGGACATCAGCTTCATCGCCTGCGCCCGCAAGTTGCTGTCCATGCGCGATCGGCTTTATGCGCAGTTCGCAACACATAACGCGCACACGATTGCATCCGTTATCGAGTTGGCCGGCAGCGAGATGGACAGCTTTGAGTTCCAGAGGCTGCACGGCATGGGCGAAGCGTTGCATGAGACGGTGCGACAGGAAACCGACTGCCATACCCGCATTTATGCGCCCGTTGGCGCGCATCGGGATCTTCTTGCCTATCTCGTCCGGCGCTTGCTGGAGAATGGTGCGAACTCAAGCTTCGTCAACCAGATCGTTGATGAGACCGTGTCGGCCGAAACGATCGCAAAGGACCCGTTTGCAACGGCAGACGGCACGCCGCACCCTGCCGTTGTTCACCCGTCTGCAATCTACGGTCCCGCCCGCCGGAACGCGCGCGGCTGGGATGTGAATGATCCCATCGACATCGCCCATATTGAAGAACGACGTGCAGCTTTTGCGGCGCCGTATCGCTGGTCGGCCGGCCGCAGCGACGGGATGGCGCGCGACATCTGCAATCCCGCCCATTCGTCTGACGTGGTTGGCACCGTCTTCGAAGCGTCGGCGGACGAAGCCGGCCAAGCTGTTGAAGTGGCGCTTGCAGGGCAGCCAGGATGGGCTGCGACGCCTGTCGCAGAGCGCGCTGCCATCCTCAACCGGGTCGCCGATCTATACGAGATCCACGCTTGCGAGTTTTTCGCCCTTGCGACCCGCGAGGCCGGCAAGGTGCTGCTCGATGGTATCGCGGAGGTTCGAGAGGCCGTCGACTTCCTCAGGTATTATGCGTATGAGGCGCTACGGGTCGAGGCGAACACGGCGCCGCGCGGCGTCATAGTTTGCATTTCGCCATGGAACTTCCCGCTCGCGATATTCACCGGGCAAATTGCTGCCGCGCTTGTGACCGGCAACGCCGTGATTGCCAAACCGGCTGAGCAGACGCCAATGATCGCCGCGCGTGCAATCTCGCTGATGCACGACGCCGGCGTACCGGAAGATGCCCTGCAGTTGGTGGCCGGTGACGGCCCGTCCGTTGGCGCGCCTCTGACGGCGGATCCGCGAATTGCGGGCGTGTGCTTCACCGGCTCCACGGAGGTTGCCAAGCTTATCGACCGGCAGCTCGCGACGACGGCGCCGGACGCGATGTTGATTGCCGAGACCGGTGGGCTCAATGCGATGATCGTCGATTCAACGGCGCTGCCGGAACAGGCCGTGCGCGACATCATTGCCTCAGCGTTTCAGAGTGCGGGACAGCGGTGTTCAGCGCTGCGCATGCTCTACGTGCAACGCGACGTCGAGGAGCGCCTCCTCGACATGCTGTTCGGCGCGATCGATGCGCTTGCGATCGACGATCCCTGGCACCTTTGGACTGACGTGGGACCGGTTATCGACCACGCCGCCCGTCACGACATCACGGCCTACTGCGATCGGATGGAAGCGCAGGGGCGTCTGCTGAAGCAAGCTCAGGTCTCACAAGACGACGGGCGCTCGAACCTGTTCGTCCCTCCGACCGTTCTGCGCGTTGGCGGCATCTCCGAACTCCAGCGTGAAGTGTTCGGCCCGGTCCTCCACGTTGCACGGTTCGATCCGTCGCAACTCGGTCAGGTGATCGCGGACATCAATCGCAAGGGCTACGGTCTGACGTTCGGGTTGCATACGCGGATTGATCGACGCGTCCAGGACCTGGTCGACGATCTCAACGTCGGCAACCTCTACGTCAATCGCAATCAGATCGGTGCGATTGTGGGATCACAACCGTTTGGCGGCGAGGGGCTGTCCGGAACAGGGCCGAAAGCCGGTGGTCCACATTACCTGTCCAGATTTCGCCGCGGGCCGCTTCCGACGGCAGACGGCTGCCAAACGGTTCGCACGCCGAACGTATCCGGCAATCAGCTTCGCGATGAGATCGCGGCATTGAACGGTGCAGACTGGGCCAAGCGCCGCGGACGTGTCACAGCGCTGCGGGCCGCGCTGCGCGGCAAGGGGGCAACGGCGATGGCCGCGGCGGCCGCGCTGGATGCTGGGCCTGTCGATTTGCCAGGCCCGACCGGCGAGTCCAACCGCTACGCGCTGGCACCACGGGGTGTGATCATGTGCCTGGGGCCGACCGCCGACGCTGCGCTTGATCAGGCAATCCAGGCCCTACGCACCGGCAATTCCGTGATCGCTGTCATCCCGGATGCGAAGGCCGCGCTGGCGCCACTGATCAACGGCGCGTTCCCGCTGCGTGCCATTGACGGCCACGTCGCCCCCACCGCGTTGGAGGC
>JBCCOV010000208.1:0-8452 GCA_039039985.1 Pseudomonadota bacterium | reverse complement strand
GGCCAAGCAGCTTCACGTCCTTGTAGTCGATCTTCGGAGAGTTTTCGCTCGAAAACGGACATGTCTTGCGGCGGCGGTGAAAGGGCCGACGCATGGGAAGTTGGTGAATACTCGTCATTGCTGGTGCTCCATCGCACTTGGAGAATTAGTCACGCTGCGGCGCGCCATCACGGGGTGGTCGATCTTCACGTCGATCTTCGCGGGGGCCGCGATCTTCTCTTGGCGGACGATCGCCGCGATCGGATCTGGCGCGAAAGGTTGAGCCACCACGGTCTCCGCGATCGCCACGAGGGCCACCGCGGCCGCCACGAGAGCCGCGATCGTCGCGGTCCGGTTTGCGCATCATCACCGACGGCACTGTTTCGTGCTCTTCGACGCGGATCGTCATGAACCGCAGGACGTCGCCGGACAGGCTCATGCGCCGCTCCAGCTCAGCAACGGCATCGTGCGGGGCATCGATGTTCATAAGCGTAAAGTGGGCCTTGCGGCTTTTCTTGATTTTGTAGGTTAGGGATTTCAGTCCCCAGTACTCGGTCTTTCCGATCGAGCCGCCACCTTCTTCGATGACTTGCTTGAATTCAGCCGTCATTGCGTCGACTTGTGCTTGCGACACTTCTTGACGGGCGAGAAAGACGTGCTCGTACAGCGCCATAGGCGGGCCTCTCAGTTGATGGTCCGAAGATCCAACCTGTTATTGCCCTGACGCAAAGCCTCTCTTGGGCCATCGCCCGCCGTCCGGCGCGCTGGAGACCCAAAATTCGACCCAGAAGAGCGGAAACACCGGAAGTGCAGCATGGCTGCCGTGAATCAGCGCGAACTGATGCACGTGTTCCGTTCAGCCTCCAATCAGGGCAGGAAGACGTCGTATACGCGTTTTCGGACGAAACTCAAGCCTTGTTCTCGGCGATTTTTACTCAAAGACGAGGAGTTTTGCGTCCGATGGTCTCGGCGGACCCGACCGCGCCAGACACACCACGGTCCGCTAAGGATACGGTCGGGCAACGATCGGGTCGGATGAGGGCCCGGACGACGAAACGACGAAATTTCTGCCCCGCGTTAATTTGTACCGCCGCGCTGCTCGCACAAGTGCAGCTAAAGCACCCGCAAAATGGGCGTTTGCACGGGACGGTGAGACAACGGACGCGGGATCGAGGTGCGTGTTCGCTCGGGGGCTGACGATTATGACGCTTGCTTGACAGCTGTGTATTGGCCATGGCTAAAGCCGTCAGTGGCCAGCCGGGACGCAGTCCTGTTTGATCGAAAGGGCGGCCTTCAGTGCAGTGCCAGGCATTGGCGCGCAATCGCGTCGAACGCGCGGCTTTAGCGGTGAACCATACGAGACCCCTCATGGCGACGGCCTTCATTTTTCCAGGACAGGGCAGCCAGGACGTTGGAATGGGCAAGGCATTGGCCGAAGCGTTTCCGGCGGCGCGCGCCGTGTTCGACGAGGTTGACGACGCGCTGGGAGAGCGCTTGTCCGACGTCATGTTTGACGGCCCGAAGGACACGTTGACACTGACTGCGAACGCACAGCCAGCGCTGATGGCCGTATCAGTTGCGGCGACGCGGATCCTCGAAAGTGAATTCGGCCACCAGGTCGGGAGCGCCGCCAAGTTTGTTGCAGGACATTCTCTTGGGGAGTACTCCGCGCTGGTTTCTGCCGGGTCACTCCAGGTCGCGGATGCAGCACGGCTCCTCCGTTTGAGAGGCTCGGCGATGCAGGAGGCTGTTCCAGTCGGTGCCGGGGGCATGATTGCGCTGCTGGGCTGTGGGCTTGATGCGGCTCGTGCGATTGCGGCAGAGGCGGCGGATGGCGACGTGCTGGACGTCGCGAACGACAACGAACCTGCACAGGTCGTTTTGTCGGGACACAAGACAGCGATTGACCGAGTGCCGGCCGTTTCCAAGTCGCATGGAGTGCGCCGCGCCATACCACTGCCGGTGAGCGCGCCGTTTCATTGCTCGCTGATGCAGCCTGCTGCCGATGTTATGGCCGAGGCGCTTGCGAATATCGAGATTTCGAAGCCGGTTGTCGAACTGATCCCGAACGTGTCAGTCCGCCCCACGGCTGATGTCGAAGTGATTCGGCAAGGTTTGGTGGAACAGGTGACGGCAACGGTGCGCTGGCGTGAAACCGTTGCGGCCATGAAGGCCGCCGGAGTGACGCGGTTTGTGGAGCTCGGTGCTGGGAAAGTGCTGGCCGGACTCGTCCGCAGGACCATGGCCGATGGCGAAACGTTCTCGGTCGGCACACCGGATGATTTCGCGGCCGTTGTATCTGCGTTTCAGAATTAGGATTCGAAATGTTCGGATTGAACGAGCGCAAGGCTCTTGTGACAGGCGCGACCGGCGGCATTGGCGGATCAATCGCCAAGGCGCTGCACGCGCAAGGTGCAACGGTTGCGATCTCCGGCCGGAACGAGGAAAAGCTCGCCGAACTGGCAGGAGAACTCGGCTCGCGCGTGGAAATCGTGCCGTGCGACCTCGGCAATCGAGAGCAGGTGACCGGCTTGGTGGATAAGGCGGTTGAGGCTCTCGGTGGGCTTGATATTCTCGTGAATAATGCCGGCATGACCAAAGACAACTTGTTCATGGTCATGAAAGACGACCAATGGGACGACGTCATCGCTGTGAACCTGACCTCGACATTCATGCTGATGCGTGCCGGAGCCAGGCTGATGATGCGGGCTCGCACAGGATACGGCCGCATTATCAACATCTCTTCAGTGAGCGGCATTATCGGCAATCCGGGGCAAGGCAACTATGCCGCCTCCAAAGCCGGAATGATCGGAATGACCAAGTCGCTTGCACGAGAAGTTGCATCTCGCGGCATTACAGCCAACTGTATTGCGCCGGGCTTCATTAAGACGGCGATGACCGATGCGCTTAACGAAAAGCAGGTCTCAGAGATTATGACGGCAATACCGGCCAATACTTTCGGTACGCCCGAAGACATCGCGGCGTGTGCCGTTTATCTTGCAAGCGACGGTGCCAAGTATGTGACAGGGCAGACGCTGCACATCAACGGCGGCATGGTGATGCCATGATCGCGGCGCAGCGCGGCGTGCAAGCGGTGTTTGGCACACCGCAGACGCGTCGATCATATCCCAGTTTTGTGGCTCTGGAACGTGACGTGCGTACCGCTAGTCAATCCGTTTCAGCTGTGGTAACGGCCACGGCGTCAAAGTGCGATGTATCAACGCTAGCGGCCGCGACGAGCAATGCGGTGCAGTTTCCGTCAACTGAAAGGACAGCTTGATCTGGTGCGCGTGGTCCGCAAGACCGCACGCCAGAGAGCAGGCATGTCAGCTAACGAGAGGCCTTAGGGACAACGACAGATGAGCGATATCGCTGAACGTGTTAAGAAAATCGTCGTCGAGCATCTCGGCGTCGACGCAGAAAAGGTCACGGAGAAGGCGTCGTTTATCGATGACCTTGGGGCCGACAGCTTGGACACCGTCGAGCTGGTTATGGCTTTTGAGGAAGAGTTTGGCTGCGAGATCCCGGATGATGCCGCAGAGCACATCCTGACGGTCGGTGACGCCGTCGCGTTCTTGGAAAAGAATGCGAACGCGGCCTAACCAGCGATCATGATCCTTGGACGAGCATGTTCGTCGGCCCGTCCAACAAGGGTCAAGCGGCAATAGCGGTAATGTTGGCCGCACAGCCGTTGTGCTGAGTGTTGGAATCACGTGAGCGGACCGAAGCGTATGAGACGTGTCGTTGTCACGGGGTTGGGCTTGGTGACGCCGCTGGCATGCGGCGTTGACGCGTCTTGGTCCCGTCTTCTTGAAGGTCAGAGCGGCGCTCGTCGGATTGCCGAGTTCGAAGTCGATGATCTCGCTTCGCAAATCGCCTGTTTTGTGCCACGGGAGAGCGGCCCGTCGCATGCGTTCAATCCAGACGATTGGATGGAACGCAAGGAACAGCGCAAGGTTGATGATTTCATAATTTATGCGATGGCAGCGGCAGAGCAAGCGATTGCCGACGCCGGTATTGGCGAACCAAGCCCCTCAGATGCTGAACAGATCGGTGTTTTGATCGGATCCGGGATCGGCGGTCTGCAGGGGATTGCCGAAACGGCATTGCTTCTGGAGGAAAAAGGGCCGCGCCGGGTTAGTCCGTTCTTCATTCCGGGCCGATTGATCAACCTAGCGTCCGGTTATGTATCCATTCGCCATGGCTTTAAAGGGCCGAATCACGCCGTCGTCACAGCATGCTCGACAGGGGCGCACGCGATCGGCGATGCCGCGCGACTGGTCGCCCTGGGTGATGCTGAGGTTATGGTTGCAGGCGGCACCGAGAGTCCGATTTGCCGCCTGGCGGTGGCCGGCTTTGCATCCGCAAAGGCCTTGTCCACGCACTTTAACGACAACCCCACCGCGGCGTCGCGGCCCTACGACAAGGACCGCGATGGCTTCGTGATGGGGGAAGGCGCCGGCGTCGTCGTCCTGGAAACGCTTGAGGCGGCCAAGGCCCGCGGCGCGCACATCTACGGTGAGATTGTCGGTTACGGTCTGTCTGGCGATGCGTACCATATTACCGCGCCGGCCGAAGATGGTGACGGCGCATATCGCTGTATGCGTATGGCGCTCAAGCATGCCGGGATCGATCCGACCGAGGTCGATTACATCAACGCGCACGGAACATCGACGCCGCTCGGGGATGAGATTGAGCTTGGCGCCGTCGAGCGCTTGTTTGAGGGCAAAGCTGCGGGCACGGCGATGTCGTCAACAAAGTCGGCGATTGGCCATTTGCTTGGTGCGGCCGGTGCGGTTGAAGCGATTTTTTCGCTGCTCGCGGTTCGCGACAATATAGCGCCGCCAACCATCAACCTGGAAAATCCGTCGGTTGAGACGGCGCTCGATCTGGTGCCTCAGACCGCGCGCAAGCGCGAGATCAACACGGTGTTGTCGAACTCGTTCGGCTTCGGTGGAACAAATGCTTCGTTGGTGATGCGTCGCGTCGATTAAGGGTTTCCAAAGGCCTTCAACACCGGAAACGCTAAGCGTGCATAGTACGGGGCGCCCTTCCGCCATAATTGGCAGTAATCTCCGCATCGCGTCTGCTTTATGTCGGCTCGTCTGGATCGTTGTGGAATGCGCTGTTGGTGGCGACGGCTTTTGGCGACTGGGGACCAGGAAACGTGGCGGAGAGACGGTATCAGCAACTCGGTGGGCAGCATCGTCCCACGATGACGATTGAGAGCCCGTTCGCGGCGATCGAGCCGACACGTCCGCCACCGCGGCCCAAGCGGCGCAAAAAGGCGCGTCGCTCGCATGAGGTGTCCGGTTCGGTGAGGCTTCTAAGCGCACTTTTTACGTTGGCATTGATCGCGCTGTGCGGTGGCGCAGCCGGCTTGGTCTGGTTCGACAGGACGTCGGCAGGACCAGGTCCGCTCATGGAGACGCGAAGTTTCACCGTTAAGCGTGGTGATACTGGCCGTGTGATTGCCGCACGTCTGCAAGCGGCCGGTATCGTGCGGAGCGAGAATCTGTTCGTGGCGCGATACATCGGCCTTTCGACGCTACGGCGATTTGAAACGGGCCGGCCGCTGGTTCTCAAAGACGGCACCTACAAGCTTCCGGCAGGTGTGAGCGTGGACAAGGTTCTGGAAATACTCAACCGAGGGCGCAGCCTGCCGTCGTTGCTGACGTTCCCGGAGGGATCGACCACGCATCGCATCGTCCAGAGAATGCTGGCGGATCCACGGCTTGAGGGCGAAGTAACCAATATGCCGGCGGAAGGCGTGCTGTTGCCGGATACGTTTGACGTGCGCGGTATGAATCGTCAGGCCTTGCTGGCGCGCATGAATGCAGCGCAGCAGGATTTGGTCTCGCGGCTCTGGGCGGAACGTAGCCCGAATTTGCCACTGCAATCGCCGCACGAGGCGATCATTCTTGCGTCGATCGTCCAGCGCGAAATGGGCCCCAACGACGACCCGCGGCGAATTGCATCGGTGTTTGTCAACCGCCTCCGCAAGGGGATGCGGCTCGAGTCCGACCCAACCATCCTGTATGGCATTCAGGGCCGGGAAGTGGATTGGTCGAAGCCGATTTATCGCAGCCAGATCCGCAAACCGACGCCGTTCAACACGTACACGATCGCTGGATTGCCGCCGACGCCAATCTGCAATCCGGGCCGGGCCGCGCTCGAGGCGGTCATGCGACCGGCGCAGACCGAAGACTTGTACTTCGTTGCGAACGGCCGGGGTGGACATTTCTTCGGTAAAACGCTCGCAGAGCATAATGCGAACGTTGTGAAATGGCGCGCGATCGAGCGTGAGTTGCGTAAGCGCCGCCGGGAACGGCAGGCCGCCGAAGCGGCGGCGCGGCGCACATCAGCCGCCGACACGCGATCGGCAACGTCGGCGACGGCCGCGTCCGCGTCCGTTGAACGGGTGCGCCAGAAGGTCGTCCCGACAATTCCGATCGCGGGCAGGTCCAACGGCACTGCTGCCGCGGCCCCGGGGAGCATACCTTTGCCGGAACGTAAGCCCAATCGATAGGCCCGTTCGCTGGCGAGACCGAGTCGCGTTAGAGATTTCTTTCGGGTGTGAACGCTCTGCCGGGTGGGTGTGGTCCTTTGTGACGCGTCACTGGCAGGGCTGGGCGTCGGCAAGCTGTCAGGGATGACGAAGATGTCCAAGAGCATGACTGGTTTCGGTCGCGCCGACGGCGGTGACGACAGTGCGTCCTGGAGTTGGGAGATACGAAGCGTCAACGGGCGTGGTCTCGATCTCCGTCTGCGCCTGCCAAGCGGTTACGAGCGGCTTGAACCACTCGTTCGCCAGCGCTTGTCGGCGCAACTGACGCGCGGCTCCGTCGTGGCACAGCTGGACGTGCGGCGTGCCGCCGGGACAGGCGCGCTGCGCGTCAATCAAGAGGCACTTGAAACCGCCATTTCAGCAGCTGAGGACATTCGCGACCGTGTCGGCGGCTCCCCGCTGCAAGCCGATCAGCTGCTAGGATTACGGGGCGTGCTCGAATCTGTCGACGCTGATGAAGGCCTGGGCCAGAGCGAGTCTCGCGCCGATGCCGTTCTCGCTGATCTCGATCTCGCGCTGGCTCAAATGATTGCGGCCAGGCAGGCAGAAGGCACAAGATTGGCGGCCGTGATCTTGGACCATGTGGACAGCATCGCGGCCTGCGTTGCCGATGTCGCGCAGCATCCCGCCCGCACGCCGGACGCGATAAAGGCCAGGCTGGAGTCACAGCTTCATCGTTTGTTTGAGGCTCCGTCGTCAGCGACGATTGACCGGGATCGACTTCATCAGGAAGCTGCTGTCATCGCGACGCGTGCGGATGTCGAGGAAGAGATCAAACGCCTGCAGGCGCACATCGAGAGTGCGCGGGATCTTTTGTCGGCCAACGAGCCGATCGGGCGGCGGCTGGAGTTCCTTGTCCAGGAGTTCAACCGCGAAGCGAATACGCTATGCTCGAAGTCAAATGATATTGCGATTACAGAGATTGGACTAAAGCTGAAATCGCTGATCGATCAGGTCCGTGAGCAGGTGCAGAACATTGAATGAACCAACGCCACCCGGGGACATGCCACCGATCGCGCGGCGCGGCTTGGCGCTTGTGGTGTCGGCGCCATCGGGTGCCGGCAAGACGACGCTGTGCCATCGGTTGCTCAATGCCGAGCCTGACATTGTTCTGTCCGTGTCTGTGACCACTCGCCCAGCGCGCGCGGGCGAGCAAGACGGCGTGGACTACGTCTACTTGTCGCAAGATGAGTTTCAGGAAATGCGCGCGGCTGGAGACCTGCTCGAGTGGGCCCGCGTGTTTGAGAACTATTATGGGACGCCGCGGCAGCCGGTCGAGGAGCGTCTCAGTCAGGGCAAAGATGTCCTGTTCGATATCGACTGGCAGGGCGCCCAGCAGCTCTCGGAGAAGTTGACCCAGGACCTCGTCCGCGTGTTCATTCTGCCGCCCTCGGCAAACGTACTGAAGGATCGTCTGAAGCGGCGGGGGCTAGATAGCCCGGAGGTCGTCTCGACCCGCCTGTCGCGTGCGTCTGATGAAATCAGTCATTGGGCGCAATACGACTACGTCATCGTCAACGAGAGCCTCGACATCAGCGCGGACCAGTTGCGCGCGATTTTGGTCGCGGAGCGGGCGCGGCGCGAAAGACGGATCGGTTTGGCGCGGTTTGTCCGCGAACTCCAAGGCGACTTGTGAGGACAACGGATCAACCCGAAGCGCGTCTTTGTTTGCGCTGTTCGCACGCGAGTCTTTACGTGCGCTACCGCTCGCGACAAGCGCTCGCTACTTGAGCGCGTTTTAGTTGGCGCTGTTCGCACGCTCGCAGGCTCGCGGCTCGAGCGCGGGCTAGCCGTCTAGCACCCCAGGCCGAGACCGCGGCCCGGCCGCAGGCCGGAACAGCCCGTGAGCGAAAGCAAGCGAGAGCGACACGCTCTAGTTGTGAACTTTCAAAAGGTTGTTCGTTG
>JBCCOV010000207.1:0-8462 GCA_039039985.1 Pseudomonadota bacterium | reverse complement strand
GATGCCATTCGATCACTCGCGTTCCTGACTAAGAAACGCATTCAGATTGTTCTGCGCCGTCCAGCGTGGATTGACGACACAATTCGCCAATTCGATTCCGCATTGAGCACGACCGGCCAAGCCGAAACAGACAGTGAGACGGCATCTGCCGAGGATGTCCGCCGATTGCGCGATCTCGCGAGTGACGCGCCGGTGGTTCGCCTGGTCAGCCGCCTATTGAACCTAGCCGCACAGCAGGGCGCCTCCGACATTCACTTCGAGCCGTTTGGAGACCGTGTTCGCGTCCGGTTTCGTGTCGATGGCGTCACACGCGATGTTGAATGGTTGCCTGCCGATCTTGAACAGGCGGTCGTCTCACGAATTAAGATATTGGCCGGACTCGATATTGCCGAGAGGCGTCTGCCGCAAGATGGGCGCGCGCGTCACACCGCCGGCGGGAGCAGGTTTGATCTTCGCGTATCCACGATTCCCGTCCGCGACGGAGAAAGTGCCGTTATTCGCTTGCTCGCCTCCGACCAAGGCGTTTTGACAACCACCGAACTCGGTTTCGATCGCTTTACGGCGGCGTTCCTGGATGATGTTGCCCGCCTCCCGAACGGAGTCGTACTCGTTACGGGGCCGACGGGAAGCGGCAAGACGACAACGCTGTTTTCAGTTCTCAATCGCATCAACACTCCGGAGCGGACGATCTTCACGATCGAGGACCCGGTTGAGTATCGACTGCCGGGCGTCAACCAGGTCCAGACGAATGCCGCAATCGGGTTGAACTTTGCAACGTCTCTCCGCTCGATCCTACGGCAAGACCCTGATGTCGTGATGATTGGAGAAATGCGCGATCACGAAACAGCAGAAATCGCGCTGCGCGCCGCACTCACCGGACACCTCGTCTTGTCGACCATGCACACGAACTCGGCGGCAGGCGCCGTGACGCGATTGCGCGAGCTCGGCCTTCCGCCGTTCCTGATCGCAGGTACGCTGTCCGGAGTGATCGCTCAACGGCTTTGTCGAAAACTGTGCGAACACTGCGCCAAGCCATGCCCTGACACGCACCAATGGCTGGTGGCCAATGCGAAAGAGCATGGGCGACTACTAAACGATATAGAACAGGCCAACTGCCGTCGGGCTGTCGGCTGTTCGCACTGCATGGACAGTGGTTACGTTGGCCGGAGCGTCGTGGCGGAGACACTTGTCATTGACGAGACGATCAAAGATCTCATTCTCAGAGGCGCCTCAGAGAGCGCCATCGCGACTGCCGGACAGCAGAACGGGATGACGCGCATGGCCACCAACGCCGTCTCGAAAGTCGCGGCCGGCGAGACAAGCCTTGCCGAGATTCAGCGGTGCATACGTCTATGACACGTCTTGAGTTGCGCTTCGAGGCCATAAATCGAAACGGCAAGGTCGTGACCGGCGACCTTACTGCAGACTCCGAAGAAGATGCACTTGATCAACTTGCGTCACGCGGTCTGTTCGTTCGCCATATCGAGCCACGCGACCGCAATGCCACAACATCCTGGGAACTGTGGTTTGGCCGCGGTTACAAATTCGACGCTAAGCAGCTCGCCATATTGTTGCGCGAATTGGCAACGCTTTCGGCGGCCGGACTGACAATTGCCGATTGTCTCGAGCTCTCAGCCGAGAATTCGGCGTCGACACGACCGCGCTCCGCGCTGCAAGCCCAGATCGCGCAGTTGCGCTCGGGCACCCAGTTGTCGGTGGCGCTGGCTCCATATCTGAAGGCGAAGCATGCGGCCGTTTCGGGTCTACTCGCGGCTGGCGAGGAAAACGGTGACCTGCCAAACGCGATTAATAGCGCGGCGACCATGATTGAGGCGCAACTGGCATTCTCCAGTCGGCTCCGCGGCGCGCTCATCTATCCTGCATTCTTGTTAGTCTCCAGCATCGTTGCGTTTGCAGTCGTGTTCTCAACGCTGATTCCAACGCTCGCGCCCTTGTTTGCTGGACGCGAAGACATGATGCCGGCAGCACTGCAATGGCTGCTATCCGTACAATCGGCCATTTCTGGCGCTGGCGACGCGTTGCTGCTGTTGGCGTTGGCACTGTTCTTTGCAACAGCTCTCTCAAGCGCCACGCCATCTGGCCAGCGCCGGCTTGCAGGCCTCGCGTATGGCCTGCCCATCTACGGCACAATCAATCGGCAACGCGAAAATGCGCTGCTGGTCGATACGCTTGCCGTTCTCCTTCAACACCGCGTCGAGATGCGTAGAAGCTTGTCTGCGACACTATCCGTCATTGGTGAGCCCCGCTTGCAGCGCGCGTTGGCAGAGGCGATCGAACGTGTCAACGAAGGCGAAGCTCTCAGCACTGCTCTCGCGCGGTCCGGAGCATTACCGGCGCTTGTGATCCGCGCCATTCGCTCAGGCGAAGCGTCCGGTCAAATTCCGACGATGCTCCGCAACATCGGACTGGTCATGAATCAGCAGCTCGAGAGGCGCATCGAGCGCACAATCTCAACGATCGGTCCGTTGCTGACGCTGTGTATCGGTGGCTTGATCGGGTTCATTGTCATTGTTGTCGTCGAGAGCCTGGCTGCAATCAACAACTTGGCTGGGCTATAATGCACGGCCGGCAAGCCGAAGAGCTGACGCGCAACCGACAAAGCGATAGCGGGTTTTCACTGATCGAAGTCATTGTCGTCCTGATGCTGGTCGCGCTCGCAACCACCTTAACGCTGGCGTATTTGCGGACAGAGCCGGACGTGGTCTCCGCCCGGCGGGACCTCCAAACTGCACTCGCCAGTGCACGAGCGAGGGCCGTATCGGAAAGCCGCGTGATCAATCTGGTCTTGGTTCGCACCAACGCGGAGTTAGATAACCTACGGATTGAAGGAGAGCCCTTCGTTCTTCCGGAGTTCATTGAGGCAACAGTGGTTTCACCTTTGAAGATTCAGAGTGAAAATGACGCCGCTGTTCTCCGGTTCTATCCAGATGAGTCAACAAGCGGCGGAACGGTCATCTTGAAGAGTGACACCGACGCAAGGTCGCGCGTTGATTTCGACTGGTTCAGCGGTGCCATTACGGTGAAAGATTGATGCCGCAAGCCCGGATAACCTGCGAGAACGGTTTCACGCTGCTCGAAGTTGTGGTTGCGTTGGCCGTCGTGAGCATTATCGCAACGACCGCGCTCACAACTGTTTCAGGAAGTTTGGAAGCAGATCGCCATGCTGAGGCTACGCGACGATCCGTGAAAATCGCCAGGCGGGAGTTCGATAGCTGGACGCCAGGCAATCCAGAAAGCCCAAGCGGAGCGGACGGAGATGTCAGCTGGACGATCGAAACACGGCCGCTCAGCAGGCCGGCACATCCGGGCGCGATTGCTGTGCCATTTGAACTTGTTTTTACTGCGCGATCAGGCGATGGCGAGTTACTTTCAGAGTTTCGGGCGGTCCGCTTCGGACCTATTGCGGCAGAGCGATAGCCGTTTGCCGCGACGGTGCGGTTGCGAACACGGCATGACGCTGATTGAAGTTGTCGTAGCCATAGCGCTCGGCAGCCTCATCTCCTTGATCGTCTATCAATCCGTTGCGATTGCGCGTCGCGTACACGGCGCGCAACAGATCCGACTGGCGGAACGAGAAGACGCGAGGTTCGTCGGTGCGGTCATGCTGGTGCTGGAACATGCCATTCGGTCGAACACCAGCGACCGCACGGCACAGAACGCTCTGACTCTGGTCGGAACCCGCTCATCTGTAAGTCTTGTCTCAAGCTATGCCCCGCGAGCCAGCTTTCAGGGTCTCTTGCATTATCGAATGGGCGTGCTGCCGGAGGCTGACGGCACACTCACACTCGACGTCGCTCCCTATCGCCCCCCATCGACAGAGCGCCGTCCGCCGAACGCGCATCGTATTAGCCGATCTATCTGTCGATTTGAGCTCATATACTTCGATCAGGATGGTCAGGAATTGGCATCCTGGACTCGCGCCGGAGTCCTTCCGTTGCGGATCAGCCTCACGCTTCAACCAGCAAATGAAAATGGCGTTTGCAGCAAAGTTGTCATAAACCGCAGGGCTCGCCTTGTTTATGCGCGCGAATTGGAAGATATATAGGATTTAATTAATACCAAAGTATTATTCCGTCAAAATTACTGGTCGATTACTCATAAGGCTGAGATTTGCGGCGATTGTTTAGGGGGTAGTCGCGATGGTTTTCAAATTGAAAGATACTATAATTAAAACTCTGACTTTCCTCATTTATATTTCTGTTTTGTGCATAAGCAGTCCGGCGTTCGCGCAAGATGCTGTAAACGTTTCTCCAATTGGATCTTTGGCAACGCGGGTGCCGCCGCTACAAAACCCCAAAGCTGAAAAGAAACGCATAAAAATCAAAGACTCAAAATTAGTTGACAAGCGCGGTCGGATTTCTTTGTCGATGACCGGCAAACCGCCGGCGACGACAAAACGCGTCGTGAAATCAAAAACAAAGCCAAAGCCGGATACCCAATCGCACGGAAATCCACCGGAACCGTCGCAACGCACGCCGGACTCCCAGTGAGTTCGCGCAACGCAATCTGACACGTCAAGCCAGTCACGTCTGACAGGCGTTCAAGCGGGAACACAGTCTCATGCGTTCAAGTCATCGGGCCGCAGGTCTTGCGGTCGGAGGGTGCCTTGCGGCCATCGCACTGGCTGCGGCGACACCGGCTTTCAGCGAAAGCGCACCGGCGGCAGCGCCTGTTGCGACGTCGGAGACGCCGGCCTCGCACAGCACCGCGGCATCTGCCACGTCAACGGCGAGCTCGACCGCGACGGCTAAAGCGGAGGCGACGCCGAACAGTTCGACCGCGACGACCACCGGGTCGACACCGTCGGTGCTCAAGCAATTCTGGGGCGCGGTCAAAGACTGGTTCAACGACATTGTCGGCCGCTTCCCGATCGCACCGGATGCCAAGGCGCAGACGTCGGGATCGTCGACTGAGGATGCGGGCGAGTCGGTCGTCAAGAAAGCGAGTGGCTTTACCCGCGCACAAGAGCCGCCGATGAACGGCAGCTTCACGACGTCGGTGGCCATTGATCTGCCGGACTTCCGCGGTCTGCAACCCAAGCTGCGTCTGTTCTATGACAGCAACTTCGGCCTCCGCCCGACCGGGGCGACCGGCGGCATTCTCGGCATCGGCTGGCGGCTCGAAGGTGTGTCGGAGATCCTGCGAACATCCCGCGTACGCGGCACGCCGGCCTTCGATGCTCCGGTCCTCACCTCGACCGAGACCTTCCGCCTCGACACCGACGACGAGTTGATGCGCTGCGAGACCGGCGCGACGAGCCCAAGCTGCACGATCGGCGGCACCCACTTCACCCGCGTCGAAAGCTATCGGCGCTACACGTTCGACGACACGTCGAACACCTGGACGATCACGGCGCGTGACGGCACGCGGTATGTCTACAAGTCAGTTGGCGACCTGGCCGGTGGGGCAACGGGTGACACGGATTTGGCCGACAACGCCCGTTGGCTACTCTCAGAAATCATCGACACCAGCGCTGCGCAAAACACGGTTCAGTTCACCTACGCCTGCGCAACCCTGCCGGTCTGTGTGATCGACAAGATTTCCTACAACCGGACGGAGGTCATCTTCCACACGGAAGACCGTCCGGACCCGCAATCTTATGCCACCGGCAAGTCCATTGTGGTCGCGACCAAGCGGTTGCGGACCATTGCGATCACAACAGGTGGTGCACCGGTACGCGCCTATGCGATGGCCTACGACGCCACACCATCTGTGACGATCTCGCGCTTGGTGTCCGTGACGCCTTACGGCACCGACTACACGCTCGACGGCAACGGCGTTGTCACAGCCGGCACCAGCTTACCGCCGACACAGGTCGCCTATGCCAATGGTTCAGGCGAGGCGAGCATGGGGGCGACACCGGATGTGACTGGGAACGCAAATGATAAGGCAAGTGAAGATCAAGGTCAGGTCATTCGTCCGATCACAGGTGATTTCGACGGTGACGGCAAGATAGACGTCGCCTCGACGGAAACCGATTGCCGGATACGGTACCAAGACGGCGATCCAGTAGGCCGGATCTGCGATGATGCGATACTCACGGTTCGCTTTGGCGATGGGTACGTGCAATCTTATGGGACGACGATCGCGAGAGATTTTGGATTTGCTTACGGTTACAACAGTCGAGATGCCAAAACCCTGAACAGCATCTTCCAACCCCGCGTTGTTGATCTCGATGGTGACGGCAAAGATGAGCTGGTTCGGGTTGTCCCAAAGATCGCCAGGCCGTCGGATGAAGAGGGGCATGGCGGTCAGGTCTACGATCCATCGATTAAGTTCTTGGAAATCACGCGAACCGGCGCCACGCTGAAGGGCACAACCGCGAATGAGCTAACCGACGATGAATCACATGGCTGTCAGCTGTTTGGCGATTTTGATGGAAACGGAACCCAGGAACTTCTCACACACAATACGATAACGTCCTGGACAGGCACCGCCTGGTCGCATCGTTCGGTCAATCTGCCAATCAGTATTCAGATCGCCTATTACTATTTCGGATGCCCACGCTATCGGATCGGCGACGTCAATGGAGATGGTAAGTCCGATGTCGTCAAACTGATCTCACCGTATCAGGGTGACTATGACCGCGTCGGCGTTCAGATCTATCTGAGCGACGGCGCGCAGTTCTCTGCGCAGCCCGTCATCGAATTGCAAGGCGACTTTCAATCCTTCACCTCCGGACTGGCGTCGTGCTCCGGAGACACAAGCGGATCATCGCAAACGGGCAAGAACAGGTTCGCGTTGGTGGACCTGAACGAGGATTCAAAATCCGACCTGGCCGTAATGAACGACTGCTCATTGGGCACGCGTACCTACACAAGGATCATGGCCTTTCTGTCGACAGGCCAGACGTTTGAGACGACCGGCCCTTCGGTCGACGTCACGCACGATGCACCCAGATATGTCAATTCTGGGTACCACAATCGCAACCTGATCATTGCTGATGTTGATGGCGATCGATCCCCTGACCTGATGCTGGCGATGTCGAGCGAGATGACCCGCTCGTCACGAAGCAACGCCAAGCTTTATCGCATTCAGCTCGACCAAACCGGGCCGTCGCTCGCTTTGTCCGCGGCGCAATGGAGTGGGACTGCGAGCACCAACGAAGAAGTCCCGGCTGCACTCGCTGACTTCAACGGTGATGGCAAGGCCGATGTCCTGACTTGGAAGTACTATGGTGGGTTCCAGCCGGAAGAACCCGGCGAGACAAGACTTCGTAGCTACGCCATCTTCCTCTCTTCCGGCCCGCTGCCGCACCTCCTCACGTCCAGCACGAACCGCTTTGGCGGCACGACGACGGTGGCCTACACCGCGTCGTCGGCGTGGGTGAACAACAAGATGCCGTTCGTGCTGCCGACGGTGACGCAGGTCACGCAGTCACCCGGAGTCGGCGATGACTCGACGGTGCACTTTGCCTATTCTGGTGGCTTCTACGACAGCGTCGAACGCCGCTTCCTCGGCTTCCGCAGCGCGCGGGCGATTCTGCCGTGCAATCCCGGCGACACCATGTGTCCCGAAAAGATCTACACCTTCCGCCAGGACGTCGCCTCGGCTGGTGCGCTCGAAAGCCTCGAAGTCTGGTCCGGCCCACGGCCTGAAGACGCCGGCGGTGGCCCGGTCGGCACGCTGCTGCGCAAGGATGAGCACAGATGGGTCGTCAACACCGATCCGGCGCAGTTGCCGTTCACGGCCCGCAACACCTCGTCGCAACGCACGATCTATGATGGCGTGCCGCGTGCCACGCGGGTCGATCGCACCTTTGATGCCTACAACAACGTTCTGGTCGAAACCGAACTTGGCAACATCTCGGTGAGCACCGACGACCGCAGCACGACGCGCACGTTCGCCGCCAACACGACCGCCTACATTGTCGATCGCGTCCTGACCGAAGAACGCCGGAACGCATCCGGCACCCTCATGTCCCGAACCTCGCGCTGGTACGACGGCAACAGCAACGGCACTGTCACCAACGGCCACCTCACCCATGAGTGGGCGACGCTCGACACAACAGACATTCGCCGCGCGCTCCACACCTATGACACCTACGGCAACCGCACCTCGACCACCGACGCCGCCGATTGCAAAACCGAGTGGACCTACGACCCGACGGACAACCTGTTCCGGATCGAGACCCGCAACGGCGCTTACTTCGGCTGTCGCGGGCAGTCGGCTGACACCCGCCATCTCACAACGGCAACGTACAATCCGGTCTGCCAGGCCATGGCGACGTCGACCGACATGGACGGCCTGGTCACAACATCGACCTACGACGTGCATTGTCGCACGTTCGCGGTCACCGAGCCTGGCGGCCGCGTGACGACAACGTACTATCTCAACGAAGGCATTCCGGCGACACAAGAGGTTCAGACCGTCACCACGGCGCCGACGGGGGCGACGGCCCGGTTCACGTCGTCTGCCTTGGACGGCTACGGCCGCGAACG
>JBCCOV010000206.1:0-8609 GCA_039039985.1 Pseudomonadota bacterium | reverse complement strand
GGTTGGCCACAATCGGGGTCACCGTACACCGTGGCGACCTCGCGTCGCCGGAGACATTGCAGGCAGGCGCGCAGGCGGCTGATGCCGTGATCCATACCGCGTTCCTGCATGACTTCACGCGGTTCGCCGCGTGCTGCGCCAAGACGCGCGAGCAGCTTGGATGGCAGCCGACGCGCCAAACGCTCCTCAACGACATCGGTTCGGCGGGGTACTTCGCGGCCCAGCCCACCTAGCCCAATCCGCTCGCAGACCAAGACGTGGCCAACCTTTACCGGAGGCTTTGCATGACGATCGTAATCAATGGGCAACCTTTCGACCTTCCAGAGGACGCGCGTGTTTCTCTGCTCGATCTGTTGCGGGATCGCCTGAGTCTGTTCGGGACAAAGAAAGGCTGCAATCAAGGTGCGTGCGGAGCATGCACTGTCCTGGTTGATGGGGAGCGCGTTCTCTCCTGTCTTGCCCTTGCTGTGCAGTATGACGGCCGCGCGGTGACGACAATCGAGGGTCTCGCAAACGGCGAAGATCTGCACCCGCTTCAAGCGCTGTTCATCGCGCACGACGGGCTTCAGTGTGGCTACTGCACGCCCGGTCAAATGATGAGTGCGGCTGCTTTGCGCGGCGAGTTTATGCGGGGCGCACCGAGTAGCGTAACGGCCGACCTCGACGCCCTGCCGTCCCGCAGCCGCGAAGAGATTCGCGAGCGAATGAGCGGCAATCTTTGTCGTTGTGGCGCACATAATGGCATCGTTGACGCTATCGCCAAGTACGTCTCGGAGGAGAGCCAATGACGCCCTTCGCGTATGCCAAAGCAAACTCAGAGCAGAACGCAATTGCCCAAGTCGGAAATAGTCCTGCCAAGTATCTCGGTGCAGGCACCAACCTCGTCGATCTGATGCGTGAAGGGGTCGAGACTCCAAATCGGTTGGTCGACGTGACGGGTTTGTCGCGCGTCATCGAGCCGACCGCGAGCGACGGTCTTCTGATTGGTGCTGCAGCCAGCAATGCGGCAGTTGCGGAGGACGCCACTGTTCGTGCGCGTTATCCGGCCCTCGCCCGCGCGATCCTGTCGGGTGCGTCAGCCCAGATCCGCAACATGGCGACCGTCGGCGGTAACATCCTCCAGCGTACGCGCTGCGCTTACTTTCTCGATATCGAGGGTGCGCGTTGCAACAAGCGTCGACCTGGTCAAGGCTGTGACGCATACGAGGGCTTCAACCGCAGCCATGGCATCCTCGGCGTTTCGCCCGCATGTATCGCGACCCATCCATCGGACATGTGCGTCGCCCTCGCGGCCTATGACGCAGTGGTTCATCTCGCCGGACCTGAGGGCAAGCGCCGCGTGCCTCTGGTCGACATTCATCGTCTGCCTGGCGACAGGCCACACGTCGAGACGGTCCTGAGGTCCGGCGAACTCATCACCGCCGTAGAATTACCTGCGACCTCCGCCGCCGCCCGCTCAACTTACCGCAAGGTGCGGGATCGGGCGAGCTATGCGTTTGCGCTAGTCTCGATCGCTGCCGCTCTCGACGTTGCGGACGGACGCATAGCCGGCATTCGCATCGCGCTCGGCGGTGTTGCGCCGAAGCCGTGGCGCGCGCACCAGGCAGAAGCTGCCATGATTGGCGGGTTGCCCGAGCGGACCACATTCATAGCCGGGGCTGAAGCTGCGCTTGCGGGCGCCACAGCGCGTCCTGGCAACGCTTTCAAAATCGAGCTCGCGCGCCGCCTGATCGTTGCGGTGCTTACGGATCTTGCGGGAGCCTCGCGATGACCGAACCAACTGACCAACGCTTTATGCCAAATCGTAGCGACAGTCGCAATCCGACGCGCCGTACCATGCTCGCAGGCACTGCCGCAGCGGTCGCACAGGTTACATTGGGAGGTGGTGCGACGGCACAACCGAAGCCCGGGCCGCTTGAAACCAAAGACTCTCTCGCTCGCTTGCCCGATAGCTTGGGCACATCGCTTCCCCGGCGGAACGGTCGCCTGCTTGTCCAAGGTGTGGCCAGGTTCGCCGCCGAGCACACCTACCCCGGCATGGTTTACGGCGCGCTTGTCTATTCCACGATCCCGCGAGGGACGATCCGGAGCATCGCCACCAAGGCGGCAGAGTCGTCGCCTGGTGTCGTACTCGTCATGACGCATGAGAATGCACCGCGGATGGCGCCGCCTGAGAGTTTCTTCGGAACGCGGACCGGCATGGCTGGAAGTGCATTGCCGGTCATGCAAGATGGAGAGGTCTATTGGAATGGACAGCCAGTCGCCGTTATCCTTGCTGAAACGCAGGAGCAGGCTGACTACGCCGCAACCCTTATCGAGGTCGGCTACGACATTGCAGACGCGGTCACCAGCTTCGATGCGGCTGCGGATGCTGCCGTACCCGCAGACTATGCGGGCAAGGCGTTGCGATACGTTGCCGGTAATGCTGAGGCGGCGCTCGCCGATGCCGCAGTCTCAGTTGATCTCGCGTTCTCTACGCCAAGGCACAACCACAACCAGATAGAGCCCCATGCCGTTACGGTCGTTTGGCAAGACGGCCTGCTGCGTATGCACGACTGCACGCAGAGCGTCGCGATGTCGGCCATCACGATAGCGAAAGTCTTCGGGCTTAAGCGATCGGATGTCCACCTGACGGCGGAGGCTGTTGGCGGTGGGTTCGGCGGCAAGACGCTCTGGCAATACCATATCCTCGCGGCTGCCGCCTCTCGGTTGGCAAATCGGCCGGTGCGCATGACGCTCACGCGCGAGGGCGTCTTTCGCGTTTGCGGCGGCCGGGCGCCAACACGGCAGCGGGTCGCTCTCGGGGCCAATCGTGAGGGCCGGTTGACGGCAATGATCCACACCGGAACGACGGTCAAGATCGCGCAAAACGTCATGACCGAACCGCTCATCGACGCAAGCAGGCGCATGTACAAGTCGGACACAATGCATCTGGACGTGCACGTCGGCACCATGGACATGCTCGCCAATACCTTCATGCGTGCACCTGGCTCCGCCGTTGGGACCGTTCCGTTGGAGACAGCGCTTGACGAGCTGGCCGAGAAGCTCGGCATGGATCCTATCGAACTGCGCATCCGCAACGAACCCGCTGTCGATCCAACGACCGGCAAGGCCTATTCGCAACGCGCCCTGATTGAGGCCTACCGCGAAGGTGCTCGTCGCTTCGGCTGGCAACCAAGGTCGGGTCAGCGGCTTGGACGGCGTGAAGGGGAATGGCTCATCGGTACTGGTGTGGCGGCCGCTTACTATCCATACAAACGCTTTCCCGGCAGCGCTGCACGGATCACACTCCGCAGAGACGGCAGCGCCCTCATTGCATTGCCAGGGCACGAAGGTGGGATGGGGATGGAGACAGCCACGGCTGCCATTGCCGCAGACCTGTTGGGCCTCGCCCAAAAGAATGTTCAGATTCGTCATGGCGACAGTACGCTGCCGGGGAGCATCATTGCGGCCGCATCGCAACAGACGGCTGCGATCGGCGCATCACTGGCTGCCGCGCGCGACGCTCTTGTCGCTGAACTCGCAAACCTTGTGCCTCGAGGCAGCCCGCTCCACGGCCAACCGGCAAAGGCGCTGATGATGTCCGACGGTTCACTGGCGCTTGGCGCAAATCCATCGCGACGCATTGCTATCGCCGATCTGCTGGAATGGTCAGGCCGAACCTCGGTCTCTGCTGAAGGACGGGCGGCCCCACCAACTGAGGTCGCGACATGGTCAATGCATTCGACCGGAGCGGTCTTCTTAGAGTTGCGCGTCAACGCAGTAACGGGCGAGTTGCGCATTTCGCGTGTGACAGGCGTGTATGACTGCGGCCGTATCCTCAATCCGAAGCTCGCGGCGAGCCAATTTCGTGGCGGCATTATCATGTCACTCGGCATGGCCATGATGGAGAACACGCATTTTGACGAGCGGAGCGGCCGGATCATGAATCCGAGTTTTGCTCAATATTATGTGCCATCGCATCTGGATGTCCCCGAGATTGATGTGGCGTGGACGGGGATCCCCGATCCACACGCCCCGAACGGCGCACGCGGGATTGGCGAGATTGGCATGAATGGCGCGTCGGCGGCAGTCGCGAATGCGGTCTATGACGCGACCGGGAAGCGCATTCGCGACCTGCCGATCACTCTGGACAAGCTGCTGTGATCGTCTGCACCAATCTCGCAGAGCTGAAGGCTTGGGTGGAGAAGCGAAAAGGCAACCAGCCTTACACAGAGTCCTACCGCCCCCTCTCTCGGCCCTTCGTCTCAGGACGTTCAACTGCACTGTGAGGGTTATTCGACATGGACGGCATCGACCAACATGAGCGTGTGAAAGAGCGCAACGCATCCGTGCTCTGAGCCTACAATGAGCTCGATGCAGCTGGGTGGCTCCACGTTCTCGATCCCAGTGCTCGTTGGCCCAAGGACTTCGGCCGCATCGGCGCTCAGCCGACCGGCGGGCCGATGGTGTTTCTTCGTCATCGGCCTAGCTGCAGCGGTTCGGTACTGGTTATGCGGCCGGAGTTGGGTTTGATTCTCTATCGTCAGTCGGATGAACAGGCCGTGTGGACCCGCCATGGCGCTATGATAGCCCTGTGTCGCGAGGCTCTGGCTGCTCTGCAGGTCGCATGCATTCTCGCTGCAGTGGCGACCGGAATGTCCTCAATTGGATAGTATCTGTTGCAAAGCGTCTAGCAGCCAGCGCGCTGCAGGACCTGGCGTGTGGTCGCGGCGGTGCGCCGCGTAGATTGCCAGGCCGTCCGCCGGGCTTGTGTCATTCTCGATCTCCAGCCTCACGAGTCGACCGTCGATCAGCGCTTCGGACACGATGTGTTCCGGCATACGGCACCAGCCGAAGCCAGCCAGAAGAAAGTCGAGACGTCGGTTCAAATCGGCGAAGCGCCAAAGCCGCGCGCTGGCCAATCCGTAGTTCGGCCCGGATGGCTCGACCGGGTCAGACAAGACAAGCTGGACATATGGTTCTAGATCAGCGGCCGTGACCTTCCGCCCCAAGGAGGCCAACGGATGATCAGCGGCGGCCACCGGTCGCATCACGGTGCGCAGCAGCGGATAGGCCATGATGTCCTCCGGCACGTTGGGCAACAACGTGCAGATGCCGAGCGACACTGATCCATCCCGCAGTCGCCGCAGTGATCCACCTAAGCCCTCGGTCGAGAACGAGATCGGCAGGTCGGGATAGGTTTCACCAACTGCCTTCAACGCGTTCATAAGTGGCGCGCTCGGTACGAGCGGGTCGATCGCGAGCCGAAGCTCTGCCTCTAATCCGCTATTCGCGCTCGCCGCTAAAGCTTCAAACCGCGCAGCGCCGGCAAGCACCAACCGCGCCTGATCGACTAAGACACATCCACACTCGGTCAGAACGGGCCGATAACCCGATCGGTCGAATAAAGTCACGCCGTGCGTGTTCTCAAGCGCGGTAACCGACTGACTGATTGCGGACTGTACCCGTCCAAGCATCCTGCCCGCTGCGGAAAAGCTGCCTGTATCGGCAATTGCCACAAGGACGCGTAGTTGGTCGAGTGTCAGGGCACCGATCATATCCATCTCCAAAACTGATAGAGATTGTCAGTTTATAGTCTCTATCATTGGCACTTTTGGATGGCTTGAATGTTGGCAATGCCCCTGTCCGGATCGCTTCGACACGCCGAGTGATCCCACACATGAAGGATAACCAGCATGAGCAAACTGCTAGTCGTCGAGACCAGCCCGCGCGGCGGTGCCTCGATCTCCCGCGCCATGACCCAACGCTTCGTTGCCGAATGGCGTGACGCGCACCCTGGCGGACAGGTCGTCAAGCGCGACTTGATGGAGAGCGGCCTGACCTTCGTCACGGCGCCATGGCTCCTGGCTTACTTCACACCGCCTGGCCAGCACACACCTGAGATGAAGAACACACTTGCCCTGTCAGATGAATTGGTTGCCGAGCTGTTGGACGCTGACGAGCTCGCAATCGGAACGCCGGTTTACAACTACAACGTCCCTGCCGTTCTCAAAGCGTGGATCGACCATATCGTGCGCAAGGGCCTGACGCTGGACATGGATGGCACTGGCCTTGTCACGTGTAAGAAAGCGACCGTCCTGATAGCCTCCGGCGGCGTGTATACCGAGGGCTCACCCATCGCTTCACGCGATGTAGCCAGTCAATATCTGAAGCTAATCCTGAGCGTGATCGGCATCGAAGAAGTCAAGATCGTGGCAGGCGGCGGCGCCAAAGCCGTCGACATGGGCGAGACGACAATGGACACCTTTATCGGCACACTAGAAAGCGAAATCAGGGCCGCCGCAATGTGAGGGTGTTGGCGATAACAACGTTTCGGGTCGGAAGACCGGTCTTGCTTTCTGCTCGCGTCCTCTTCCGCTTAATCCGGCGCGCTTGTAGAGCGGCTGCCGAATGATCACAACGTCGGAGAGCTCAACGTTTGCGACAAGCATGCAGCGCTTGCTGAGCGGCCAAAGTTCGCTCGCGTCTTGAAGTCATTGCCGAAAGCTGAATGGGTCGTTTTTGCCGAACGCCCATTTGGTCATGCGGACACGTCCTCGCAGCTATTGAGGCGCGGCCCAAGACTCGGAAGCGGATGTTCTCGTTTGTGGCAGCTTGCATTGGCTAGGACTGTCTAGAACTCAGGAACCGTTGAGACGTGGGCTATCAGGTCAGTTCCGACAGAAGGTGGTGGTTCTCACCAAAGGTCTGAAGGCCGCGCACTGAGCGTTACATCATAACAAATGTACAGCTGCTCCAATGGGTATCGGTTCTCCACCGTCAGCCATTAGATTTCATGATTTCGCGACTTCGGATTGAACTGCACTTGTGTTGCCGCTTGTCGACGAAGGTGCAGTACTACTTAGGGATATCCATCACATCGCCGCGCTCTAGCAGGCTGTTGAAATTGGCATCTGACTTGCCTTGTCGAATATGATTCGATGTGGCCGCGAGGGTGGCAATGGAGCGGATGATGCGGGGATCGGACCAACGGTCAGGGGCACTGTTTAGCTATATCGACCTGGAAGCGCGGGTGCCGGCCAAGCACCCGTTGCGTGTCATCAAGCAGATCGTCGACGATTGTCTCGCTTCGCTCGATGCCGAGTTCGAGGCGCTCTACGGCATGACGGGGCGGTCCTCGGTTGCGCCGGAGCGGCTGCTCAGGGCTTCGCTGTTGCAGGCGTTTTATTCGGTGCGCTCCGAACGCCAGCTGATCGAGCAGATCGACTATAACCTGCTGTTCCGGTGGTTTGTGGGGCTGGGCGTTGACGATCCGGTCTGGGACCATTCGACGTTCTCCAAGAATCGCGACCGGCTGCTCGACGCCGACGTTGCTGCCAAATTCCTCGAAGCCGTGCTGCACCACCGACAGGTGAAGCGCTTCCTGTCAAACGACCACTTCTCCGTCGACGGCACACTGGTGGAGGCCTGGGCCTCGATGAAGTCGGCGCGTGCCAAAGACGGCTCGGAAGAGCCGCCCGGCCCCGGGCGGAACGGCGAGGCCGACTTTCATGGCAAGAGGCGCAAGAACGACACCCACGCCAGTACGACCGATCCGGATGCAAAGCTCTTCAGGAAGGGCGCCGGCAAGGAAGCCAAGCTCTGTTTCATGGGGCACGCGCTGATGGAAAACCGCTCGGGTCTCGTCGTGCAGGCCCGGCTGACACAAGCTTCCGGGACGGCTGAGCGGGAGGCGGCGATTGCCATGATCGATCGCCACTCGTCGGGCTCGATGCGGCGCCTCACATTGGGCGCCGACAAGGGTTACGACGCGGCAGGCTTCGTTCAAACTCTAAGAACGATGGTGGTGACGCCACACATCGCCCGCCACGATGCGATGACGAAAACGGGCAGGTGGCGGCGGTCCTCTGTCGATCGCCGCACGATGCGCCACCCCGGCTATGCCGCCTCGCAGCGTGCGCGCAAACGCATCGAAGAAGCGTTCGGCTGGGTCAAGATGATCGCAGGGATCGGCAAGACCAAGCTGCGAGGCAAGGAGCGTGTCGGTTTCCAATTTACTTTCGCGATGGCCGCCTACAACCTCATACGGTTGCCGCGCTTGCTGGCCGAGGTATCGAGGGCAGGCCCATGACGAAGACGAAGAGTGCTGTGATTGGCAAATGGCGCATCTTCGAGGCGGATGACTACGAGGCGCGTGATCTCGACCTCATCGAACCGGCCTTCATCCAGTTCAACGCCGACGGCACGGGCCAGTTCAAATACATCTGCGTCGACGGCGCCATCGACTCCGGCTACAGCCTGAACGGCGCCGACTTCGACTGGCAGGGCTTCGATGAAATGGACGAGGTCTCAGGTTCAGGCGATGCAGACCTCGGCGAAGACGGCATCCTGATAATCACGATCTCACGTTTCATGGGCGACGAAAGCACCTTCAAAGCCCGTCGCTGGTGAGTTGTTCAACAGCCTGCTAGATGTGATGCCTCAAGAGGTTGTTCCTTGTCATTCCGATGCGGCTGATTGGTGTGTTTCCACCGAGGCTAGCATGCGGGCGGTGCCAGTTGTAGCGATGCTGCCATTCGGGCAGCGCGTCTCGCCGTTGATCTGAGGTTTCGAATGCCGTGGCATAGGCCCATTCGCGCAAGGCCGTTTGAATGAACCGCTCAGCC
>JBCCOV010000205.1:0-8753 GCA_039039985.1 Pseudomonadota bacterium | reverse complement strand
GCCCGGGGTCCACGTTTCTGCGATCTCGAACGGTCGAGAGGCCCGACAGCGGCACGGTCCACGCGTCCAATCAACATCCGAGCCCGCTGAGCTCTGGATCCCGGTGACAAGCACCGGGATGACGCCTGTGGGTGTGGCTGATCGTGAGCGAGAGTCTTTCATTTGCGCTGTTCGCACGCTCGCAGGCTTGCGGCTCGAGCGCGGGCCATTCTGCGAGCACGGTTCCCAGGCCGCGCCTGCGGCCCGGCGCGTTGCGCCGCGCCCACCCCAACGCGGGTTTTCCCGCGTTGGGCATTTCAAATATCGAGATGGCGTGTTCGCCATCTCGAGGGGGCCCGAGCGCAGCGAGGAATAGCCGTGAGCGAAAGCAAGCGAGAGCGAGACACCTGTAACGCGGTACGCATGAGTGAAGCGCGTGTCGGCTGAGTGAGTTCACCCACGGCAGAAAACCTCTAGGCAATCCGGGTCTGGTGCGCTAAGCGCGCGGACTGTCCGCTTGTTCCTGGTTCGCTTTGCCGCTTGTGATCCGCCATGCCTCCTTCCCAGTCCTACCCGCGCTTCACGCCCATCATTGAAGCCTTGCCGTCGACCGTGCCGTTTGTTGGCCCCGAGGCTCAAGAACGGCAGCGCGGCCGTGCCTTCCGGGCCCGCATCGGGGCGAATGAAAGCGTTTTTGGCCCCTCGCCACATGTAATTGCGGCGCTGGAAGCGGCCGCACCGGACATCTGGAAGTACTGCGACCCAGACAATCACGACCTCCAAGTAGCTGTTGCTGCGTTCCACGACGTATCGCCCGACAACGTTGTGATTATTGAAGGCATCGACGGTGGACTGGGCCTGACCAATCGCCTTGTGACGGAGCCGGGCAGCGTCGTTGTAACGTCCGATGGTGCGTACCCGACGTTCAATTTTCATGTTGCGGCCTGCGGCGGTCGGCTGATCAAGGTCCCGTTTCGCGACGACCAAGAAGATCTATCCGGCGTGTGGGACGTGGCGCGGGCGCACGAGGCGCGCCTGATCTACGTCTCGAACCCGAACAACCCGATGGGAACGTGGTGGCGTGCGGCCGAGCTTGAGGCGATGATTTCCGACCTCCCGGCGGGCTGCCTTCTGGCGCTTGATGAAGCTTATGTCGAGACGGCGCCCGCCGATACGGCGCCGCGAATTGACGTGTCGAACCCGCAAGTGCTCCGGTTTCGCACCTTTTCAAAGGCTTACGGCATGGCCGGCGCGCGTATTGGTTATTGCCTTGGCGAAGCGTCTGTCATTCGGAACTTTGAGAAAGTCCGAAATCACTACGGCATCAGTCGCTTGTCACAGATCGGCGCGCTCGCGGCGCTGGGCGATCAGGCCTACTTGGCCGAGATTGTGGAGCGGATTGCCTCGGCCCGCGCCAGGATCACGGCAATCTCGGAGCGCCACGGGCTGGTTGCTTTGCCGTCGGCGACCAACTTCGTGACCGTTGATTGTGGTCATGACGGTGTATTTGCAAGACGTGTCCTTGATGGTTTGCTCGCGCGCGACGTCTTTGTGCGCATGCCGGCTGTCGCGCCCCTGAACCGGTGTATCCGGATCGGCGTTGGCGCCGCGCACGATCTCGATTTGTTCGAGGCGGCGCTGCCTGAAGCTTTGTCGGAAGCGCGTGGAACATAGACGCGAATGGCCGGAATTTGAGGGTGCGCGATCACGGAATCGGGTTTTTCTCGTTATCGCTAACCACACGTTAGGGGTGTTGATCGAAACTCGTTAGAGCCGCAACAGTCATAAGGTGTGATTGTTATGACAATCGTCACCCGTTTTGGGCTTTTGATGATGATCGGGCTGTCCGCCGCGGTCGCCCTGAGCTTTTTTGACCTTTACAGCTTGCAGTACCAAACGCCGACGACATCCGCGTTGCGCGCATTTCCGTTCGAGACATTCAGCGCCGGGTTGGCCATGGGGATTGTGTTGGGGTTTCTCGGCACATTGCGTTGGACGGTCGTTCAGCTGCATCTGGCACAGTTTCGGCGGGCCGTTGCCGAGGCATTCGGACTTATGATCCTGGCCCTGACCGCTTTTGCAATTTTGTACTACGCCTAAGTTCTATCAAACGGCATGCCGTCAAGGTCGGTGCGCGACATCGCCTACGTCGCGACGGCTTCGGCAAAACCGCGCTTTGCCAGCAGGCCATCGACGGTCGGCATCCGGCCTCGAAAGGCGATGTATGCCTCATCTTCTTTGCGCATGGCCCCTGCGGCATAGATCAGGTCCTTTAAGCGCCGCGCGGTATCGGGATCGAAGACGTTACCGGTTTCCTCAAATGCCCGGAAGGCATCGGCGTCGAGCACTTCCGACCACATATAACTGTAGTATCCGGCCGCATATCCATCGCCGGCGAAGAGATGGAGGAAATGCGGGATCGCATGGCGCATTACAATCGCATCCGGCATTCCGATGTCGGTCAGAATAGCCGTCTGAAGAGCCATCGGATCGTCCGTGTCTTTGGCGGCACGTGCGTGCAGCTCAAGATCGACCAGTGCAGAGGCCAGATATTCGACCGTCTTAAATCCCTGATTGAAGTTCTGGGCCTTACGCAAACGCGCGCGCAATTCCGGCGGCATGGGATCGCCGGTGCGATAGTGGCGCGCAAACCGATCCAACACATCGTCGGTCAGCAGCCAGTGTTCGTAAAGCTGCGACGGCAATTCCACGAAGTCTGTTGAAACACTTGTTCCAGACATCGAGGCGTACGTGACGTCTGACAGAAGGCCATGCAGAGCGTGGCCAAACTCATGAAACAGGGTGCGCGCGTCATCAAGCGACAACAGCGTTGGAGCGCCGTCGGCGGCCTTCGCGAAGTTGCAGGTGTTGAGAACGATGGGCCGCACGATGCCGTCGACGCGGGATTGATCGCGCAATGTGTTCATCCATGCGCCAGACCGTTTAGAGGACCGTGCGAAGTAGTCGCCGATGAACAGGCCGACATGCTGGCCGTCCTGATCGCTCACATCCCAAGCGCGCAGGTCATCGTGGTAGAGATCAAGGCCGTCGACAGGCGTGAAGGACAAACCGAACAGGCGGTGGGCGACGTCGAACGCCGCCGCAATCACCTGGTCGAGGCTGAGGTACGGTTTGATTTCGGCTTCATCGATGTTGAACGCTTTGCGTCGCACCGTTTCCGCGTAGTAACGCCAGTCCGCCGCTCTCAGAGGGCCATTGATGCCGTCAGATTTTGCAGCCTCTTCAAGCGCAACGGCGTCGCGCAGCGCGCTTTCGCGTGCCGGTTTCCAGACCGCATCGAGCAGGCCGCGTGCCCGGGCCGGTGTTTCCGCCATCGTATGTTCCAGCTTGTAGTCGGCAAACGTCTGGAAACCGAGAAGTCGTGCGCGTTCTGCGCGCAATGCCAACACTTCCGCGACGATGGCTCTGTTGTCGTTGGCGTTGCCATTGGCCCCGCGTGCAGCCCATCCGTTGAAGGCCTGTTCCCTGAGGTCGGCGCGTGCCGAATAGGTCAAGAACGGTTCGACAAGCGATCGCGCGAGCGTGATGACATGGCTGGCGTTGCTGCCGCGTTCGCGGGCTGCCGCCGCGGCTGCATCGACCAGATCGTCCGGAAGACCGGCCAAATCATCCGGCGCCGACAGTTCCAAAACCCAGTCGTTTTCATCCGCAAGGACGTTTTGGCTGAACGCGGTCGAAAGCTCCGCCAGCCGCCGTTTGATGTCACTGTGGCGCGTCTTGTCCGGCCCGGTCAGTGCGGCGCCGGCCCTGATGAAATTGCGATGAACGCGCTCGAGTAATCGCTGGTCTTCCGCCGAAAGCGCGTTTGGGTCCGCCTTTGCATCTGCAACAACGCTTTCGATGCGCGCAAACAGCTGCGTATTCGAGGTAATGGCGTCGAAATGTGCGGCCAGGCGCGGCGCCATCGTGCGCTGTACGGCCTGCAACTCCGGCGACGTGTGCGCCGCCGCGAGCGTGAAAAAAACATGCGCGATGCGCTCCAGCTCAGCCCCGGAGCACTCAAGTGCGACGACCGTGTTTGCGAATGTTGGCGGGTCACCATTGTCGGCAATCGCCGCGACCTCGGTGTTGTGTGCATCCAGAGCTGCATCGAAGGCGGGCTGAAAATGCGCGACTGAGATCTCGCCAAAGCACGGCAACCCAAACGGCTGGTCCCAAGACTTACGCAGTGGGTTGGTCATCCCGTCGGACATTGGGCGCACCTTTCAAGGTTTCTGGTTGTTCTATGCAGTCTGTTCGTGCGTTTCAGCTTCAGCTGATCGGATTCCGCTGGTTAGATCCAGCTGGCCAGATCAGCCGCAACCATCCCACACCGCGCGTCTTCGATTCAACCTGGCCGGTCGCCCATGACATTGCGCGGTCGGGTGGGGTTTTGGATGGCTCCAGCTCAACCTGAAACGATCGAGACAAGCCCCAACGTGTTAACTTATTACTGTGGTTATGCAACAGTTTAATGTTAAGATTTAAGGTTATTGACGCCATGAGCAATATGCGCCAATTAATGGCGGTTCGTAACCAAATATAAAGGTTACACGTCAGGTGAGTCGGCGGGGTGGCGGTATGAGCTTCAGTGAGTTTCGAGCCGACAAGGCCGGGGTATCGCAAACTGCGAAAGTGGATCAAACGCCCAACGCGCCCGCGAGCACTGCCTTTCAGAATAGAACGGACTTGCTATCGGGGATCGCCATTGAATATGGCCCCCGGGACTTACTGGCTCAATTCTTCGTCGAGGCTGATCGTGCGTGCGGCGCGCGCGGGGTTCGGCTCGTGTTTTCGACGTTGGAAGACTTGCTCGAGGTTAACGAACAGAATTCGAACACGTGGCTGCCGATCGTGCCGCTGTTCAATCCCAAGAACGGAATTGATCCGGCAACGTCTTACTGCATTCTGGGGCTTGATCCATCCGGCCGTGTTGTCGCGACGCAAGCCGTGCGCCTGTACGAGTGGTCGTCGACGTCGTTTGCGGAGCAGGCCGCGAATATGGGTGTGTTCTACGCTGATCCCGCCCGCCAGGCGCTACCCGGTGAAGCGTGTGTCGTCACCGCACCGTCGGCGGATCAGGTGCGCGGTCGCGTCGCCTACTCCGGCGGCGTCTGGTACCATCCCGACTACCGCAAACGCGGGCTGACCGGCTTTATGCCGCGCATCGCCCGTGCGTTTGCCTTGGCGCGTTGGTCGACAGACATGACAATGACACTGATGGCTGAGGGCATCGTCAAGAGCGGCGTGGCTCAACGTGTCGGCTACGAAAATGTCGAGTGGGAGGCGCGGTTCTTGAACAATGCGCTGGAAGGCCCGCGGTTCGCACTGTTGTGGATGGATACGGATCATTTGATCCGCGACCTGGACCGGCATCTAAGCGCAAATGCGGCGCAAATCGATGGTCTCGTCCAATACGGAGCTGCATAGAAGCCACGGATTGGGCACGTCGGAACGCGCAAGCATCAGTCGCTTGTATCGCAACCGGTATCGTCCGAACTTGGGCGTCGAGACAATCGCGTCGACATCTTCAAGGGTCGCGCCGGTTTCGCGCAATGCGTGTTCGTAACACTCTGAAATCCAACGACCATAGGCCGGGTCTGGCTGGGACGCGACCGGCGTTCCTTTCGCCAGTTGCGCCCAACTGCGCCCGAGGGAGCGATAGCCGCCACCGGTTTCAGCCAGCACGAGCTGGCCGGTCTTCTCTTCGCGACGCACGATCACGTAGCGGCCGCGCGTCAACCGTTGGATTATGCGGGTAAGGGCATCGTCGTCGCGCTCACTGGACAGTGTTTTCCAGTTCTCGATCAGCGATTGAAGCGCAGGGTGCTGCGACAGACTTTCGAGACTGGCTGGTCGCGCAACAAAGTCATCCGGGCGGCCGAGTTGGCGCAAGTTGATGAGCTGCAGCAGCCGATGCGCGAACAGATCCAGGTTTCGATGGATCTCAAAGTGCCACGTGCGATCGAAATGGGTGAGTGCAACACGATCGTACGCGCTGGCGGCAAGCCACGCCATTGTCGTCTCAAACGTCTTCTGGCCGACGACTGACGGGCGAACGCGCACCTGCGCCGAGGGGCCAAACTCATCAACGGCAACAAATCCGAGATTCTTCACGAGGTAGGGTGTTTGATCTTTGCGCGACGCGCGCGCAGCAAATGATCTACGAATTGTGCGCGAATTCTCGGGCCACAATCCACCTTGGTCATCAACAAGCAGTACCGACACAATGAAGCCTGTACATTAACTGGGTCGTGCAAAATGCAGGTAAAGGCTTAAGTTTCTATTCCGCCAACGTTTTCAGTCGCTTCATTTTATAAAGCTTATTCCATTCCCCATTTCAATGGCCCGGGTAAACGCCGTTGTGCATATCGCAATGGTTGATGTTTCGTGTCGCGTTTTGTCGTGATCTTGACGCGTCAGTTTGATGACGAGCACCAGTTGGGCTTTTGGCCGCGCCCGCGCCAGGCTCTTGCCAGACGATCTTGGGTCAAAATGTCCTTCAGATCGGTATTGCCGATAAAGACGCGGACACGGTATCGCCCTTCGGAACCGGGGCCGACCGGTACGCCTACGGTGCTTGCCGACCAGGTTTGTCGCCGTAGCAATTCCACGACCCGATCACGAGCGGCCTTCCCACGCAAAGCTTCTTCCGCACATTGTGCCCGGCCAGGCTCGGCTTCCGGCGCATCATAGCCAACGATGCGTACCTGACGATTCTCACAAATCAGGGTGTCCGCATCCACGATACGCCATCCGAGATTGTCGGGGAATGTCGTGGCGTTGTTAGACCCGATCGGTCCAAGCCGTTTGGCGATCGCGCACGGGCCAAGCCACGCATGCGGATGGAAGGTATCCGGGTACATGCCGCCGATGATCGTGCCGCCCAGTCCGCATGCAGCCAGGACGACAAGCGCCAGAATAAACTGGATCATGAAAGCTCCAATCAGACGTTGTGTAACTGATATCTGCGGTGCGAGCGGCGTCAATATGAATGCGCCTGGGCGGGATCGACATCATGGTCCCGGACGGAATTAGACTGAGTCGTCCGACACGTCGCCCGATTGCCTCCGCAAGCGTGGGATTTGCAGTGTTGATGATTTCCGGCGCAACGCCTCTTGGTTCGGTTGCCCTTGATCTTTTGTGGTTGATGACGATTTCAGATTTAGAAACGGGCGTTTGCTGTTTGCACCATCAGCGTGCAGACGTACGCGCGACCTCGCGCGGTTGCGCGACGACCTGCAACCGCAACATGAGCTGTCGGACGTGTTGCCGGCGGCGCTGCGTATCGCGTTTGTGACGAGATTGCGATGTGCGCTACGCTTCGACTGTTCGGCGCTGCGTCGCTGCTCACGCCGCGGCGTTTGCTCAGTTGCTGCGTCCAATCCGACAGTGTCCGCCGCTAAGGGAGATAGCATGCTCGACCGCCTTATGGACTTTCTCTCCGGAACCAATGAAGAGCCTGGCATCGTTCAGACGGATCTCGATCTGGCCGTCGCGGCCCTGTTGGTTGAAGCGGCGCGCATGGATGACGTCTTCGACGACGCGGAACGCGCGACGATAGAGGGCTTGCTGGCGAAACGGTTTGAGCTTTCGGAATCTGACGCGGCCACACTTGTCGCGCGTGCGGACGAGCGCGTGCAGGCCTCAGCCCAGTACTTCCGGTTTACGCACGAAATCGTGCAGCGCATGAGCGAGGAAGAGCGCGGCGGCGTGATCGAGATGCTCTGGCGCGTCGCCTACGCAGACGGGGAACTGGACCCGCACGAAGACGCTCTCATTCGCCAGATTGCGGGGCTTATCCATGTCACGGATCGCGATCGGGCGCGCGCCCGGCAGCGCGCATTGGGGACGCCCAAAGTCTGAGCGACCCGCCATCGGGTCGCTCAGAGATTGACGTGCGGCCTTGATCCGGTGGCAGATTAGCGGCGGCTGCCGAGGCCGTGATCGCCACGTCAGCCCATGGCCTTCTGCAGGTTCTCGTCGATTTTGTCCAAGAAGCCGGTGGTGGACAGCCACGGTTGATCCGGGCCGATCAACAGCGCGAGATCTTTGGTCATGTCGCCCGACTCGACCGTGTCGACGCATACCTTCTCGAGGGTTTCGGCAAAGTTCGCCAACGCGGCGTTGTCGTCGAGCTTCGCGCGATGCTTGAGACCACGTGTCCACGCAAAAATCGATGCAATGGAGTTGGTTGACGTCTCAAGACCCTTTTGATGGTTCCGGTAGTGGCGGGTGACGGTGCCGTGGGCGGCTTCCGCTTCGACGGTCTTGCCGTCCGGCGTCATCAAGACCGACGTCATCAGGCCGAGTGAACCGAACCCTTGCGCAACGGTATCCGACTGCACGTCGCCGTCGTAGTTCTTACAAGCCCAGACGTAGCCGCCAGACCATTTCATGGCGCAGGCGACCATATCGTCGATCAGGCGGTGCTCATAGGTGATGTTCGCCGCAGCGAATTTATCCTTGAACTCCGTCTCGAAGACCTCCTCGAACAGTTCCTTGAAGCGGCCGTCGTACTGCTTAAGAATCGTGTTCTTGGTCGACATGTAGACCGGGTAACCGCGGCTCAGGCCGTAGTTCATCGAGGCACGCGCGAAATCGCGGATCGACTCGTCGAGATTGTACATGGCCATCGCGACGCCGCCTGCGGGCGCATCGAAGACTTCGTGTTCAATGACCTGACCGTCGGCGCCCTCGAACTTGATGGTCAGCTTGCCGGCCGTGGGAAACTTGAAATCGGTGGCACGATACTGGTCACCAAAGGCATGGCG
>JBCCOV010000204.1:0-8833 GCA_039039985.1 Pseudomonadota bacterium | reverse complement strand
ACGGGTGACACCGTCCGCGCCGCACTTCAGATTCTCGGGCGCGCGCCAAACACGAAGATCGTGTCCAGCTTCTTTCTCATGATGCTCTGCGAACATCATCACACCAAGAAAGGCGGCTTCATTTTCGCCGACTGCGGCCTCGTCATCGAGCCCAGCGTTGAGGAACTGGCTGAAATTGCAACGGCCTCTGCGCAGTCATTCGCGGAGCTCATCGGAGACGAACCGCGCGTTGCTATGCTGTCGTTCTCGACGAGTGGCAGTGCGCAACATGAACGTGTTACGCGCGTCGTGGAGGCCGCGAAGGTCGTCAAGGCCATGCGTCCTGAGCTGGTCGTGGACGGTGATCTCCAGTTTGATGCCGCGTTCGTTCCTGCCGTCAGCTCTGCCAAGGCGCCGGACTCCCCGCTGGAGGGCGCCGCGAACGTGCTTGTCTTTCCCAACCTGGAAGCGGCGAACATCGGCTACAAGATTGCCGAACGTATCGGCGGCGCCAAAGCGATTGGGCCAATCCTGCAGGGCTTGGCAAAGCCAGCGAATGACCTATCACGCGGTTGCAGTGTCGAGGACATCTATCACCTTGTCGCGGTCACAAGTGTGCAGGCGCAAGCTGCAACTCTGCCGGCTTCGCAGCGCACGTAGAGGCCAGCAGATACAATCCGGCACGGGCTTCAGAGGCTGCCGAGGCCGGCTCGCGCGCTGGCGGAGACGGCCACGTGGGCGGTGGGCGCAGATCGTGCGCGCGGTGATCATTTGCGCACACAGACACGTGACATGACAGTGTCGCTGTCTTTGCGTCTATATGACCATAATGCTCCCGCCAACGATCTGGATTGCAATCTCGACATGTTGAACGACGCACGAGCTCAGAACGCCTCGAAGCACAGGCGCGCGCTGTGCGTCGCTACAGCCTTCTGCGCCATCTGGGTGTGGCAGATCAGTTCGGCGGCGGCGTGGGATGTGACGGTGTCGGCAACCGGCGCGCAGTCCAAGCGCACGCTTTCCATTCTATTTGTTGGCAATTCCCACGTCCTCATGCCGGGGTTCATTGATCGTGTCGTTCGCCGGATCAAAGCGACGTCCAAGCGGCGCCGTGCAATCCGAACAAAGATGCTCGCAAAAATCGGCACCACGCTCACGAAAACGAGAAAGACGTCGGATACGCTACGGGTGCTGCGTTCCGCGCGATGGGATGTTGTCGTTCTTCAGGAGTCCACGACAGCGTTCATGACAGGTCATGGGCGGCGTGGATTTCGGTCTGCAGTCCAGTGGTTCCGCAAACATAAGCCGCCTGGCGCGAAGTTGTTACTGTGGCAGGCTTGGCCACAAGGCGCACGCCATGCGCTTTACCATCGGCGCGGTGTCTGGGGGAAATGGTTCAAGAATCCACCACGCAACCCAAAGCAGCTCTTTTCGTGGATTTCGACCGAATCGAAACGGGTGGCGGAAGCGAACGCCGGTTACATTTCGCCAATCGGCTCTTGCTGGATGAGCCTGCCTCTCAAAAAGCGTCCGTATAGCCGGGACCGTTATCATGCCAGCCCGAGAGGCCTGTCATTCATCGCGAAAGTTCTCGCGAGTTCGATTCTGGCAACCGCTGATGGGCAACGCACCAAGCCGCATCGCGTGAAGGGGATGTGCCCGCAAGCCTAACCAACTTGCGCGCGTGTGGGCCGGCGACGTGATTCCGCCTATGGCAGAGATCGTCTCGACCGACCGGTCGGGAAAACCATGTACATGTTGCCTGTTTACCTGCCGACCATCGAAGCGGAGACATCAAGCGGCGCCTTGCGATGATTGCCGAGGCGCTGTCTTGGATGCCCGTCGCAACATCAAACTCTTGGTGACATCAAACTCTGGCGCACGCACCGGATGCGCAAAGTTCGTCGCAGATCAGCGAAAGCGGAGGTTGTCTCGCGATAACTGATCCAAACTCGTTATGCCCATCAACTTCATGTCACGTTCAATTTCGGTGCGCAGGTTACCGAGTGCGCGTTCCACGCCGGCCTGCCCGGCGGCTGCAAGCGCGTAAAGATAGAGACGGCCGCCCGAACATGCCTTGGCGCCGACGGAAAGGGCCTTCAGCACATGGGTGCCGCGCTGAATGCCGCCCTCGCAAATCACGTCAATCCTGTCACCAACCGCATCAACGATCTCTGCAAGCTGGTCAAACGGTGCCCTGGATCCATCAAGCTGCCGCCCGCCATGGTTCGACACCATGATGCCGGAACACCCAATATCGACGGCGCGCTTCGCGTCTTCAACGCTCATGATGCCTTTCAATGCAAACTGCCCGTTCCATTTCGCGCAGAGTTGTTCTGCATCTTTCCAGTTCATCGACTGGTCGAGCATGGACGAAAAGTAGTGGCCCACTGAGACTGCGAGGTTGGTGCCCGCATCAACGTGGCCCGACAGGTGCGGCATGTCGAACTTCTCTTTGGTGTAGAAGTTCCAGGCCCACATCGGATGAATCGCAAAGCTCAATGCCGAAGACGGGGTCAAACGCGGCGGCGACGTAAATCCGGTGCGCAAATCGCGCTCGCGATTGCCGCCCGTGATCGTATCGACCGTGAGTGCCATGACGTTGAAGTTCGCCGCTTTTGCGCGTTCCAATAGCGCGTCGTTGAGACCGCGATCCTTGTGAAAGTAGAACTGGAACATCTTCGGACCGGGCGCGATGTCTGCGATCTCTTCGACCGCCACGGTCGCCAGGGACGACACACCAAACATCGTGCCGTGTTTGGTGGCCGCTTTCGCCACGGCGCGCTCACCGTCATAGTGAAACAGGCGCTGCAGAGCCGTCGGCGCGCAGTACACAGGCATATCAAGCTTCTGTCCCATCACCTCGACACTCATGTCGACGTCCGCGACTCCGGCCAGGACGTTTGGGACGAGATCGCAGCTCTCGAAAGCCTCCGTATTGCGTCGGTACGTCACTTCATCATCAGCGGCGCCGTCGATGTAATGAAAAATCGGGCTGGGTAGCCGGCGTTTTGCCAGGGCACGGAAGTCCCCAAAGTTGTGGCACGACTGAACTCCCATAATGTCCTCTTGTTCCTCGTTCTCTGTCTTGATGATTGTCACAGACTGACGACGGTTGCACCACTGGTCGCTGCAGCCCGTGCCGCTACATCTGCAACTGCCAGGTCCTGAAGCCCGACGCCAGTGCCATCGAAAAGCGTAATCTCGTCCTCTGAGGTCCGCCCGCCGTGTGTCTCGTTGATCACATCACCGATCGGCGTGATGTCCGCCTCGGAGATCAGACCGGTAGAAATCGCATGTTGCGCTTCTCCGATGCTGACGGACTGAGCAAGCTCATCAGCAAACACCGTCGCCTTCACCAACAGCGCCGCGTCCACCTCTTGCTTGCCCTTTGTATCGGTGCCCATGCAAGCAATGTGCGTGCCGGGCTTTATCCAATCGGCCATCAGCAAGGCTTCAAAGGCCGACGTGATGGTGATGATGACATCCGACTGCGCGCCGACCTCTTCAGCTGAAACCGCCTCGAAGGGTAGTCCGATGTCTTCTGCAACAGCGGCCAGCTTGGGTAGCATTTCCGGATGCGGATTCCAGGCGACGACCTTGTCAAAAGCGCGCTGCTCCGCCGCCGCACGCAATTGAAACTGAGCCTGATGTCCCGCTCCGATCATTCCCAGTACGCGCGCATCCTGACGCGCCAGATGGGCAATCGAAACCGAAGAGGATGCAGCCGTACGCACGGCTGTCAGATAGTTGCCGCCGACCAGAGCCTTGAGCTGTCCCGTGTCGGGATCGAACAGAAAAACCGTCGACTGATGGTTCGTCAGGCCCTTGTCCATATTGCCCGGCCAATAGCCGCCGGACTTGAGGCCGAGCACCAACCCCGACCGGTCAAAGCCGGACTTGAAGCCGTACAGTGCATCAGCATGACCGATGGATTCCCGGATGACAGGAAAGTTGTAAGCGTCGCCGCGCGCCATCGCGCCAAACACCGCCTCAACAGCGTCAAACGCCGCTTTGCGATCGACAAGGCGCTGGCAGTCCCGTTCCGAAACAACCAGTAGCCCTGCTTGTGTACTTGCATTGCAGTCTACGGTTTGAAGCATTGGTCTCTCCAGAGTGCCTTGCAGATCGTGTCAGTAGGCCTTGCCACGGGCTGAAACAGGCCAGATGGTCTCGACCTTGCCGTTGCGAACACCAACGTACCAGTCATGCACGTTGCAGGTCGGGTCACAGTGGCCCGGCACGAGACGCAGCTTGTCGTTGACTTTGAGCACACCTTGCGGATCCGCAATCACACCGTGCTCGTCTGAGCACTTGACGTATTCCACGTCATCGCGCCCAAAGATGAAGGGAAGACCGGAGTCGACGGACTGAGCCTTAAGCCCGGCATCGCAAATCGCCTTGTCGGCCTTCGCGTGAGACATCACGGATGTGAGAATGAAGAGTGCGTTCTCCCACTCGCCCTGATCAATCCGGTTGCCCTCTTTATCGAGAATGCGACCGTAGTCGGCATCCATGAACGCGTATGATCCGCACTGCAGCTCGTTGTAAACACCTGACGTGCCTTCAAAGTAATAGCTGCCAGTGCCACCACCACCGACGATGTCACACGCGAGGCCTTGCTCCTTGAGTGTGTCGACTGCGTCTTTCACCATTGCAACCGCGATGTCGATCTTGGCTTTGCGGTCTTCATAGCTGTCCAAGTGCTGCATGGCGCCTTGATAAGCTTGAATGCCGGAGAACTTGAGCCCTTCAGCGGCGTCGATGGCCTTGGCAATCTCAACCACTGCCGGTGTCGTCGTCACACCGCAACGCCCGGCGCCGCAATCGATTTCAACAAGGCATTCAATCGTTGTGCCGTGTCTGACTGCGGCCGCAGAAAGATCGGCGACGTTGCTAACATCATCCACGCAGCAAATCGCACGTGCACCCAGCTTCGGTATCCGAGCCAGCCGGTCGATCTTTGCGGGATCGCGGACCTGGTTCGATACCAGCACGTCCTTGATGCCGCCGCGGGCAAAGACCTCGGCCTCTGATACCTTCTGACAGCAAACGCCGCATGCGTCGCCGAGCTTTTCCTGAAGCAGGGCCACATCAACCGATTTATGCATTTTGCCGTGAACGCGATGGCGGATTCCATGTGCCTTGGCCCAATCGCCCATCTTTTTGATATTGCGTTCCAGCGCATCAAGGTCGAGAACCAGGCAAGGCGTCTGGATCTCGCTTTCATCCATGCCCACCACGGCGGGTACGTCGTAGCCAACGTCCAGTTCACTCAACTGTATCGGTGCATTCATGTCGTTGCCTCCCGCTTAGGTTTCGAGCCAAGGCAGCTTGTCTAAATCAACATTGCCGCCCGTGATGATAACGCCGACGCGCTTGCCGGTGAATAGGTCGGGGTTCTTCAGAATGACCGCCAATGGTACGGCGCAGCTTGGTTCGATGACCATCTTCAGCCGCATCCAGCTGAGCTTCATCGCGGCGATGATTTCCTGTTCGCTAGCGGTCAGAATGTCGGTGACGTGATTGGAAACAAAGTGCCAAGTCAGTTCCTTCAGCGGGACCTTTAGCCCGTCTGCGACAGTAACCGGCGCATCATCGGCAATGATACGGCCTGCCCTGAGCGAACGCATCGCATCGTCCGCCTGCTCGGGCTCTGCTGCGTAGATCTTCACGTGCGGCGCAATGGACGACACCGTCAGGCAGGTGCCCGAAATCATGCCGCCACCGCCGATCGGCGCAACCAGGATGTCGAGGTCCGCGACCTGTTCAAGAAACTCTTTCGAACACGTCGCTTGCCCGGCGATCACTCTCGGATCGTTGTAGGGATGGACGAAGTCCCCGCCCGTCTCGGACTGGACCTTGGCAAAGATCTCTTCTCGACTGGATGTGGATGGTTCGCATTCGGTGATTTTTCCACCGTAGGCCATCACGGCATCCTTCTTCGCCTGCGGGGCCGTGCGTGGCATAACGACATTGCAAGGAATGCCGCGTCGACCAGCTGCATAGGACAGACAAAGCGCGTGGTTGCCGGAACTGTGCGTGGCAACGCCCTTCGACGCTTGCTCGTCACTCAGGCCGAAGACAGCGTTTGAAGCGCCACGCACCTTGAATGCGCCCGGAGGCTGCAGGTTTTCGCACTTGAAAAACAGCGTAGAAGCAGTCTGCTGATCGAGCGCAGCGTTCGTGATGATTTCGGTGCGTCGGATATGTGGTTGGATCCGCTCGTGCGCAACAACCACATCGTTCCAGGTCGGAATCGTCATATCGGCGGTGCCGGTCATGTCCTTCCCCTTTATGCTGCTGCTTGCAGAGCTGGTTGCGTGGTCGAACGATAATATTCCTGCGCTGCGCGTGTCCCCGACCCTAGCTCGACAGGATAGTCCAGATCAGCCATGGCCATCTCGACGGTCGCGAGACCGGATAGGGCCATGACATCGGTCAACGATCCCAGATGTCCTATACGGAAAGCCCTGCCCGCCATTTGCCCAAGCCCGACGCCGAATGACACGCCGTAGGTGTCGAAGATATGGTTGGTCAGCTCGTCCGAGTTGAAACCTTCGGGAACGTAGATTGCGCTCACGGTGTCCGAATAGAGCTCCGGTCGCTTGGCACAGAGCTCCAGCCCCCAGGCGCGGGTGGCCTCCCGCACGCCTTCTGCGATCCGGGAATGACGTGCGAAGACGTTGTCCATTCCTTCTTCGAACAACATGTCCAGGCTGGCGCGCAGGCCGTACATGATCTGCAAGGGCGGCGTGTACGGGAAGCCGCCTTTCTCGTTTGCGCCGGCCATGTCGCCAAAGTCAAAGAACGTACGCGGACATTTGGCGCGCTTCGCAGCTTCCAGCGCTTTTTGGCTGACGCCAATGATCGCCATGCCGGTCGCCAGCATAAAGCCCTTCTGACTGCCTGAGACCGCCAGATCGACGCCCCATTCGTCCATTCGAAAATCCATCGAGGCCAGCGATGAAACGCAGTCGACAAAGAGCAACGCCGGATGCCCGGCCGCATCCATGGCCTGTCGGACAGCGCCGATATCCGAACGCACCCCCGTGGCCGTTTCATTGTGGGTGACCAGAACAGCCTTGATCTCATGGCGGGTGTCGGCGGCCAGACGCGCGCCATAACGATCGGCAGGCGCGCCGTCGCCCCATGCGCACTCAATGATCTCAACATCGAGATTGTGCCTCTGGCACAAGTCGATCCAGCGATGGGAAAACATCCCGAAGCGCGCAACAAGCACCTTGTCGCCCGGCGATAGCGTATTCGTTATCGCCGCTTCCCAGCCGCCTGTACCACTTGCGGGAAAGGTAATGACCTGACCGGAGTCCGTCTTGAAGACCCGCTTGAGGTCGTCGAGCAGCGGCCCTAGTAGTTCAACAAAATCCGGCGCCCGATGGTCTGTCGTTTGGATACTCATCGCATATCTTAAGCGATCGGGAATATTGGTTGGCCCAGGGATGAAGACTGGGTTCTGACCTGCCATGGCGCGATCTCCTAAGGACTGGCATGGCATGCACCATAGCTGCAACAGCGCGGCCCTTCAATTTTTCCGGAAAAATTTTCCATTAAACGCGTAAAATACCTAACTGTCTGAAATTAATCAGTATAAATTATTCCATTTTCGCGATTCAAGATTTGGTGGAATTTTTTTCTGAATTGTGCTTGGTCTCGATTGAGCTCAGCGAAGGCGATACCGACATGGCCAGCGAAATCGACTTCAAGAAAACCCGAGGTCGCCCGCGCAACACCGGCAGCGGCAAGTCAACGTCTACAGTTCAGGCCCTCGATCGTGCTCTGGAGCTCTTGAAACTGCTGGCGGAAATTGACGAGGCCAACCTCACTGAACTGGCGTTGCGGTCTGGCATGGCGCCGTCGACGGCACACCGACTGCTTGTGACCCTGCAACAGCAAGGGATCGTGGAATTCGACGACGGGACGCAAAACTGGATGGTGGGTGTCGATGCATTCCGTATCGGCAGCTCGTTCGTGCGTCGCACCAGGGTCGTGGATGCCGGACGACCGGTGATGCGCGAACTCATGCTCGCAACCGGTGAAACGGCCAACATGGCGCGGGCGGATGACGGCGACGTGGTGTTCCTTTCTCAGGTCGAGACTCACGAGGCGATCCGCGCGTTCTTTCGCCCCGGTACCCGCGGCGCAATGCACGCTTCGGGCATTGGCAAGGCGCTGCTCGCCGAAATGCCCCGCAGGCAAGTCGAGCATATCTTGCAAGGTAAAGGCTTGGAGACCTTTACTGCGAAGACACTGTCATCTCCCGCCGATCTGTTTGCAGATCTCGAAACGACGCGAGCGAGAGGGTGGTCAATTGATGACGAGGAGCGCAACGTTGGTATGCGCTGTATCGCTGCGCCGATCTTCAATGCCTACGGCGAAGCCGTTGCCGGGATCTCCATATCGGGCCCAACCGTTCGCGTGACGGATGAAAAGCTGATGGAGTTTGGCCCGCTTTTGAAACGGGCGGCCGCCAAAGTGACCAAGGCCATTGGCGGAGAAAGTCCCGCTCGCAACGCGGAGAGTCGTTCAGATTGAGCTTGAACAGAGGGGAACGTCCGTGACGCCATTTGTTTTCAACACGACGAGTTCGATTGTGTTCGAACCTGGCGCAAGCCGCCGTCTCGGCGATCTGGTGGGAAGCCGTCTTGGCCCGCGCCTCATGTTCGTGACCGATCCTGGATTACGCCGTATCGGGCTTTGCGATCCTGCGATCGCCTCGCTTACGGACGCCGGGGCCGAACTGATGATCTTTGATGCCGTCGAGGCCGATCCATCCCGTGCGACACTCGAAGCTGCTGTCGAAGCCGGAAGATCCGCCGACGTGACTGGGGTCATT
>JBCCOV010000203.1:0-8939 GCA_039039985.1 Pseudomonadota bacterium | reverse complement strand
TGCTATTGCCGCTACAGGCGCAAGAAGAGCCCGCGAACATACAGTGTCCGGGCAAGAGCGATCAACAGGCCGAGCGAAATGGTGCTGGCCATGAGACGGCCGGTGCCTGGGAGAAACAGCGCATCAAGACCGGCTACAGTCTCGTTGCCAGCGAGCCTTAGGATGAGGTGATCAATCTCGATGAACCCATCCAGTGCATAGATCAGGATCGCATTGGCGCCTGTCCAAACTCCGGCACTAGCCCAGTGAATGTAACCAGCGACATCCATCAATCGATGGGTCAGGCCGAGAAGAACGAGGGACCAGCCGCCGGCAACAAGAACATAAGAGGCCGTCCACAAGTTCTTTATGATGGGGATCTGCACGGAAATGGCGTAACCGACTGCGAGGATGCAAATGCCTGCGCCAATGCAACGATAGGACTTGATCGTTGGCGCGATTTTCTTGTCCCGAAGTGTCTGGCCAGCGGCGACCGCCACAGAGGTCTAAGCTAGGCCAAACGCCGGTTGAACAACATTATCCCGTCGGCACCCAATCGGGGCTGCCATTGCGATCGCCAAAGTTGATAGACGAGTTCATAAACTGCATCTTGCCTCGGGTCGATCATGGCACCTGTAACCCAATCTCTCAGCTCATAATAGTTTCCGGCCGATGCATAGAGTGGTTCGGTTAGGAAAAGATGCGCAGCTTTAGCTGGCATGTTTTCAACCGGGACCAGATCCAAAAGGCTGGTCTCAAACAAGGTCGCAATAGAGTCCGTACTTTGGATCTCTTCTGGCAATTGGTCTTGTGCGTCGAAGACTGCGGCAATATCCAAACATGCTTCTCTCTTAGGATTGGCCGCCCTGACAAGCACTGGAAGGCGCTCCACGAGCTGTCGCGCCTCGGTTGCGCTTAGTGCTGGGACGGGCTCTGAGAGATAGCTTTCAAACCGGCGGTGCAATTCAGTGCTGTTTGGAAAAAGTGCGAAACACTTTTCGCGCGTTGCGGATGCCGTTTGGGCAAAACAGAAGATTAAGTCGAAATCACTATTCATGTCTCTAGGGAGGTGTTCAGGCCGCTTATAATCGACTAGCGTTGGGTCAGCTTGAAAATAGTCGTGCCATAAGGTTTGCCATTCAACGAATTTTTGATTTATCCAGGTGTTCTGCTGTTCGTGGTTCAACATTACGGCATCTTCTTTCGGGCATGACACTGTATTGAAGTTCGCGGAATACGCATGCTTCATCGGCGTGACCCGGCCACATGTTCATGGCTGTAATGGGCCAAGACCGATTGGCACGCGATTCGCGTGCATCTGGTCCGCCTGTCACCGGCACGGCGGACAGCGTCATGTGATGTTGATGGTCGACGTGAGCCATGACCAGGCCTGGATACGCAATAGTCAAGTCGCCATCATGATCTCGTTGACTTGGAACAATGATCCCGCGTCAAGACGTTGCGCAGCACATCAGCCTGCGCCTCCGGTGTGTGGTTTGAGGAGCAGCGCTAGCATCATCGCTGCGGCAGCAAAGACCCACGCTGAGATCATTCGCGCCGCAACCGATCGCCAAAGCGGGCGAGGAGCGCCCAACACATAACTTATGAAACCAGACATCGCGATAGTTGTAAGGGCTGTTGCCAATATGGTTTGGGCGCGCCCCCACGGCCCCGGGTATTCCGGTACTGTGTCCACACCAATTAGAAGTGCCAACAATCCTGCAATGATACCAACGACAGCAACGGGCAGCTGTTCGAAAGCGGCAACGATCGCACCTGAGGCAAGGAGTGCCGCCAATGCAATGGCGGGGAACCCTCCCATGGGGGAGAAGACGCCCAAAGGGACGAGGTTTCCAGCAATCATCGCTGACGGTACGACGACGAGCGCAAGCAGCAATGGCGGCGGCCTTCCCGACGCAATGGCCAGTCCAATGACAATGATCGCGAGAAGCTGGAATTGGTTGAACAGCGGATGAAGCATCAAAGCCGGAAAGCCTGTGACGCCGGGCATGATCTCGTGGGCGGCGACATCGCTCGCCCAGAATGCGCTGAGTAGCAACAACGCTAGTGTCGCTGAGTTGCCAGGCAACCGGGCCTGCTTGTCCCGCTTCACTGCCCGTACGTCACGCTGCCATGAAATAGGAACCTGCCAAGGCGATGATCCCGCCAGCAATTCGAACGCCCAACTTTCCGATCTCCCAGCGTGTTAGCAGACCAAACGCAATTCCCGCGACATGCAGCATTCCAGTCGCCACGACAAAGCCCACGCTGTACGCAAATGGGTCTGCCGCGTTGGGGAGTTCGGTTCCATGGGCGTGACCGTGGAAGACGGCAAAGGCGCCAACGATGACAACGGCAGTCCAAAGCGGTGGTCGGGCAGCGAATGCGACCATCAAACCGAGCATAACTGCCGAGCCCGCGATTCCAACCTCGACGTAAGGGATGGGAATGCCAATAACTCCCAAAGCTCCGCCGAGCGCCATGACCACGGGAAAGACGATCGGCAAAACCCAGATAGCCGGTGAGCCGAGAAATGCCCCCCAAAGCCCGACCGCAACCATGGCGACGACATGATCAAGGCCGAACAATGGATGCAGGAACCCGCTCACCAGGCCACCTGTGACGCCGATGGCCTCGTGCGCAAACGCTGGCGATGCAATCGAGAAGGTAAGTGCGAGAACAATCCATGGAACGACACTTGTCCGCTTGATGGGGCTCATGACTGCGACTCCTAAAGCGCCTGGGATTGTGCGATTTAAACAATGCAATGTGTAGCCTTCAAGTCATCGCGCAGGATGATGGCCGTACTGCAGAGAGCACGCCTGACAGCGGATATAACTTCGTTGTACCGAGTGATATCACACGGGCCCGAAGCTGCCCTCGGCGCCGGTCGCATAACGGAGAGTTCAAGCTCCGGACGGCAAGTGCCTCACTATTTGTCAATGAACGCAAGCCGCGTTGTTAAGACTGAGACTTACCCCTTCGGCAACATGATACGCGAACGTTGTGTTACCTTTGCCCAGCATTCGGAAGGCAACTTTCGAACCCCGAAAACCACCTTGCCGTTCAAGGCGTTGCGGCAAATTGAGAGTGGAGAATGCGATATGGCGGAGACGGAGGGATTCGAACCCTCGATACGGTCTCCCGTATACTCCCTTGGCAGGGGCGATAGGCCAAGTGGCCTTCGCGCCTCATTCCGTTGATTTCAGTGATGTTTTTGCTGCCATTGCACATTCTCCCTTACGGGAACATGCAAGCAGTGAAACAAGAACATCCCGCAACTGCGGACAATAGCTGGTCAACGCATCTCAGAGTGGGAAGTGCGGATGCTGACCCCACGTACGCGAGACGTTCTCGTCTTCATCATCAAGTGCCAGACCGAGACCGGAATCGCACCAACGCTCGATGAGATGACCAGCGCAGCCAAGCTGAGCAGCAAGAGCGGCGTCATCGCGGTCCTGAAACGTCTGGAGCAGGGTGGCTTCATTCGTCGCAAGCGCCACAAGGCTTGCGCGATCACTGTTCTCAAGTCCGTGCCGAACGTCCCTTTGCCGGTCTTCCCGACCCGCACGCCGCGTCGAACGCTGGCGCGCTCTGCATCTGGCCATCAAGGCCAAGCTCGAAGCGGTCGAAGTCGGCATCACGACATATGAGGAAGAGTTTCTGGCGCATATCCAGATGCCCGATGGCCGGCCTGTGGGCGAGCACGTCCTCCGGGCGTTTCGCTTGCCTATCGAGACGGAAAAGTCACGCCGTTGCTCGAACCGCCAGACTCAAGATAGGTGAAAGAGAGACAGCAGGGGCCAAACACACTACAGTTTTTGGCACAAGGATTGCAGCGCTTATCGCAGCACTAACCTTAATTGGCATCCTTACTTTTGCGATGTCGATTGAAAATAAATAGAGCATATATCTTATGGATCTAATTGGTCAAAGTAGGCGCCAGCGCGCTTTCAGCCGTGCAGCATTTAACCCAAATAAGCGCACAGAGACTATTCGCAGTCGTATTTGCAAGGGGCTTGACGAGCTACTTGCTGCGCAAATGGCAGTCTGCCGGTCCACCGCTGAATGCGTCATTCCAGGACGTCGCCATCGTATTGGGACGAAGGGGTCACGTAGCTATTCCTTCCACTGGATGCAAAACCAGATGAAAGATTTGGGTTAGCATGATGCCTTATCGATTGCGCTGTTTCTGAAAGCGAGAGTCTCCCAGCTCGAGGCCGATAGCTTCGACGATGACATGCCTATCTGATGTTGATCAATCAGTTGGCGCCTCGGATGCTGTGGAGAAACGACCCCGAGGCGCCGTGCGCGCGTGCCGTTGGCGTGGCTAGTTTATCAGTGCGGCCGGCGCAAACTAAAGGCGCCTCGGCAGGTTGTGCCATCCAGACCGAGACGCCCGCCTCACCCTTACGAGCAGTCCACCTCTCGCTTAGGCTCGGCTAGTCAAGCGCCCCGATAGCACGATCAACACTATCGAGGCGCACCGCAAACTGCCGGGAGTGACCATTCCCCCAGCTCGCGGATAGTGGTGTCGTTGCTAGAACCTGTAGTTCAATGTCCCTCTAAACATGTGCAGCTCTTTTTCTGCGGCGAACGTTTCTGTGTGGGGTGTGTTGTTGTATGGCTTAGTTGTGCCCTTCAGCGCATAATCTTCTTTGCCGAAATCGACGAACAGATACTCAGATCCAAACGTCCAACCTCTAGCAAACAGATATTCAAACCCGCCACCGACCGTATAACCGAAGTGATTGACGTCACCTGATACGCGTCCGCCGTCATCAATCGGCTCGCCAGCGCCATTCACGAAGGTTGTGGCTTGCTTGACGTTGAACTGTCCAAATGCAAGGCCGGCCGTGGCGTATGTCATCAATCGCGGCGTGACGACAAGGCCTATCCGACCACGAGCAAGGGCAAGCGTATTGAGCGTCGACGTGATATGCCATTGCGATCCAAGTGGCGTCGTGTAAGTGCCCTCATCTTCCAATTCGCCAAACGTCACATCGATCGCGACGCCAACGAGAAGAGATCCGAAATGCTTGTCCGCACCGAACTGCAATCCGCCAACTAGTCCACTACCGCTATCAAGAGTTTCTTGCTCTGTTTCGAACGGGTCATTCCAGTAGAGGGCGCCGCTTGATCCCGACAGATCAACGTCCGTGTTTCGCATGCCGTAGCCAAGATTGCCGCCAAAATACAGCCCGGTCCAATTGTATGGCTTGTAACCGTCAGCCAGGGCAGTGGCAGTCAAAACAAAAGCTGCCAAGGATGCGGCGGTTACTACGGTTTTGAACATTTGCGTTGTTCCCCCGAGCGTGAATGGATGAGGGAAGCCATTGCAAACAACTTCAAAGTCTGCCGTCCAATTTTGAACGCGTCGCAAAGTAAACCGATTTGTGGCTTGAAAAACACAAAATGGAATTAATTCATCTTTTGTTACAAATATCTAATAATAGACATTTTCAACAGAGTACACAGCGTTTTCTGAAGGGTTTAGATTGCGAACACTGCTCAATGGCGGGCTGCGTCAAACTATAAATGACGGCTAACCTTGGGCGACGTTGGCGAACAAGTCGCCAACCGGGCTGAGAGACTTAGCTGATACACGAGCGCTGATACCTCCCGACCAGGCTGCCAAGCTCCATTCCGGGGAAACACGATGAGACTGATCGCGTGGTGATGCACCAGGGCCGCGAGGTCGGACACATCCTGCAGATTGAACAAGGCGCCAATGAGGGTAAGTGGACGTGGTCCTGCTACTGGCTCGGCGGCGGAAACGGCGTTGCTGAGACACGTCGAGAGGCGCTGGCAGCAATCGGCGACAAGCTGTTCAACGACATATTTAAATAACTGCGACCTATTTACGGCTCTGACGGCTGAGCCTGTCGTCGCCAACAATGCTGCATCTGCTCGGACGGGCTGGAATCATTGAATGGTTGTGACGAGGGTGGGTGCTGTATTTTTAAGCCCTTCAGCGGCCGTGCTGAAACCGCCGAAGGGCTGGTCTCTCTGGCCGCTTGCAGTCGGCCATCGGGGTTAAGGAGCACGACACCTTGGGGTTGACGGAGTGCTCCGTATTTCGAAAAGGTGTTGCTTAAAACTTGTAACCAACACGCGCTTTGATTGTCTGAATGTCGTCGATTTGAATATCATCCGTTACGGTGTCGTTCTCAACACCGCCGTCTACGAACGTGTGCTTGTGAGTTTCAGAGCCGAACGTCATGAAATTATATTCGGCGCCAATGATGATGTTGCGTGTCAGCATGTATTCGATGCCGGCGCCGGCCAGAAAGCCAATGTGGTTCTGGTCGTCTTTGCCGTTTCCGACACGTGAACCGTTAAATAGAACCGTGTCGTCAATTTCTGTTTCCACATCAGCGATCGCCACACCGGCTTTGCCGTAAACCAACCAGCGCCCTTGATTGCCGAGCACGTAGCCTAGCTTTGCGGCAACGGTGAAAAGGTCATTGACTGTCGTCGTGTGAATGTCGTCCGCTTTAAGGTGGGTCCCAGGAATAAACTCGTTTGGTTGTGCTGTACCTTCGATATCGAGCGCGGTGTAAGAAAGCTCAAATCCAGCTACAACGCGTCCAAACTGACGTTGAACTCCAATGTGCCCGCCGAACACGGCACTATCGTCCAGGCCGATTGTTACGTCACAGCCTTCTTCCTTAATGCCTTCGCAGTTGTTACCGTTGCGATCGGACGCGTTGTCAGACTCTTTTTCGGCGCCTTCATGGTCTTGAAACGTCCAATCTGCATCCCCACCGAATGCTTGGCCACCATGGACGCCGACATAAATCCCTGTCCAAGTGTAGGGTTTTGTATGTCCGTCCGCGAAGGCTGACGTTGCTGAAATCAGGACGGCCAAGGACGCAGCAGTTCCAATTTTCGTGATCATCTGATGTGGTTCCCTCGAAATGCATTTCGAGCGAACACCGATGACTAGGAGTCGATGAAAAAGCTGTGTTTCGTGGCACAGTTTACAGATATTGGCGAAATCGTGACTTGGCAGCAACATTTCCAAATTTATTTATGTTTCCAGCATAACTGTGCTGAGCAGCACAAAAAAGCAAACCGCAGTTATATTATTCTAATGAATAAGCAGTCGTATAAATCTTCACATTCAAGGACTTGCTACCGGATTATGTTCGAGAACGCTGGGCTTTGCTTGGCACTGATGCCGAATGAACTTCGCAAGCGTGATGCCTTCGAACGGGGCGCGGTTGGTTTGCAACTCGCCGTGCCCGTAGACGTCCATGCAAGTGAGATCGTAGCGCTCGATTAGCGCTTGAATCAGGGCCACGCCGGCCGCCTGCTGTTTCGCCGTCAGCCGCTCGCCTTTGCAACGGATGTTGAAGCCCCGGCCGACTCTGATACAGGCGCCCACCATCCCCACGCCGATCGTTGATGTGGAATCCAGCTTGGCATGCGGACCTGGCTTCCTATGCCGGCTGTTGAGCCCGCGAATGTGGTTCGTGCGCCGCCTCAATGGCGCCCCCTGCACAACCCTGCCGAGACGGTCGACATAGAAGTGGTAGCCAAAGTGGCCACCGCGCCGGTCGTCGCCGTTGTGCTGGTAGCGCACGAGCCTCAGCATCGGGAGGTTAATGGTGTAGCGCACGATGATGCCGCGAGGCTTCACGCGCAGCACAGTCGATTTGCGAGAGTAGGTCGCTTTGGGATTGCCCCAGTAGGCCACAGGATGGTCGGGCACCGTCATCACGGCGCGCGCGTTACCGAGGCGTGTAACCTTCGTGTGCGCGACATTCGCTGGGAAGGTTATGCACTGCTGACGCATACCAAGAACGGCACTGCCCGCCTCGTTAGGCTGACGCGTTTAATGCTCCAGGCGTTGGACGTGCTCTGCAGAGATAAGGGGCCGAACGAGCGCGTGTTCGGCTACGCCGGCCGCGACGGCGTCAACAAAGCACTGCGCCGCATCTGTGATGCCGCTGGCATTCAGTACCTCTCCTCGCACCAGTGCGGGCGCCATACGTTCTCGGCTCGCATGCTGCGGCAGGGGGAAAGCTCAATGGTGCTCAAGCAAGCTGGCGGGTGGAAGTCACTATCCGTCGTCGACGAGACCTACGGCCATCTGGAGCGCAGCCAAGTCGACGCCGCGATCGATCGTTTGGACGACTCTGATCCCCTCAATCTGGGCGCAGATGTCGCGACCGACGACGAGAACGATTCATGACTGTGGGCAAGATATGGACAACGGTGCCAAGCGAAATCGGAGCGGACAAAGTTATGAGTGAGGACAGACCAAAAATCCGGGTTTTAAATCAAGGGCTCTGGCGGGCCTGAAGGGACTAAGTTCGAACTCTTTGAGCCAAGATCTTATGAGCTGGACCAAAGAAATCGGCATGACCAGCGCTGAGCGCCACTATCGGCGCTAGATAGGCTGGAACAAGTTGCGGGGTCCAAGTCAGAGATCCAATTGTACACCCACCGTTGCAGGTCATCGCAATGTGAGGATCACCCTCATCTCGGAAGTATAGCTTGATTTCCAAAGCCCACACATAAAAAAAAGAATATTACTACTTATACACTTAGAGGTTTTGTTACCAAGAGCGCCTTCGGCGTCGAAATCCCCGATCACGACCGGGAACTTTTCGTCTATCTACGAACGCGTGAAGAGTCAGGCCAGCAAGGAGCATCTGTCGCAGAACTGAAAGCAGTGGGATCTGTTTAGTGGGCCGGGCACTCAACCGCTTCACATCCGCTGGACATCTTACGAAGATAGCCGCCCCCCCCTTCGGGCGCGGTTGTTCACTCTGGCGATTAATCCCGGAAGGACGAGCACTCGCCCACGCTCTAGATGTGAACTTTCAAAAGGTTGTTCGTTGGGGCCGGAGGACGTTGTTCATCCGGCCGTACCCGGTGAGGCTGTGGTTGCCAAACACTCAGCGATTCGCCGGCGGACCGAATGAACAGCCACAACAATGCCCGCCTGA
>JBCCOV010000202.1:0-9055 GCA_039039985.1 Pseudomonadota bacterium | reverse complement strand
CGCAGGCCGGAACAGCCCGTGAGCGAAAAGTCTTTAAATTGCGCTGTTCGCACGCTCGCAGGCTCGCGGCTCGTGCGCGGGCTCTACTGCGAGCACGGTTCCCAGGCCGCGACTGCGGCCCGGCGCGTTGCGCCGCCCCCACCCCAACGCGGGCGTTCCCGCGTTGGGCATTTCAAATGTCGAGATGGCGTGTCCGCCATCTCGATGGGGCCCGGCCGCAGGCCGGAACAGCCCGTGAGCGATAAACAACAGGCGCTAGGCGCGCGCTATGCTCTCAACGGAAACCATCGCAGCACGGCGAAGACCACCATCAGCGCAGTGCCGGTCCAGATGATTTTCCAGAATGCCCAATCTATCCAGTTCTGAATGCTGTTCGCCAGGGGCGTAGAGGCAAAGCGTGCATAACCGGCAATCGCCAGCCACATGGGCAAAACGCAAGCCAGACCGCGTGCAATGTCGTTGAGCGTCTCTCGCGATCCGATTGGTGGGGCCGGCGCTGGGCCGTCGGTCAGGAGCACAAAGATTGCAACGCTCACGAGTGGCATCACCAGGACTGCAAAAAGGAACAGCATGATGGCGTTCCAGGCCCACTCGACATGATCGAGAATACGGTCGAGGCGGGCCCAAAGTGCCGTCCAGTCCATCTTGCGTAGCCGCCGCCACACGTAGTGACTCCAGAACATCTCAGTCTGCCTCACAGCGCGTTTCGTGCTTTATCTGCGCATGGCATGCGTTTGCGACCGGAATTGGCTCCTGAGCACTGTGCATGTGATTGCAGTCTGAGCGGCCAACAGAGGTGGTCGTCGATACTGCGGCTTCTCAGCGCGATCAATCCGCCAGAGTTGGTATGGTCACGAAACGGACATCCGCCACGCACAGAGATGCCGAAGCTGGCAGTCTGGATTGCCATCACAACAGATAGCTGATTTTTGAAGACACCAAGATGACCATCGACCAAGACCAACTCGCAGCCATTCGGGCCAATGCCCACCTTGTTGTTACGGAGCTTAGCAAGTCTTCGGACAAGCCCCTCGATTATGATGCGGCGTCTGTCGCCTGGGTCGAGCAGTTCATTGAGCGTCAGCGGGAGCGGCAAGCTGCAGATGTCGAAGGATTGACCCAGACGCTCGGCAGCTATCTTGGTGAGGCAATCATCGCCAGAGCGGGCGGAGCATGGGCAGACCATGCAGATCTTGGGCTCGGTATCCGTTTTGCAAACGAGAGCTGGTGTATGCCATTTGCGAAGGTTCGCAAGCAGTTTGACCAAGGGCTCGAAGGTGGCGAGTCGATCCTGAGTTTTTACAAAACCACAATCGATTTTGTCGCGACCGGCAAACTGGATACGTGACGAACCGCGGGCCTTGCATTCCGTTCGATAACGGCCGCGGTCTGGACGATCGATGACGCACCTCGGTGGTGTCTATCGATGATGGTTCAGCGCGATCGGGAAAAAACCAGCTTTTGGGTGACCAGTTTGTCGCGATTTCCGGCCCACGCGTACGCAAGAAGGCACGGTTCTCTGGCATCCACGGTAATGCGGTGGTTGCGGCCGGGCGGATTGAAGATGAGCGAGCCCGGCGCATAAACGCCATCATCATTCTCGGAGACGGATCCCGACAAGCAGAAGTAGCTCTCGGTGATGCCGTCGTGGCTGTGTGCGGGGTAAACGCACTTCGGTGCAAACAGCACAAGCCCGAGGATAAGATCGGCCGCAACGACCGGGCCATGCGGGCCGAGGATTTCCGCGTAGGCGAAGCGGCGACTCAGGCCGCGGGGTACGGCGTCGTAACCGTAGACCCAGCTGAGTTCTTGCGAAATGCTCTCAATCGCGCGGATCACCGTTGATGTTCTTTGCAGCCGCCCCTGATCAAGTGCGCGCTTGAGGTGGAGCGTTACAGGCTTCGCCATGGGCTGACGCGGCGCAATGACCGGATCCTGCTCCATGATTTTTGATAGCGTCTCCCGGACAATGCGCTGATGCGCGCGAATACGTTTGCTGCCGCCTGCGCTTGAGCGCCGATACATTTCGTAATACTCGCGCAAGAGGTACAGCCAATCGGGTTTATCATGCAGCCGAAATTCGGGGGGAATAGTCCCATTATTGAGATCGATATCTGACATCTGATTTTCTGTCTAAGTGAAGTACTGGCGGGGCACGAACTGCTGCTGCGGCGATTGCTAAGTTCGAAGAAGGAAACTCGGCAATATGTGGCCGTCGGCACGAACTCTGCCTCGGTTGGCGGGAGTGTAGATCGGGCCCATTGTTGAGTTCTCGCTGAATTGTCCGACGCACACGTCAGTGTTGTGTTGTCAGTAGTCGCCATACATTAGTCAAGCCGGCGATCTTGCGCTGACTTCAGTGTGCGTTCGGAAGAGGTGCCCAGATTGTTTTGGATTTTGCTGAAGCCATCCCACATCTGTCTGGTACGTCTTCCCGGTTGCCCACGCCCGGCAGATTGCGTGTAAACGTGCCGCAGGAGACGCACCCGCGCATCTCATCTGCGACCAGTCGGCCCTGGAACTTCTGCCTCAGGCGGAAATGATCTAGAGAACGGGCTTGGTGCGCACGGATCGGTTGCCAACCAGATCCCGTGACTGTTTCCGCAGTATGTCGTCGAGATTAGGGACAGAACGCCACCGGGTTTGCCGTTCGAGGTTTGCGGAAGGTGTCGTTCGTCAACTGTTTCAGGAGCGCGCAAGTGCAACGCACGGAGTCTCGTCTTGTCGCCGTCTTGGAAAGCAACCAGTTTGTTGCGTTCATTACCGCGCTGATCCTGATCAATGCGATCACGTTGGGCCTTGAGACCAGTACTGCGTTGCGTGCGCAGTTCGGTGCCACATTGCGGTGGATTGATCTCGCGATACTCATCGTTTTTAGTGCCGAGCTTTCCGCCAAGCTCTATGCCTATCGCTGGAGCTTCTTCCGATCGGGTTGGAACCTGTTCGATCTTGCGATCGTTCTCATCTCATGGCTGCCGACCAGCGGACCGCTCGCGATTCTACGCGCGTTGCGCGTTTTGCGGATTCTGCGATTGCTGTCTGTCGTGCCGCAGCTGCGCCGGGTCATTGCCGCGATCGGCAAGTCAATTCCGGGGATGATCTCGGTCCTGGGTGTTCTGGCGATCGTCTTTTACGTGTCAGCGGTTCTGGCGACCAAGTTGTTCGGCCAGCATCCCGATCCGCGCATGCAGGAGTGGTTCGGAACCGTCGGGGCATCCGGCTATACGCTCTTCCAAATCATGACTCTGGAGAGTTGGTCGATGGGTATCGTGCGTCCAACGATGGAACTGTTTCCCTATGCGTGGGCGTTCTTTGTGCCGTTCATAATCGTGACGAGCTTCGCGGTGCTCAATCTCTTCATCGGCATCATCGTCGATGCGATGCAGTCTGCGCAGAAAGATCCACGCGAAGATGATCGCACGGAAATCAAAACGTTCACGCACCAGGAGATCGATAAACTGCACCTTCGCTTTGACGAGCTTCAACGCCAGATCTCGCGGATGTCTGAGGCGAACTCGGAGAGGCAGCGCCTGCGCGTCCTGCGTGCGAAAGACCGCCTCTGAGAACCGCGGAGTGGTGCGCGGCTTTGATGGAACGTCGCGTGCGATGCTGTCGTGGGGTCGTGAACCAGCCTGGCCCGATAGGCGTCGCATTCGGTTCACAGCGCCCGGCGGGGTTGTGGGTCGGCGCAGCGCATCCGTCTATGGCGGATATGATCTCAGCTCTACGACTGGCCGCCGGGAGCTTATGGTCCCTGCTATTTAGCAGTAACCCGATTACGGCCTGCCGCTTTGGCAGCATACAGGTTGGTATCTGCGCGCTCGATCAAGTCACTCGCACTATCCCCGCGGCGGAACTGTGTGACCCCGAATGACGCCGTGACCTTCCCGATCACGCGTCCGGAACCTTTGTGCGTCCATTGGACTTTCTCAACTTTGGTGCGGATCTGGTCCATCAGACCTGCTGCGGCGCTGAGGCGGGTGTCCGGCAGGATGACCGCAAACTCCTCGCCGCCATATCGCGCAGCACTGTCCACGCCCTTGATGTTGTCGAGCAGTTTCCGCCCGTACCACGAGAGAATCTTGTCGCCAGTTTGGTGGCCGAAGTTGTCGTTGACACTCTTGAAATGGTCGATGTCGAGAAGCACCAGGCAAAGGGGACGTGACGAACGCTGTGCATCCTCAATCTCCGCAGCAAGACGCGAGTCGAACCACTTGCGGTTTTTGAGACCGGTCAATCCATCGGTGAAGCTCTCGTTCCTGGCGTCCTCCAGCTGCTCGCGCAGCTGCTCAACCTCGGTCCTGGCATTGGCCAGGCGCTCGTTCAGTGCTGAAACTTCGGTCTTGGTTGCAGCATTCTCGGCGATCAGAACCTTGACGGCCGCCTTGATCGCAGCGGGGTCTGTGGCCAGACTCAGCTTGCGCTCGGCGGCCGACAACGTGGCGACAAACTTGCCGCTGGTCTCGAGGCCCTGGCACAAGATATCAACAATGGCTTGCAGTGATCCGTCGAGCTTTTTGCCGAACTCTTGCATCATGGCAAGTTTCTGGGACTCACCGACAGCCGATCGAGGGGCGTCTTGCTTTTGAGCCGATGCCACGCTTCCGGCGATCAGTATCATAAAGGACGCGAGTAGTGCGGTGACGCCACCTAACATCCAGCCGCCAGCAATCTCGCGTATGACAACGCCCTCAGCGTCGACCTGGACAAGAGAAAACTCAGGGATTGGAAACGGGGCGATCGCATAAGCCGCAAATGCGCCGATCGCACCAGCGCAACCGACCAATCCGACAATCATCTGCGAGCGAGTCATCGCAACCATGGAGACACCAGCATATCATGTTCGCACATCTGTAAACATATAAATGATCCGGATTAATCTTCCATTGACCAAACTCTGTTGGCTGTTGACTTGGCTGATAAGCAGATTTCATGACGTTGAGCGCGTGCCCACTCCATGGGTCTGGCGTCTTTCAGCCTTGGCTGAAACCTTCCCATACCTCACCTTCCCATGCCTTACCCAGCCACCCAACAGTACATTGACACAGGCGGCTGGCCGACTTGCATCGAATATGGGGGGCAGCGAAGGGGTTGCGCTCGTCGCGGAAATGATGTTGCAACGACGTGCAGGCTGCTGCCGCAATAGGCGTCCAGCTTTTATAAAAAATTTCGGAAAATCGGTAAGAGTCTCTCTGTAAACTGTTGGTGGCGGCCGCAGCGTTCAAGTCGCATTCTTTCTATGCCGAAGCCATGCCTTTTTCGGATCGCCAACGGCTAATTAATCAGTTTCCTATAAACATTGTATCAGAGCGCTCTACGGCGGCTCGCGTCATTATCTCGTGACAGCCCAATGTTGACCGCGAAGTTTTGTACTGGAGAGTATCGCGTGAATATCAATCTTGCAGCGCTTGTTACGGGCGCCTCCGTTGCCTTCGCAGCCATGCCGGCGTGGGCGGAGAAGTGGGATATGCCGCTGGCATATTCGGCAACCAACTATCACTCCAAGAACGCAGCGAAATTCGCGACGTGTGTGGCCGGTGCTTCGGCGGGACAGCTGGAAATTGTGACGCATCCGTCCGGCTCGCTGTTCAAGGGCAATGACGTTAAACGGGCCGTTCAAACGGGCCAAGCCCCAATCGGCGAGCGGTTGCTCTCGGCACACCAGAACGAAAATGTGCTGTTTGGTGTGGACTCCGTGCCGTTTGTCGCCACGTCGTTCGAGGCGTCCGAAAAACTCTGGAAGGCCGCACGCCCGAAAATTGAAGAGCTGCTTTCGAAGCAGAACTTGGTTTATCTCTATGCCGTTCCGTGGCCGCCGCAAGGTTTGTATTTTAAGAAAGAGATCTCGGCCGTTTCTGATATGAAAGGCTTGAAGTTCCGCTCTTACAACGCGTCAACTGCGCGTTTTGCAGAACTCTCCGGCATGCGGCCTGTTCAGGTCGAAGCTGCCGAACTGTCACAAGCGCTGGCGACGGGCGTTGCCGAAGCCTTTATCTCATCAGCTGCGACGGGCTATGACCGTAAGGTGTGGGAGCACGTTACGCGGTTTTACACTGTCGACGCCTGGATGCCCCGGAACACGGTTTTTCTTAACAAACAGGTTTGGGACCGTCTTGATGATGCAAGCAAAGCTGCGCTGAAAGGCTGTGCGAATACGGCGGCAGCAGACGGCCTTGCAGCCGCGAAAGCGTATACGGAATTCACGCTGAAAGGTCTGCGCGACGGCGGCATGACGGTCGAACCGCCGGGCAAGAAACTGCGCGCTGATATGCTCGCGATCGGGGCCAAGATGTCCGAGGAATGGCTCAAAAAGGCCGGCCCGGAAGGCAAGGCAATCATGGATGCTTTCGCCAAAGACGCTGATCCGGCGATCAAGGTCACGGAGAAGCGTTAAGCGCCGGGACTGCGCCGTAACCTGCAAGACAGCGTTTCAATCTGCGGCGCCGCTTTACATCGGCGCCGCTTTTTTTACCAGGATGATATGCGATGGGCGCGCTGGGACGTCATCTGCGAAAAGCTCTAGACGGCCTCTACTTTGGAAGCGGCCTGATCGCAGCAGCGTTTATGCTGATGATCCTGGTCATCATAACAGCTCAGATGGTGACGCGATGGAGTGGCATCGCGTTTCCGGGCGCGACCGATTATGCCGGCTATTGCATGGCGGCGGCCTCGTTCTTTGCATTCGCTCATGCGTTAAACGCCGGATCTCATATCCGAGTAAGCCTGTTTCTCAATCAACTGGGCCGCATGCGTCTCATTGGCGAGGCCTGGTGCCTGGCAATCGGTTCGGCCTTGGCATGTTATCTGGCGTGGTATGCGGCAAAGGCCGTGTACTGGTCGCACCTGTTGGGGGACATCAGTCAGGGACAGGACGAGATGCCGTTGTGGATTCCGCAATTGGCCATGGCGGTCGGTGCCATCATCCTGGCAATCGCACTCATCGATAACCTCGTCACGCTTCTGGTTACGGGGCGAGACAATATTGAGGCTGATGCCGTCGAAAGCGCGAGTGACTGAGTTTCGGCCCGGGTGGCTACGAGAGGGGGCACGCACTGATGTATGAGTTGGCACTCGTCGTGATTTTCATGTTCGTGCTGTTTCTCTTGTTGGGCAGCGGTGTATGGGTCGGCCTTGCCCTCCTTGGTGTCGCGTTTGTCGGAATGGAGCTCTTTACAACTCGGCCGGCGGGCGACGCCATGATCACGGCGATTTGGTCGACATCATCGTCATGGTCTCTTACTGCGCTGCCGTTATTCATTTGGATGGGCGAAATCCTCTACCGGACGCGATTGTCTGAGGACATGTTTCGCGGGCTTTCACCATGGGTCGGCGGGCTTCCCGGTGGGTTGCTTCATACAAACATTGTCGGCTGCACGGTGTTTGCTGCGGTCTCGGGATCATCGGCTGCAACGCTGACAACCGTCGGCAAAATGTCGATTCCCGAGTTGCGCAAGCGTGGTTATCCCGAGCACATGGTGGTTGGGACGTTGGCTGGCGCGGCCACGTTAGGCCTGATGATCCCGCCGTCGCTCATGCTCATCGTTTATGGTGTCACCACGAACGAGTCGATTACGCAGCTGTTTGTCGCGGGCATCGTGCCGGGCTTGATGCTTGCCGGCCTTTTCATGGCCTACGTCGCGGTCTGGTCCGCCAGAAACGCCGACCAAAGCCCACGGCCGGAGCCGTCAGTTTCCCTTCTTGAGAAGGTGCGCGCATCACGCTTCCTGCTGCCGGTCATGCTCTTGGTCACACTTGTGATCGGCTCAATGTATCTTGGCTTTGCTACGGCAACCGAGGCTGCCGCGTTTGGCGTAATCGGCGCGTTGATCCTGGCCGCAAGTCAGGGTTCGCTTACAGGACATTCGTTTCTTGCAAGCCTGATGGGGGCGACGCGAACCTCAGCGATGATCGCGTTGATACTCGCGGGTGCTGCATTCTTGTCGTTGTCTATGGGCTTCACCGGCCTGCCACGCGCATTGGCCGAGTTCATTTCCGGCCTCAATCTCTCGAAAACCGAACTGCTCTTGGCCTTGCTTGTGTTCTATATCATTATCGGCTGTTTTCTGGATGGTATTTCGGCCGTTGTTCTCACGATGGCCGTTGTGGAACCGATGATTCGTCAAGCAGGGATCGATGTCATTTGGTTCGGTATATTCGTGGTCGTGGTTGTCGAAATGGCGCAGATTACGCCGCCGGTCGGCTTTAACCTGTTCGTTTTGCAGGGCATGACGGGACATGAAATGCACTATATTGCGCGGGCTTCCGTGCCAATGTTTCTGATCATGATTGTCATGGTCTTTCTATTGATCGCATTTCCCGAGATTGTCACCATTCTACCGGATAGTTTGCGAAGCCAAGCCGCAAGCTGAGTCTGCGACTCCTCAGGTGCCCGCTGACGTTTGCATTGCTGGATTTCGCAGCGATGCCGTAAGCCAGCACGCGTCCGGCAGGCATTAGGGCCTCGGCGTGGCATCGGGGTCATCTCGCATGCGGCGGCAAATCAAGTCCGGCTCTGGCGGAACCGATTTACGTGATACTCGTCTCACGCAGGTCGGCGAATTCAGACTGCTTGAGCGGAAGGTCGAGGATGAATGTCGCGCCAATGCCCGGTCGACCATCGGCGTCCAACGTGCCGCTGTGGCGTTCGACAATCTTCCGCACCGTCGCCAGCCCAACGCCCGTGCCCTCATACTCCATTCGGCCATGGAGGCGTTGGAAGATCTTGAAAATCTGATCCTTGTATTGGTTTTGGAAACCAATTCCGTTGTCGCTGACGCGCAATTGCATGCGGCCGTCGGCCAGGCTGCCCGTGTCGGACGGAAACACGTCCGCCTCGATCCGAATGACCGGGTCGACATCCGGGCGGCGGAATTTCAGAGCATTGGAGAGCAGGTTTTGAAACAGCATGCGCATCTGCGTGGGGTCGGCGTCGATTTCAGGCAGAGAGTCGCAGCTGATGTCCGCGCCCGTTTCCTCAATGCGAATCTGCAAATCCGAGACGACTTCATTGAGGACCTTTTTCAAATCGACTTTGGAGAACGGATTGGCCTGCGTT
>JBCCOV010000201.1:0-9060 GCA_039039985.1 Pseudomonadota bacterium | reverse complement strand
CGCGCGCGGGTCTTGTGGCTTGTGGAACCGATGCCCAAAGCCCGGCACGAACTTGGTGCGCGTGTCTTGCCATTCGTCGATCAATCTGGGGACCGCATCCGCCAGGGCCTCGCCGCCGTGCTGCGCAGCGTCGATCATATGATAGAATGCGACCGCCTGCTCGCCCGCGCCACCGTGCACATCGTCGAGGAAATTGACGGCCGACGCCATGGCCCCGTTCAAGCCGAGACCGCATGTCACAGCCATGCGCGCGCACGCAATCGATGGCGCCTGGGGACCATGGTCGACAGCCGATACCAGGGCGCATTCCAATAGCTGCGCCTCAGCCGGGCTCGGCAAATCGCCGCGCGTCAGAAGCCAGATCATTTCTGGAAACGTCGCCGTCCCGATCAGATCTTCAACCGGGCGGCCGCGAAATCGGATCTGCCCGGGCGCCATGTCGATGATTGCCGTTGACCACCACGCCGTAACGTCGCTCGCGCCGGTACTCATAGAACGCCCTCCTCTTTCAGTCGCATAATCTCTTCGCGCGTGAGGCCGAGTTCACCGTAAACGGCAACGTTGTCCTGGCCGAGTTCCGGCGGCGGGGTATCCACTTCCGGTGCCGTGCCGTCGATTTTCACACCTGTCCGAACGACGCGAACGTCGCGGTCGGCGCCGGGAACAGATGAGAATTCTCCGATAAAACCACGATCCGCGACCTGGGGCGTCTCCAGCACGTCTGGCACGGTCAGAACCTCGCCAGCCGGAACCCCGATCTCGTTCAATTCCTGGGCCCACACACGCGGCGGCTTTGATTGCAGAACCGACTCCAATTCGATCTTGAGCGCAAACCGATTGGCTTTGCGATCTTCACGCGTTGCAAACTCTGGGCGTGAAATCAGGTCTTCGCGACCCAGGTGACGGGCCAAAAGCTCCCACTGCTCATCCTTGTTGGCCGCAATGTTGACCAGGCCGCCCTGCGCGTGAAAGGCACCGGACGGAGCAGACGTGACGTTTTCGTTGCCGTTCGGTGTCGGCGTCACCCCGGCGATCAGATGGTTCGAAACCGTCCACCCCATGGTCGCCAGAACGGACTCCAACATCGACACATCAATGAAGGCACCTTTCGTCTTGTCGTTGAGCGCTGCCGTTATTGCGAAGGCCGCGGTCATGCCGCCAACGGTGTCAGCGATCGGATATCCCACTCGCAGTGGTGCACTTTCGCTGTCGCCGGTAATCGACATAACGCCAGACGCTCCCTGGATGATCTGATCGTAGGCTGGCCGATGGACCCAGGGGCCGTCTTGGCCGAAGCCGGAAATTGCGCAGTAAATCAGCTGAGGGTTTGCTGTCTTGAGGGCCGTGTAGCCGACGCCGAGCCGGTCCATCACGCCCGGCCTGAAGTTTTCGACGAGCACATGGGCTGTTTGCACAAGCCGCTTCAGCAGGTCCTTCCCGGCATCATGCTTCAGGTTCAATGTGACGGACTTTTTGCCGGCGTTTTGCGCGAGAAACGACACGCCCATGCCGCGCGCATTCAGGTCGGCATCTGCACCGAGCTGCCGCGCCAGATCACCGCGACCGACAGCCTCCACCTTGATGACCTCCGCCCCGAGGTGTGCGAGCTGATGACAGCAGAACGGCCCCGCAAGGACGTTGGTGAGATCGAGAACGCGAATGCCGGCCAGTGGTTTACGCGCCATGCGACAACACTCCTGAAACGAACTACAATTCCGTTCAGACGCACTATCAGTGCGTTCGGCGCCAGAGCAATGCCATGCAAACTGCAATGCCATGCAAACTGCAATGCCACGCAAACTGCAATGCCACGCCAACACCGAACAGCGCCTCCGCCTACGGCGGACCTGATCTAGTTCTCGAACCGCAACAAATCACCGGGTTGGCATTCCAGATACTCGCAGATCCGCTCAAGCGTTTCGAAGCGAATGCCCTTCACCTTGCCCTGCTTCAACAGCGACAGATTTGCTTCCGTAATCCCGACGTGCTGCGCCAGGTCTTTCGATTTGACGTTGCGTTCGGCGAGCATAACGTTGAGCGTCACCCTGATTGGCATGCCCAGCCCTCAAACGATCTGCTTGTTCTCATCGGCCATGGCCACGGCCTCGGACATGACCCACGCCATCACCAGAACAGTTGCGCCAAAGAAAACTGCTATGATCGTATCCGACCCGAGGCTGAACGCGAGCATCCGCGTTCCAGGCGCCCCGTTCCAGGTCAGCAAGACCGTCAGCGCCGCTTTCACGAACGGACTGAGCAGCGACGAGACGAGCACGCCGATCGAAAAGCCACGCAATCCATCAGCTGCTGTCGCAGAGAACACGTCGCCGGTGGCAAACGCACGAAAGCAGGTCCGCGCCTGCATCAGGCCCCAAACAATGATCGCAACCGGCAGTAACGACAGACCAAGCCCAATCACGCGCATCGACTCTCCGACCGGATAGCGCGAGGCATCCTCAAGACCGGCTGCAGCGAAGATGTTGGCCCACGGCGCAAACAGCCAGTAACCGGTAACAGCCGAGACAATAATGGTGGAAAGCGCCAGGCAGGACATGGCCATGATCCGGCTGACCGCCCGCACCTTGCCGGCACGCCCAGACGCACTCAGCCCGTGACCGCTAGGCGCGGCGTCATTCGTGGTATCAAGCTCTCGCATACAAGCTCCTTTTCAAAGCGTGACATCCGAAACGCAAACCAACATCTAAGGCAAAAATTTCTGCTACACAATAATTTTTCACCACTAAACAGCATTTTCATCAGAGATGGATGATCCCACACTGTTCTAGCGACGACGCACAGCCGCGCAACGCGGGGCTACGGCAGATCGGCGGGCCCCGGTCACGCACGTGATAGAAATGCTCTCAAAGACGCCAGCGAGCCAAAGTGAAAAGCGGAACCTGTTGGCCGTATAACACGGCCGTCAATCAAGTGCGCTGATCGTGGTGACGGCCATATTACCGATCACATTCGCATGCGATCTAGCGAAAAACTCTGCACACACATCCGATCATTGAGCCAGGGGCAACTTCGAATGACGCTGAGTCATCGAGCGGCTGTGCGTCGCACCGCATCGTCGCATCCTACAATCAGTCCAGCCCATGCGACACAGAACTGCCGTACCGTTTTCCGCACGCGCCACGGCAACACCGCGACCCTGATCGCCATCCTAACCGCGATGCTCACAATCACGGGCCTAAACGCGCTACCCGCATTCGCGTCAGACGACATTTTCGCCGCCAACGATGTGACCGGCACATTCGTCGGTCTCGACAGCGTCAGCGGCAAGTTGACGGTCGTGAACGCCACGCGCGCGCAACAACGCATGATCCCGGCATCAACGTTCAAAATTGCGAACAGCTTGATTGCGTTGGAGGCGGGCATCGTCCGCGACGACACTGAGATATTGCCTTATGGCGGCAAGCCGGATGTGCGCAAACGCTGGGCCCGTGACATGTCGTTGGCAGAAGCAATTGCCGTGTCGAATGTGCCAATCTACCAGAAATTGGCCCAGCGCATTGGGCTGAAGACATACGCGACATGGCTGGCCAAACTTGGCTACGGCAATCAACGCGTTGGGGATCGCGTCGACATGTTCTGGCTGAGCGGCCCATTGGCGATCAGTGCCGTTGAGCAAGCCCGCTTCCTCGTTCGGCTTGCCGAAGGCCGGCTCCCCATGTCGGCACGTTCGCAGAAGATCGTCCGCCGCATTCTTCGCGTCGACGCATGCGCGCACGGCGATAAGTCTGTCCAGGTATTCGCCAAGACAGGTTGGACTATCGCGCCGGACCCGGACATCGGCTGGTGGGTCGGTTGGGTCGAACGGGCGCCGAAGCAGATTTTTGCGTTTGCGTTGAACATCGACATCCGCAATCGAACGGACGCCGCAAAACGCGTCCGTGTTGGTTGCCAGTTCCTCACAAGCTTAGGTGCGCTGCACAGAAGTTAGCGCGAGACCGGGCTGTTTGCCGGTCCTTTGCCGCCGATCTGGTTCCGAATGGGCAACGTGCGCAGCTTGGACGATCATGTTTCACGGCTGAGCGCTGTCAGATGATCCAGAGGAAGCGGCGCGCCAGCTTTAAGCGTTTGAATTGCAATATTGCTCCGCACTTCGCGAACGATCGGCAGTTCCAACAGCTTGTCGACAAGGAACCTCTGGTAGTGCTCAAGATCTGGCACAACGACTTCAAGGAAGTAGTCAGCTTCACCGGAAACCAAATGACACGAGACGACTTCCGGCATCGCAATGACCGCGTCCTGAAATGCCACGGCCTTGTCGTTGGCATGGCCGTCGATCTTTACGCCAATGAACACGGAAAAGCCCAAGCCAACCCGGTCACGCCGCAACGCTGCGCGATAGCCTTCAATGTAGCCGGCCTGCTCCAAGCGCTTCACTCGGCGAAGACACGGAGACGGCGAAAGCCCGACGCGATCGGCGAGTTCAACGTTGGTCAACCGACCGTCCGCTTGAAGTTCCAAAACGATTTGCCGGTCGATGGCATCTAAATCGCAATTTGGCATGGATCGCTCATTCACGGCACCAGTGTACAACATTGTTGCGAATAGCTCTCATCAAACAGCACACTTCGCAAGGACATGTCGCGTCATCGCATGCGATGATTGCAACGCCTGTCCTTGGAAACGGAGTACGGACACATGGTCGATACGCCCAGCTCGAATGATCTTCTGCAAGCCGTCGCTGCTTACTTTGATCTGATGTACGACTTTGACACGTCTCGTTTCGAGCGCGTTTTTGCCGCCAGTGCGCAACTTCATGGGCTACGAGACGGTGGTCTCAAATGCATCACCGCCAACGAGTTCAAGTCGGCCTTAGCGGCGAATCCGTCGCCGCAATCCAAGGACGCCGTGCGACATCAGGAAATTCTGCTCGTAGACTTTGCCTCGCCAACGCAAGCACTCGTGAAGGTTCGCGTTCGGATCGATACCCTGCAGTACATCGACTATCTGTCGTACCACGTGGTTGACGGCGCATGGATCGTCACTGCCAAGTCCTTCCATATCGAATGCACATTCGACACGCCCCAATCGCACGTCGCAAATGTGCCTCAACCTCAATAGCGCAAACCAAACCGCCGACCCTCTTCAGCGGCCAACGCACCGCGGTTGACCCAGGCCGGTGCGCGTTTCATGTCCATCTGCCCCCTTGTTCGATTGCATTTGCTGCCTCGCGAAAACGTACGTGCGTGGCATCACAATCGACGACCTGGGCGACTGCGCGCCGAGACGGACCGGCTCACATTTGAGGCTGCGAGCTTGGTCCGTAGCTAAAACTTCCGATGTTTCAGGTAAGCCTCTTGTGGGTCCATGCCGGCCAGGATGGCCGTACGGACGGTATTCTCCAAACCGACGACCCGCTCCGTTTCCTGCACAATCTCCTCGGCATGACCTTGCGGCAGAATCACGATCCCGTCGCGATCGGCGAGAACCCAGTCACCGCCTGAGATTGCGACATTGCCAATCTTGATGGTCTCGTTGAAGGCGGTCGGGAGCCAACGTGCGACGATATCTTCCGGCGTCCGAAAGCGTCCCCAGACCGGAAAGTCCATATCCAAAATGAACTGGCAGTCGCGCATACCACCGTCAGCTATATAGCCAAGTACACCTTTCAGCTTCAGCGCTTCCGCTGACAACTCCCCCATCAGGGCGACGTGATCATTATTCGGCTGGCAAATGACAACATGGTCCGGTGGAGACTTGGACAGAACGCCAGTCCATTCCAGCAGGGTCTCGTGTTCGTCGAAGCCCTTGCCGCTCTTGCCCTCTACCGTGAAGACGGGTCCCGCGAGTTTCTTCCCCTCTTCCAACGGTCGGATATCGCGCGGCAGTACGAAGTTCTCAAACCCGCGTCCGCGCATAACGTCATGAACCGCTGCCGAGTAGAGCTTGTGAAGCCTAGCTGTGAGTTCCGGCAAAACGACCTCCCCAGACATACAAACGCACCAATACAATAGAGACACTGCCTCAATGGCGGGCAAACGCAAGGTCTGCGACCGCTCAAGGCAACACTCTTGCTGTCAGGTTGTCCGGGCGACAGTGCCGCGCCAGCTTCGAAATCACTGACACGACACACCGAGCTGAATGACGACACGGGCCAACCGCATCACCGTCGTGATTTGTCAAATCGCGTTGCGCGGCCTTCGCGGAACATGAACTCAAAACCGGAGTCCACCAGGTTATCTCGGAGACGCTCCGGCGTTATGTTCTTGGCACCAGCTGCCGCGACCACATCCCACTCATGGCGGGCGATGTGATCCAGCCAGTACGCACGTCGCGCGACATCGTCGTCGAGCCGGAATGTCTTGAGGTACTCGAGCGTTCCGTTATCGCGCACGATCGCTTCTCCGACATGCTGCGGTCCTGGCTCTCTCAGATCCGTCAGGAACCACGAGAGTTCGAACGGCCCCATCTCATACATCTGCCGCCGAGACACGGACCTACCCAACAGGTCGTGGGTCATGTTCGCTTCGAATTCAGCGTGCTCGGCCGTCGCGCGCGCAAATGCGCCCCGCAGGTCATCGAGTGATGCAATGTCGGCGTCCGCAACATGAAAGCCGAATTGATCGACCCCGTCATACAATTGACCGTAGTAGTAGAAGAGCCGCGCATAGAGGTTCTCCAGCAGCAGCTTGTGAAGCACGCCGTAATCCTGCGGATGCGGCACCACGAATGCGCTGGCCAGGGCATCCGCAACATAGACAAGCACGCCACATTGGTTGGAGTAACGCTCGAACACGCGCAAAGCATCGGCCAGATCCGGAATCTCCTCGCCTGGCAGGGCATATTCGATCCGTGGCGACATGCCCGAGCGCAGCAATCGGCGCGAATAGTAGTCATATGCGACGTCGGGGCCGCCGAAATGCATCGCCAGCAATCCCTCGGTCGCGAGATGCTGAGGAAACATCCGGATCGTCTTGCTGGCGACTTGCTTCACCATGCGATGGTGGGTCTGGAACTTCATCCAGCCATTATCGCTCACCCGGCCATCCTTTTGAGACCGCATGTCGCGAAAATGCGAGTAGACCGAGACCTCTTCGAGCGGTTCGTCGTCCCACGTGACGTAAAGACCATGGGGGATGAACGAGAAATAGCTGAGCTTCGGCTTGTTCAAGGACCCTTTGACTGCCACGGCGGCGAAGTCCGCATCATAACGGCGTAGCCCCAGACGGAGGTCACCGACAACTCTCTCGCGAACCAGTGGCACAAGGCGAACAGAGCCCCAGACCTGCGACGGCCGAGGCGTCAGCCCTTGCAACGCAAGATACGTCTTAAGATCAAGGTCGGTTTGTCCGGGCACGATCGCGCCCTCCTCTCACGTCACTCTAATCCGATAGCGCCGTCCGGGCCTGGACATCCAGGAACTGCAGCAACTGTCGCAAATCAAAGGCACCGGCCTGGAACCGCGCCATCAACATCGCGAGCGGAACATCATCGACATTGCGCACACCGAACGCCGGGATATGTGGCGAAAGCGATCGCACCGCGTAAGTCTGCGGGTTGAACACCGGATTGATGTGCGTCAGCGTCGTTTTGCGGTGGCCAAACAGCTTTTGACGCCAAATGCGCACCACTTCCGCAACGCCACCCGACGGCGCATTCTCGAAACCATCCGACACGATCACAACGTGGTCGGGTTCCGTCGCCAATGCATTTAGAAGTGGCGTCGCGAGATCCGTTGGCCCGGCGGCCGCGATGTCCCAAGGCGCGCCGATGTAGGCGGGGGTCCAGTGAATCGCGACGTCGTCTGCAATCTCATGCATGAGCGCCACCGTCCCGACCGCAATGGCAAGCGGGCGGTTGGCCTTCGCGACAGAACTGCGTGCCGAACGGCTGCGATCAAGGACAAGCGCGACCCGCCCGTAGCGCTGCGCCATCCGCCTGGCAGCGCGTTTCGCCGCAGACTGAAAGGCAAGTGGAATCTTCTCGCGGGCACCGTCGCGTTCGGCATCCAATAGACCGGCCACGTAACTTGCGAGACGCGTCAAGGACATCGCCATCATCGCATCCGAGAAGTCGAGACCGGAGCGCTGTGCACTGCGCTGCAGTCGCTGCTTCTCACGAACCGTCATCGTGTCCTTGAACTGAGTGAGGAGCCGTTCGCGTGAGTACCCGAGCCGTTCGGCAAGCCCCTCCGCAACACTCAGCGGCAGGTCAAGAATTGCGCGTGCCTCATAATGCGCCCGGCGATACGACTCGAAAATCGGCGTATCGAACCGGTTCCAGCGACGGTGGCCGCGGAACAGAATCTGCTGGCTCTCAGCATCGAGCTTCAAGTGTGCGTGCTCTGCAATCGCACGGACGAACCGCCGATACTTCAGCGTATGAAACTGAGGATCCGGACGGCTTGTGAGATAATCACGCATAATCGCCCGCGTCCGTCGATTATTCACGCGGCGCTGAATAAGACGATAGAGTGCACGATACGCCTGCGGCGGCGGCATCGCATCAAGAGCGTGCGCAATCAACCGACCTTCAATCGCCTTGTCGCTTGCCATGAACTGCGGGCGCGCGAGCAGGTTCGCAATAATCAAACCCTTATTGAAGTCATTGATGCTCGTTGCCAGCATGCGCGTATAGAACGGGCGATAGTTCGCCACAGTATAATGATGCAAAAAATCAAGACTGACAGTTTGCGCCTCAGCCTCTGAATAAAACTCATCCTGGCCGGTCGCCACAAAACAACTCGACATGAAGTTCAGCAGATCTTCGCGTTCGACGTCCCGCGCTGCGTTCATCTTGCCGACCTCAAAATGGCTTGCCGGCGGGGCAAAAGGCGAGCGAACGTGGTTGTTCCACTCAAGAGGTAGATCCGGAATTCACTCACAAGGCCCGCGCCGGCAATCTCGATCCTTATCGTTGGTCCACAATAACACATCGTGGTTGCTCGTATTCCTTTCGCCCGGCCGCAGTCATCGTATGACGCACCGACGCGCAAAACAGTCCCCTCAGTCACGTCCAAAATCCGAGCCGCGATCGCACAAAGCAACGACGCACAGGTTCGCCGAGCGTCGCCTTAGTGATTGGTCGCATGCCACGACAACGATG
>JBCCOV010000200.1:0-9113 GCA_039039985.1 Pseudomonadota bacterium | reverse complement strand
TCGCTGATTGGGACCGGGAAACTGCTTGAGACCCTGAGCCATCGGAATGTTCTCAATCGCGGGTTCGCCTTGGTGACGGACGGCAGCGGCAAGCCCGTTCGGTCTGTCGCGACACTCCGCAGCGGTGACCGGATCGGGCTCGAATTCGCAGATGGTGGCACCAGTGCCCTGGTGGACCCGGTTGGCGGTGCGAGTGGTGAATCCACTGCACCGGACGTACCACGAGATCCCGGCACACGCCGGCCACGGAACCGGGGCGGCGCAAAGCAAGGATCGCTGTTCGACTAGACGCTGCTTTGTCGACCGAGACGCCTTGACGGATGCGACGGACAACACGACGTTCTGAGTTAGCCGGCGCTGCAGGAGTGGTGTCGCAGCACGAAACGTGCATGAGACGTGGCATAGATAGGACGTGGCATAGATGGGACGTGGCACAGCATGACGGGGTTTGAGCGATTGTTCGGTCTTAAGGGTGAAGCGCGGGTGCGTTACAAGGCAGGCGAATACACCGTGGTTTCTCCGGGTGACTTCGTCACCTGCGCCATGACCGGGCGGCGCATTCCGCTGACGGAATTGAAGTACTGGAATGTCGAGCACCAGGAAGCCTATGTCTCGGCGGAGGTCTCACTCCAGCGGTATACGGAGTTGCGGCTCAAGTCGCGCTAGTGCAGCGCTCACACGCACGCGCAATCAACATGCGCAATGTTGCGAGGTCGGCGTCATCGAACTGGAGTGTAACGGGGAGACAGCGTGTGCGCTCTGCCAGGAGTGCTGCCGCGCCGCCGGAACCTTTCAATCGCGCGAAGTCCTTTGTTGTCGTTAAGAGGCAGGCGTCGGATGCCTCGGCCAGCGTAATAAGTTTCTGTGCGGGCGCTTCACTGATCGGTTGATGATCGTTGAAGATCTGTGTTGCGACGACTTGGCCGCCCAAATTCCGAATCAGCGCCAGAAAACGGTCCGGGTGGGCGATCCCCGCAAAAGCGACAATGCGCGTACCCTGCAGCCACGTGGTATCGCCTGTCGGCCGGGTCTGTGCCTGGAGGATCGGACAATCGCTGGATTGGGCGGCGAGCGCGCCGCTGAGGTCAGGATGTCTACTGCCGGCATCGCCGCTCCTGTTCATGACGCTGCTCACGACGCTGTTGACGACCACGCAATCAACGCGCTCAAGCTGGAATTCCAGCGGCGCGCGGAGTGGGCCGGCCGGTATCACCCGTCCATTTCCAATTCCGCGGGCGCCGTTGACAACGGCAATCCGAAGATCCTTTTCAAGCTGCGGATTCTGGAGACCATCGTCCATGATGATGACGTCGCCGCGGGACGGATTGGCCTCGATTTCCGCAGCGCCCTTATCCCGTCTGCGCGCAACAACAGTCGGCGCCGCATCAGCTAAAAGCAGGGCCTCGTCCCCGACGTCGTGCGCGCGATCGGTTGCGGTATCGACCCAGTGGGGACCTGTTGCGCGTCCCCCATATCCGCGCGTGAGAAAAACCGGCTGCCGACCGATTCGCCGAACGTCCTCTGCAATGAGAAGACTAAGCGGCGTCTTTCCCGTACCGCCGGCCGTCAGATTGCCGACACAGATCACGGGAAGCCGCGCGCGGTAGGGCGATGCCAGACGGTGGCGGTATTGCGCGGCGTAGCCAAACGCCAGCGCAAACGGCGCCAGAGCCCGCGCCTCCCATCGCGGCGGCGACGCATACCACCAATTGGGTTCCTTAAGAGGCACGCTTAATGTCTTCGCTATCGTTCAAGAAGCCCAAAAGCGCGCTGACGGTGCGGTCTTGCGCGCCGCTCAGATGCTTCAGGCTTTCGTCGGCATTCTGCTGCTGGCGCCGTAAATCAACGTCGCTGCGCAGCAGGCCAAGAGCGGCATCGGCCAACTCCGCTGCGGACTGAACCTGAAGCGCACCACCGGACTTCAACAACATGCCGAAACTGTCTTGGAAGTTATACCAGTGCGGACCTGTAATAATGGCGCATCCAAATCGCGTCGGCTCGATGGGATTTTGTCCGCCGCGCTCAGCCAGAGAGCCGCCGATAAATGCCACCGGGCAGAGGCTGTAGAATATGCCCAACTCACCAATTGTGTCGGCCACGTAAACGTCAGTCGACGGCTCGAGTGGCTCACCGGCTGATCGTAGGGCGCAGCGCAAGCCCAGCTCGGATGCAAGTTGTTTGATCTCCGGCCCGCGTTCGGGATGACGTGGCGCAATGATCGTCAACAGGCCGGGAATCTCGGCGGCGATTTGAGCGCGCGCGTCCAGCACGGTTTCGTCTTCGCCGGGATGTGTGCTTGCGGCTAGCAACCTTGGCCGGTCTCCAATCGCTGTCGCCAGGCGTGCCCGTTCGCCGTTATCGACGGGCAGAGGCGGCGCATCGATCTTCAGGTTGCCCACGGCCTCGACATTGCGTGCGCCGACATTTGCGAACTGACGGGCTATCTTCTCGTTCTGCGCCAGCACCAAGCGCACACGGCTGAAGAGTGGGCCGGCAAACCCCTTCGACCGTCGCCACCGCTTGTAAGACCGCGCCGACATGCGGGCGTTGATGATCACGATTGGAATGTCGCGCCGATCGGTTTCGATAATGAGGTTCGGCCAAATCTCTGATTCTGTCAGTACGCAGAGGTCGGGGCGCCAATGGTTCAGAAAACGGGACACCGCTTCGGGCATATCGACGGGTACGAATTGATGCACGGCCAGATCGGAAATGCGCCGCTCGGCCAGTTCCGCCGATGTCCGGGTGCCGGTGGTGAGCAAGAGGTTCACGTCGGGCCGTCGGTCTGCGATTTCGCGCATCATGGGCAGCACGGCATTCGTCTCCCCGACACTTGCGGCATGCACCCACAACATGGGCCCGGCCGGTCGCGGACGATTCGCAATGCCAAGGCGCTCATCCAGGCGGGCGGGATCTTCCTTCCCGGTCTTCTGACGGCGGCGAAGAATTGCCGGCACAAACGGCGCCGCCCCTCGGCTCAGGGCGCGGTAGGCGCGCAGGCGGGTGCCCATCGGTACCGGCGGCGCATCATGGGGCAGCGCGTGCGGCGGTGTCGCGCGCGTTGGATCCGCCCGTGCGACCGCATAGGCCCGCTCTGTTACCCGATCGAGCTCTGCCTGGACCTGACACAAGGCCTCTGCCATGGCCATGTCGTCGGCATCTGCGGCGACGGAGATCGGCTCGCCGACCACGCAGGCAATGCGCGAGAACGGAAGATTGAGCGTCATCCGGCTCCATGTGTCGAACGCGCGATAGTTGCTCGATGCCACTGCAACGGGGCGAATCGGTTTGCCGGACAGGCGGGCTAATGTGACAATGCCCGGGCCGGCGACGCGTGCCGGTCCCGGCGGAACATCCGCCGTCATCGCCACGTTATCACCAGCATCGAGAGCGCGAATCGCCGCACGTAATGCGGTTGCACCACCACGGTCTCTTTTTCTGTCGCCCGCACCGGCCCCGCGGATCATCGAAATGTTGAAACCGTTGAGAACTTCTCCGATCAGGTCGCCGTCTCCATGGCGTGCAACCATGGCCTGGGTTCGGACGCGGTCGGACGGGTTGACCGTCGGGATCAGCATGAACTGGCCGTGCCACATCGCGATAATCTGGGGCGTTCCGGCGATCATGACGTCGACGCCGTCGTCCGGCTCGAACTGGACGCGTGACGTGCTGTGGACGAACCTGAGGTAGCGCGCGAGCCAACGACCTGCGCTGCGTCTTAGGCCATTTGTCTTCCAAGGACGCTTCGGCATGACCGTCTAAGCTTCGATTCTGACCGGGAGATATCCAGACAGTTTATAGTCTGCCACTTGAACGTCTTTCGTATAGCGGTTACTCGGCAACGGCAATTCCCCGCCGATGTGGTAGTGGTAGCGTCTTGGATATCGCAATCCTGCGATGGGGATATTAAGAGATTCTAACGCGAGATTCCCGACAACATAGGTCTTCAGACGTACGCATGATTCCTGGCACAAAACGAGCCCGGCGGGCCATTGCCGACATGAATCGCACGGTTCGTAGGACAATGATGGACCGCTCACCACCATGGCTGAGGTCTTGGTTGGGGCCGGCCATGCTCCATGCGGACATGCTGTTCGTCGATCATGGGATCTTTCGTACGATATATCTGAACAAGCACAAGCTTGATGGCGGGGCGATTCGCGCTGCACAGCCGACTCCCGGGCAGATTCGCCGCCTGGCCCGCCGTGGACTTCGCACGATGGTTAATCTCCGTGGCGAGCGGGACTGCGGCAGTTATTGGCTCGAGAAACAGGCCTGCGACGAGGCTGGGATCGTATTTGAAACATTTCGCGTGCGGTCGCGCGCCGCGCCAACACCCGACGAGGTCTTGGGCGCGTGCGAACTGTTTCGTCGAATCGAATATCCGATGTTGATGCACTGCAAGTCCGGCGCGGACCGCGTTGGGCTCATGAGTGTGCTGTATCAGTTTGTTCATTGCGGCGTGCCGTTGGAGACGGCCAAACGTCAGCTGTCACTCCGATACGGCCATATCCGCCAGGCGCAGACGGGCGTGCTCGATTACTTTTTCGAGACCTATATGGCCTACAACCAGTCTCAGCCGATTGATTTTCTGGAGTGGGTGTCGACCGTGTATGACCACAAGGCCGTGATGGCGGAGTTCCGGTCTCACTCGCTTGCGGACAAGTTGGTCGATGGCGTTTTGCGGCGCGAGTAGTGGCGGTTGTTGCTGAGATCGTTTCGCCATAAGCAGCAGACATGCCTGAGATGTCCACCGGCGCTGGAAACGAGATGTGGGTTGCCTATTCGTCCGGCTCCAGCAGTTTGTGCATGTGCACAATGAAGTAGCGCGTTTGCGCGCTGTCGACCGTGCGCTGAGCTGCGTCTTTCCACGCGGAATATGCCGTTGCGTAGTTCGGGTAGATTCCGACGATGTCGAGCTTGTTCAGATCCTTGAACTCCAAGCCCTCAAGGTCGGTCAATTCCCCTCCGAATACGAGGTGGAGCAGTTGTTTCGTCGGCGTCACTTCGCTCATGGGACCGGTTCCGATCTGTCCAAACCAGAGACGTCATCTGGTGCACCAGCCGGCGCGCCGTGACAAGTGGGACACCTTCAAACCCATGGGACAAACTAAAACTGTAGGAGCAGGATCTCCAGGCATAGTCCGATCAGGATGATCCATCCGACCCACCTGTTCGCCCGGAAACGCACTAGGCAGTTTTCGGTGTTGTGCGGGTCCAATGTTACCGTCTGCCAGGCGAAGTGCGCGCCGGCGGCCAGAACCATCAGGAAGTATGGCCCCTGCGCCCCTGCGGCAAATCCGGCGATGAGCCAGCAGATTGCTGCAGCAGCGAAAAACGCGCCAATGCACATGCGCGTCTTGTCGCCAAAGTTCAAAGCCGTCGACTTCAGGCCGAGCAGCGCGTCATCTTCCGAATCCTGGTGTGCATAAATCGTGTCGTACGCGATGGTCCAGAAAACCGCTCCGACATACAGGATCAGCGGAGTCCATGCGATTTCGCCGGTAATCGCCGTCCACCCAACCAGCACGCCCCAGTTGAATGTCAGGCCGAGCACAACCTGAGGCCAGTACGTGAAGCGCTTTGCATAGGGATATGCTGCAACCAATGCTAACGACGCGATCCCAACGAAGATCGTCACGAGATTGAACTGGATCAGGACAAGGAAACCAATCAGTGACAGGGCGATGGCAAACACGAGTGCCTGTGTGACTGAGATCTGGCCCGAAGGAATCGGGCGTGCCGCCGTTCGCGCAACCCGGCCGTCGTAGTCTCGGTCGACGATATCGTTCCATGTGCAACCCGCACCACGCATAACCAGCGCGCCGATCGCGAAAAGCACGAAATACCAGATGTTTATCCAGGTCTCGCCTTGTGCCAGGTGAGCATAGGCCTGGCCCCACCAACAGGGAAACAGCAACAACCACGTGCCGATCGGCCGATCCAACCGCGCCAGCTGGAGGTAGGGTTTTGCAAAGGTGGGGGCCCAGGCATCAACCCAGTTGTCCGATGCTGCATCGGCGATTGGGCCCGGGTTCGTCGTCGTCATACCGACCTCACTGGGTCATAAAGTCCTTCATGGTGCATTCTGGATAGCACACCGAAGTGGGCTGCCAAGTCTTCGTGTGTTTCCGGTTTCACCGCAAGCTGCTCACGTTCCCGCGCGGCCACCCGTAAGGCGTTCTATTTCTCGCGATTTGGAGGGTGGTGCGGTTCTTGTGACATGCGACATCGAGCTAGCACGAGTGACACGTGACATGGCAATCCGAGATCTGACATCGCAGCGGCTGTTCGTCGAAACGGACTTGCACGAAGCCGCTGCAATCGACTGCGATGCGACACAGGCGAACTACCTTGTGAACGTCTTGCGCTTGAAGGTCGGTGAGCGCGTTCTGGTGTTTAATGGACGCGACGGAGAATGGGCCGCGGAGGTGGCCGAAGCGGCGAAGCGAAAATGCCGTCTGATTGTCCGGACCATATGTCGCGCTCAGGAGGCGGGGCCGGATATGCTTTACGTCTTTGCTTTGCTGAAGCGTACGCGGCTTGAGACAATCGTCCAGAAGGCGACCGAACTCGGCGCGGCGCAGCTGCAACCCGTCACCACCGATCATTCCCAGGTTGATCGTGTCAATCCGCAACGCCTGCGTGCCAATGTGATCGAGGCTGCCGAGCAGTGCGGGATCTTAAGGGTGCCGGACATTCATTCCGTCATGCGTCTGGATCACGTTTTGGATCAGTGGGAGCCGCAACGTCCGCTCGTTTTCTGTGATGAGGGCGCTGAAATCACCAACCCGATCGCGGCCTTAGGCGCAGTGCCTCCCGGGCCGGTCGCGGTCTTGATCGGGCCGGAAGGCGGATTCTCTCCGCGGGAGCGATCGCGGCTTCTGGGCATGGCGTCCGTCGTTCGTTTGTCACTGGGGCCTCGCATCATGCGCGCTGATACGGCCGGCATTGCGGCCCTTGCTCTGGTCAACGTAACGGTCGGAGATTGGCGGTGAGGGCACTCGTATCCGGCGGACCACGGACCACAACCCCGTGACTTGTCTCGCGTAGTCTTGGCGTTCATAACTCGCAGTCTTGGCGGTGCATCCGCTGGGCTATTCACATCCACGGAACACCCATGTCGACACGTCAGCCGGGGCAAGCGAGCCCAGCAATCGAAACGCGCGATGAATTGGTTGCATGGTTTGCTGAGGGCGAAAAACTGGAGGCCGACTGGCGGATCGGAACCGAGCACGAAAAGTTCGTGTTCGACACGGAAACGCTCGGCCCAGTCCCCTACGATGGCGAACGGGGCATTGCGGCGCTCATGGCTGCGCTGATTTCCGAGTTCGGCTGGGTGCCGATCGCGGAAGGCGGCAATACGATCGCACTCAAACGGCCACGCGGAGAAGGCGACGAGACGATATCGCTCGAGCCAGGTGGTCAGTTCGAACTGTCCGGCGCACCACTCGAAAACCTGCATGAAACGTGCGCCGAGGCCGGCGAGCATTTGCGCCAGTGTTTGCATGTCGGCGAGCGTCTTGGTGTCGGCTTCCTCGGCATTGGTTTTACGCCGACGTGGGCGCGGGAGATTATCCCGACCATGCCGAAACCGCGCTATGCGGTTATGACCCGTTACATGCCGCAAGTCGGGGCGAATGGTCTCGACATGATGTACCGGACCGCGACCATTCAGGTGAACCTGGATTTCGGTTCGGAAGCCGACATGGTGGCGAAGATGCGCATTGCACTTGCTTTGCAGCCAATCGCCACGGCTCTGTTTTCAAGTTCACCGTTTCTGGAGGGGCGCGCGAGCGGGTTCAAGTCGCTGCGCAGCGAGGTCTGGCGTGATACGGACGCCGGACGCACCGGTATGCTGCCGTTCGTGTTTGAAGACGGCATGGGCTATGAGCGGTATGTCGATTATGCCCTCGATGTCCCGATGTATTTCGTCTACCGCGATGGGCAGTATATCGACGCAGCCGGTTTGTCGTTTCGAGATTTCCTGGACGGCCGGCTGGAGGCGCGTCCCGGAGAACGTCCGACACTCGATGACTGGTCCGATCATCTCACGACCATTTTCCCGGAAGCCCGTCTCAAGCGCTTCATCGAAATGCGCGGCGCGGACGGTGGCCCCTGGCGACGGATTTGTGCGCTGCCGGCTTTCTGGGTCGGACTGCTCTACGACGCGGACGCCAAAGCCGAAGCGCTTGAGTTGATCGCGGACTGGACTGCGGACGAGCGGCAAACGTTGCGGGACACAGTTCCCAAAGGCGGCCTGGCGACGCCGTTTCGCAATGGCACGGTTCAGGATGTTGCCCGGGAAGCGGCCCGTATCTCCGCAGCCGGGCTTAAGCGGCGCGCGCGTGTGAATAGCCGCGGCGAAGATGAAACCATGTTTCTCGATTTCATCGAAGAGGCGTCGGCGACCGGTCAAAGCCCGGCTGATGAACTTCTGCTTCGTCTCGAACGGACATGGGAAGGCGACATCAAACGAATCTATGCCGAGTATGCGTTCTAGCTTGTTTTCGCTCACGGGCTGTTCCTCGCTTTGCTCGGGCCCTCCATCGAGATGGCGAATACGCCATCTCGACATTTGAAACGCCCAACGCGGGAACACCCGCGTTGGGGTGGGGGCGGCGCAACGCGCCGGGCCGCGGTCGCGGCCTGTGATCGTCCTTACAGGACAGCCAGCGTTTGTTGTTTTATCGCTCACGGGCTGTTCTGGCCTTCGGCCAGGCCCTTCGCGTGAGCGGCGCAACGCGCCGGGCCGCATTCGCGGCCTGGAGGTGCCAGACGGCTAACCCGCGCTTGTTGTTGATCGCTCACCGCTGTTCCAGGCAGGGATCGTCCTCGCAGGATAGCCCGCGCGTGTTGTTTTCGCTCACGGGCTGTTCCTCGCTTTGCTCGGGCCCTCCGCGGGGGCGGCGCAACGCGCCGGGCCGCGGTCGCGGCCTGGAACAGGGCTCGCAGGATAGCCAGCGCTCGAGCCGCGAGCCTGCAAGCGTGCGAACAGCGCCAACTCACACGCGCTCAAGTAGCGAGCGATTGTCGCGAGCGGTAACGCAAACACAGACCCGCGTGCGAACAGCGCAATCAAAGCCTCTCGCTCACGGGCTGTTCCGGCCTGC
>JBCCOV010000199.1:0-9125 GCA_039039985.1 Pseudomonadota bacterium | reverse complement strand
CCGCCGCGTGCGGGCGCGCCGCGAGCCATTCGGCTTGGCGTTCGCGTTAACGTAACCGGCTGCGCGACAGCCTTCGTCTCACCGTATGGCTCGGTTGCAATCTCGGCGCCGACACCCAGATGGCGGACTTGCGGATCCGCAAAAACCTCGTTGATGGCGTTGATCGGCCCGCACGGCACGCCCGCGGCCGTGAGCATCTCGTCCCACTCTGCCGTCGTTCGGGTTTGCATAACCTCTTCGATCAACTCGTACATGGCCTTGCGGTTGGTTCGCCGGGCGTCGTCCGTGCTGAATCGTGCATCATCGATCCACTCATCCTTACCGATCGCCTTGCAGAACCGGCCGAAAATCACGTCGCCCGCGACGGCAAGGTTCATTGCGCCATCTTTGGTGTTGATCTTGTTGGTTGGGACGCTGGTCGGATGTTCATTGCCGACTTGCTGCGGAACATCTTCATCCATGAGCCAACGTGCGGCCTGGAAGTCGAGCATGAAGATCTGCGACTGCAGCAGCGATGTGTGCAGCCACTGGCCCTCACCGGATTTCTCTCGCTCGATCAACGCCGTAAGAATTCCGAGCGCGCAAAACAAGCCCGCCGACAAGTCCGCAACAGGTATGCCCACCCGCATCGGGCCGCGGCCGGGCTCACCTGTTACCGACATCAGGCCACCCATGCCCTGTGCGATCTGGTCGAACCCCGGCCGCTTGGCATAGGGCCCGTCCTGTCCAAAGCCGGAGATACTCGCAAGAATGATCTTCGGGTTCCGCGCCTTGAGCGCATCATAGTCTATGCCCAGGCGGGTCTTCACATCGGGGCGGAAGTTCTCGACCACCACATCTGCCGTTTCCGCGAGCCGCAGCAAGATTTCGCGCCCGTCATCTTCCTTGAGATTGATCGTCAGCGACCGCTTGTTGCGCTGCAGGTTCTGAAAGTCCGGCGTTGCACGACCGGCGCCCAGCGCGCCTTCAGGCTCCAGCGCCTCCGGCTGCTCAATTTTTATAACGTCCGCCCCCCAGTCCGCGAGTTGACGCACTGCGGTTGGCCCGGAGCGAACCCGCGTGAGGTCTAACACCCGAATATGCGAAAGTGCGTCCGATGCGGCGACATGGGGCATAGGTTTCCTCCTGACGCGCCTGCAGCCCGCTTATCGGCCGCGGGATGTACAGTACGCTTGAACGCCTCAGCATAGCGCGCTGCCGCATCAATGACGAGTGCACGCAGCGCTACTCTGCTGCCATCATCTGTTCTGGGGCGGCATCATCCAACATACCGAGCGCGTGCAAATAGACATCGAGTATAGCCTGCTCTTCCTGGCGCTCGTCACGCCCTTTTTTTCGCAACTTGAGGATCTGGCGCAGCGCTTTCACGTCGAAGCCAACCGCTTTGGCCTCGGCCATCTTGTCGCGAATATCATCAGCAATCTGCTTTTTATCCTCCTCCAGCCGCTCAATTTGTTCCACAAACTGGCGCAATTGTTGTTGCGTCGCATTGTTCATCGCTGTCATCGCGTCCCCCAACCGTAAAGCCTTATCGTGAACGACCCGAGTCCCACGACGCCGTCCCGAGAGTTGCAGACGCTATGAGGGGCTCGGCCCGGCTTCAACCCGTGAAACCACGAACTCCCCAACTCTGAAGCCGCAATGCGAATCTGCGACGCGAATTCGCGAACATTCGCGCTTGCTGCAATTTGACAAGTCAGTGCTTGCTTGTCTCAATCTGCAAAATCTGATTTATCGAAAATAGGTCAGCCGCTCTGACCTTTGTGCATATCAACTATTGTCGTGTCGAGATTGGACGATCGTGATGCGCTTTGCGCTCGCACACATGATGAACTCGGCTCCACGGCGACCCGTTTGCGGGCGGCACCGGACAATGGGCCGCGTGCCAATCGATGTCGCGCGTTGTGGGCTTGCAGATTGGTTCATCCGAAAACGGATGTACGTTTGCGCCTGATAGGTTGAGGACGTTCGACCTCACTCTTTGCGGTGCACCGGTTGCCGGGCCCGCGGTATGCTCCCCCTGACGTTCATTGATACGGCCACGATTGCCGCGAGAGGTTTCTGAGATGACGACGCGCCGACTCCCCCTCGGAATCGCCCCAAACCGCGCCCCTGAAGGCCTGTTCGACCCGAAAAACGAACATGACGCCTGTGGCGTTGGGTTTATCGCGAATCTCAAGGGTGTGAAGTCATACAACATCATTAAGGATGCCTTGTTTATCCTTGAGAACCTCGAACACCGCGGCGCTGTTGGAGCGGATCCGCTCACCGGGGATGGTGCGGGCATTCTCCTTCAGATCCCCCATACGTTCCTGGTGGACGAATGCAGTCGACTTGGCTTCGACCTGCCAGCCCCGTTTGCTTATGCGATCGCGCAAATCTTCATGCCGCAAGACGCACGCTTGCGTCAGCATTGCACGAACGTCTGGAACCGCATCATGCGGGAGGAAGGGTTCGAGGTTTTGGGCTGGCGCGAGGTCCCGGTCGACAATTCCAAATTGTCAGAAGCGGTTGCAGAAACCGAACCATCGCAATGGCAGATCTTCATCAAGCGCCCGCATCATCTTGATGAAAATGCGTTTTCCCGCCGTCTGTACATTGCGCGCAAAGTGATCTCGAACGCGATCTACAATGCTTACAAAGGGCGAGACATCGGCCACTACGTGGTCAGCCTGTCGACGCGGACGGTCGTCTACAAAGGCATGTTCCTGTCCTATCAGGTGCGGGACTACTACCAGGATCTGTCGGACAGCCGGGTGGAGAGCGCAATGGCGCTGGTCCACCAAAGGTTCTCGACCAACACCTTCCCGTCTTGGAAGCTTGCGCATCCTTACCGGATGGTCGCGCACAATGGTGAAATCAATACACTGCGCGGTAACGTCAACTGGATGGCTGCGCGCCAAGCCTCGGTCTCTTCTCCATTGTTTGGTGAAGACATCAAGAAACTCTGGCCGATATCCTACGAAGGACAGTCGGACACGGCGTGTTTCGATAACGCGCTCGAGTTTCTGACCATGGGTGGATACAGCCTGGCGCACGCCGCCATGATGCTGATCCCGGAAGCCTGGGCCGGCAATCCCTTGATGGGCGAAGATCGACGGGCTTTCTATGAGTATCACGCCGCACTCATGGAACCGTGGGACGGTCCGGCCGCAATGGCGTTTACCGACGGTCGCCAAATCGGCGCAACGCTTGATCGGAACGGGCTGCGCCCCGCACGGTACCTGGTGACCAATGATGATCGCGTCGTCATGGCATCCGAGGCCGGTACGCTTCCGGTCCCCGAAGACTCCATCATCGAGAAGTGGCGTCTCCAGCCCGGCAAGATGCTGTTGATTGATCTTGAGGCTGGACGGATCATCAGCGACGACGAACTCAAGCAACAACTTGCCGCCGGCCTGCCCTATCCGCAATGGTTAAGCCGTGCGCAAATCCAGGTCGGCGATCTTCCGCTGCCGGACGAATTCGTTCACGTTGAGGAGTCCGCTGCGGCGACCCTCGATCTGCAGCAGGCCTTTGGCTACACGGAAGAAAGCTTGAAGTTCCTGATGGCGCCCATGGCAATCACCGGCCAGGAAGCGATCGGTTCGATGGGCACCGACACACCGCTGTCGGCACTGTCGTCAAAGCCGAAACTGCTGCACACCTACTTCAAGCAGAACTTCGCGCAGGTCACGAACCCGCCAATTGATCCGATCCGGGAAGAGCTCGTCATGAGTCTCGTCTCATTCATCGGGCCGCGGCCAAACATTCTCGACCTGGAAGGGACGGCAAACACCAAGCGCCTTGAGGTCTACCAACCGATCCTCAGCAACGAGGACCTGGAACGGATTCGTCAGATCGGCGACGTGCCGGACAACAACTTCAATTCGCTGACGGTCGACATCACCTACCCGGCCGAGTATGGCGCCGAAGGGATGGAGGCAGCACTTGACGTTGTCTGCGCTGAGGCGGAAGAAGCCGTGCGGGCCGGCGCGTGCAACATTATCATTCTGTCCGATCGGAAAACGTGCGCCGACTACATTCCGATCCCATCGCTGCTCGCCACCAGCGCTGTTCATCATCACCTGATCCGTCAGGGACTGCGGACGTCTGTCGGGCTCGTTGTTGAGACCGGCGAAGCGCATGAAGTCAATCAATTTGCGACGCTGGCCGGATACGGCGCCGAAGCAATCAACCCGTATCTCGCGTTCGACACGATCGACGCGATGCGGAGCGATATCGACAAAGACCTGACGCGTAGCGAAGCCAACACGCGGTTCATCAAGGCCGTGAACAAGGGCTTGCTCAAAGTCATGTCGAAGATGGGTATTTCGACATACCAGTCCTACTGCGGGGCGCAGATTTTCGATGCGGTGGGTCTGGCGACGGGATTCGTCGAAAAGTACTTTACTGGCACGCACAGCCAGATCGAGGGCGTTGGCCTCAGCGAGGTGGCACGCGAAACCGTTGAACGCCATGCGCGCGCGTTCGTTGATGATCCGGTCCTTGAGAATGCCCTCGATGTTGGTGGTGAGTACGCATTCCGCATTCGCGGTGAGGCGCATTCCTGGCGGCCCAATACGGTCGCCGACCTCCAGCACGCCGTGCGTGGGAACCTGCCGGACAAGTACCGCGTGTTCGCCGAGAACATCAACGCACAGTCCGCACAGCTGATGACGATGCGCGGCATGTTCCGGATCAAGTCGGCAGACGAAGGGGGCCGCCAAGCAATACCGCTGGACGCGGTCGAGCCGGCGGCTGAGATTGTCAAACGGTTTGCAACCGGCGCCATGAGCTTCGGTTCGATCAGTCACGAGGCGCACACGACGCTCGCGATTGCGATGAACCGGATCGGCGGGAAGTCAAACACCGGCGAAGGCGGCGAAGAGCCCGAACGGTTCAAACCGCTTGAGAACGGCGACAGCATGCGTTCGGCGATCAAACAGGTCGCCTCGGGCCGGTTCGGCGTGACGACGGAATACCTCGTGAATTCCGACATGGCGCAGATCAAGATGGCCCAGGGCGCCAAGCCGGGTGAAGGCGGCCAGCTGCCGGGGCACAAGGTCGATCAGCGGATCGCAAAGGTGCGCCACTCGACACCGGGCGTCGGCTTGATCTCGCCGCCACCGCACCACGACATCTATTCGATTGAGGATCTGGCGCAGCTGATCTTTGATCTCAAGAACGTCAACCCGGCTGGCGACGTGTCCGTCAAGCTCGTCTCCGAGGTGGGCGTCGGGACTGTTGCCGCCGGCGTTGCGAAAGCCCGCGCGGACCACGTCACGATCTCGGGCTTCGAAGGCGGCACGGGCGCGTCTCCGTTGACGTCCATCAAGCATGCGGGAAGCCCATGGGAGATCGGCCTGGCCGAAACGCATCAGACGTTGGTTGCGAACCGGCTGCGCGGCCGCATTGCCGTGCAAGTCGACGGCGGTTTGCGTACGGGGCGTGACGTTGTGGTCGGCGCGCTGTTGGGTGCGGACGAGTTCGGATTCTCGACAGCACCGCTGATCGCGGCCGGCTGCATCATGATGCGCAAGTGCCACCTCAATACGTGCCCGGTCGGCGTGGCGACTCAGGACCCCGTCCTGCGCGCGCGCTTTAAAGGCAAGCCTGAGCACGTCATCAACTACTTCTTCTTCGTCGCGGAGGAAGTGCGGGCGCTGATGGCGGAAATGGGGTTTGCAACCTTTGACGAGATGATCGGCCAGTCCGACATGCTCGACAAGGATGACGCGATCAGTCACTGGAAGGCCCGCGGGCTGGATTTCACCAAGCTGTTCCACAAGCCAAGCGCACCGGACGGTGTCGCCATCTATAACTGCGAACGGCAGAATCACGGGCTGGAAAAGGTGCTCGACAACAAGCTTATCGAGCTTGCGAAACCTGCGATCGAAAGCCGGACGCCCGTGAAGCACGACATCGCAATCTCGAACCGCGATCGCACAACCGGCGCGATGCTGTCCGGTGAAGTCGCGAAGCGTTACGGGCACGAAGGCCTGCCGGAAGATACGATTTACTTCGGTATGACCGGTACGGCGGGGCAGGCACTCGGTGCCTGGGTTTCACGCGGTGTGACACTAGATCTGGTGGGTGAGGCCAACGACTACGTTGGCAAAGGCCTGTCCGGCGGCAAGTTGATCGTGCGGCCTGATCCCAACTCCGGGATTGATCCGCAAAAGAGCATCATCGTCGGCAATACCGTCCTCTACGGTGCAATCGAAGGTGAGTGCTATTTCAGCGGGATTGCCGGTGAACGGTTCGCTGTACGCAACTCCGGGGCGATCGCCATTGTCGAAGGCACGGGCGATCATGGCTGCGAGTATATGACCGGTGGCGTTGTGGTCGTCCTGGGTCCGACGGGCCGGAACTTCGCGGCCGGCATGTCGGGCGGTATCGCCTATGTCCTCGACGAAGACGGCATGTTCGAGCAGCGCTGTAACCTGGCCATGGTCGACCTGCTGTCTATTCCTGCGGAAGAAGAGGCGATGACGGAAATCGCAGGCGCTGGCAGTCTGGAGAGTCATGGCCTGGTCGACGTCATGCGCGATATGACGGGGCAAGACGCCGAGCGTCTGCACCGGCTGATTGAACGTCACGGCCAGTACACAAACTCCGCCAAGGCGAAAACCATCCTGGCGGACTGGGATGCATGGCTGCCGAAGTTCCGCAAAGTCATGCCGATTGAGTATGCGCGTGCACTTGAGGAGATGGCGCGGGCCCAGGCCGCCGACACAACCGGGTTCGACGTCCTCGAGATCGGCGTCCGGACCAGCGGGATGTCGGGGAAGGCAAACTGAGGCGATGCGCATTTATGGAGATACGGGCTCGGGTAATTGCCTGAAGGTGAAATGGACGGCCGATCATCTCGGTCTGTCCTATACCTGGGTCGATATCGACATCATGAAAGGTGAAAGTCGCACGGCTGAGTTCCTTGCCAAGTTCCCTCAGGGGCAGGTGCCGGCCGTGGAACTGGAACACGGACGCTGCCTGACGCAATCCAACGGCGTGATACGCTATCTGGCGCGCGGGTCGGCACTGCTGCCCGACGACCCCTATGCGCAGGCAAAAGTCGACGAATGGTTGTTCTGGGAGCAGAATAGTCACGAATTCTTCGTGGCCGGCACGCGCTTTCAAATGGTCTATCTCGGCAAGCCAGCAGCCGAGGTTGAAGACTGGCGCCGAACGCGCGGCGATGGGGCGTTGGACGCCATGGAAAGCGCGCTTGACCAGAAAGACTGGTTCGCGCTCGGCCAGTTCACGATCGCTGATATTGCGCTCCTCGCATACACGCGGATTGCGCCTGAAGGTGGATTTGATCTCGCAACGCGCCCCAACGTGCGGCGTTGGATTGCGCGATGTGAGGCACAACTGGGATTGTCGGCCGCAAAAGGTTGACCAGATAATTCAGGGACCGGGAAACGACCATGGGCAAGCCAACAGGTTTTATGGAATTCGAGCGTGTCGATCGGGACTATCGGCCGGTCAAGGAACGCGTGAAGCACTGGGACGAATTTGTCGTTCCGCTGGAGGAGCCGGAAACCAAGCGTCAGGCCGGCCGCTGCATGGATTGCGGCATTCCGTTTTGCCATACAGGTTGCCCGATCAATAACCAGATCCCGGACTGGAATGATCTTGTCTTCCGCGGGGACTGGGAACGCGCAGCACAAAACCTCCACTCGACGAACAACTTCCCGGAAGTGACCGGGCGGATTTGTCCTGCGCCATGCGAAGCGGCCTGTACGCTCAACATTGAGGACATTCCCGTCACCATCAAAACCATCGAGTGCGCCATTGCCGATCGTGCATTCGAGCAAGGATGGATCGCGCCGGAGCCGCCGGAGTCCAAAACGGGCAAACGCGTTGCGGTCATTGGATCCGGCCCGGCAGGCATGGCCGCCGCTCAGCAACTCGCGAGAGCCGGCCACGACGTCGACGTGTTCGAAAAGAACGCGCGGCCCGGCGGGCTGATGACTTACGGCATTCCGGACTTCAAAATGGAAAAGCACGTGATTGCGCGTCGGGCGCAGCAAATGGAGGCGGAAGGTGTGACGTTCCATTGCAACGTTCACATCGGCAAGGACAAGACCATTCAAGAGCTCGTTGACGCCTACGACTCCGTGCTCTTGGCGGGCGGTGCTGAGAATCCGCGCGACCTGCCGGTGCCGGGTCGCGATCTTGACGGCATTCACTTTGCGATGGACTTCCTGCCCCAGCAGAACCGTCGTGTGGCCAATGAGCAGTTGCGCTCCGATAAGACGACGGAGACCGCGGAAGGTCGCAACGTCATCGTCATTGGCGGCGGCGATACGGGCTCGGACTGCATTGGCACGTCCTTCCGCCATGGCGCGGAAAGCGTGACCCAGCTTGAAATCATGCCGATGCCGCCTGAGAAGGAAAACAAGGATCTGTCCTGGCCGCACTGGCCCTTGAAAATGCGCACATCGACATCGCAGGCCGAAGGGGCAGATCGCGATTTCTCAGTGAACACGAAGCGGTTCGAAGGCGAGAACGGGCGTGTGACCAAACTGATTTGCTGCAAGGTCGATCAGAATTTCAAAGAAGTTCCAGACAGCGAATTCGAACTGAAGGCAGACCTCGTTCTTCTGGCTATGGGATTTGTCTCTCCAGTGAACGAAGGACTTGCCGATGCACTCGGTCTGGAGCTCGACCCGCGCAACAACGTCAAAGCCGATGACGTCTCTTATGCAACGAGCCACCCGAAAGTCTTTGTTGCCGGCGACATGAGACGTGGTCAGTCGCTGGTTGTCTGGGCGATCCGCGAAGGGCGCCAGGCCGCCCATGCGATCGACAAGCACCTGATGGGCACGACCGTTCTGCCGCGATAGATTCAATACTGCGCAGCTATCGTACAGCTACCGTCACATCATCGGCTTACGTGCCGGACGGACGGTGAGTTGACCGGCAGGAACAACCTCAGCGCTCGGGATTTGGCTCAGGCAATGGCGGGCCGTCCCAAAGCGGCAGTGGTTCGGGTTCGGCGGCGACCGGCGTTGCAGACGCCGTCTTTTCCGGCTCAGGCTTCGGCGGCTCGATCAGAACGACAGGGTGGGCCCTTGGCCATGACGCATCGTCCGCCCGGTTTCGGCGCGGTGCCAGACGCTCACCCTTGTCCCAGACCT
>JBCCOV010000198.1:0-9173 GCA_039039985.1 Pseudomonadota bacterium | reverse complement strand
CGGGCCACTGCAATCTCAGCGGCGTCACGGCAGCTGCTGACCGCGATTGGCGTTTGGCCCGATGTCGCGCAAGATGCGCAGCCGGTTGCTAAGATTGAGCTGTCCGATACCGGCACTGATGATGCCGTCCGGCCAACGCGGCTAAGTTACGACAACACCGTCATCGGTCCGGACGGCTCGAGGGAACCAGCCGCGTACATTGTGCCAAATGCGGCGCTGGAGGATGCCGTTCGGACGCGCGTGCACAGCGTCAGCTCGATTCATCGCGTCACGGCCCGTGTGACAGCACTTGCTGAAACCAATACAAAAGTGTCCCTTGCGGCAACGGATCGGCGCTTGACGGCGCGTCTTCTCATCGCGGCGGACGGCCGTCGGTCCCGAATCCGCCGGCTTAGCGGCATTCGAGCAACGACGCGCACGCATCGCCAATCCGCCTGTCTTGCGATTGTCGCACATGAGCTGCCACATAATGGTATTGCAAAGCAGCATTTCCTGCCTGGAGGGCCATTTGCCAGGTTGCCGCTAACCGGCAACCGGACTTGCGTCACGTGGACTGAGCGAACGGCCGAGGCGACACGGCTTGCATCCCTCTCTGACGATGCCTTTCTGGCTGAGCTGTCGAAGCGCTTCGGCCATGAGCTCGGGCAGCTGCAACTGATCAGCGATCGCGCCCTGTTTCCGCTCGAGACGCAAATCAGCCGTGAGCTCTATCGCGGCCGTACGGTTTTGGTTGGAGACGCCTGCCGGTCCGTTCATCCCATTGCGGGCCAAGGACTGAATTTGGCATTTCGCGACGTTGCAGCCCTAACCGAATGCGTCGTCGACGCAATGCGCGATGGCTTGGATCCGGGGGACCGCCAGGTTCTCGCACGCTATCAGCGCTGGCGGCGATTCGATTCTGTGATGTCCTCGACCGCCTTCGACGGTTTGAATTCCCTGTTTTCCTCTGATCTTCAAGCCGTGCGCACTGTGCGAGAGTTAGGGCTCACCGCCGTTGACCGTTTACCGGCATTGAAACGGTTTTTTGTGACTGAAGCTGCTGGTTTAACGGGCGAAGTTCCACGATTGCTGCGCGGCAAACTTGTGCTTTAGATGCTGAAATCCGCGGGCAGATGAAATCGAATGTCGCGGTGATTTGAGCGCTTCGTCTGTAAATCCGCAATCAGGGGGTTTAACTTCATATTGCGATTGTCCTATCTACCCTGTGGCCTACATCGCTGCGGGCCGCGCCGCAGCCATGACAGATCAGGTGCCCACCCCGCGGTACGATAGGACTAGAGGCAATCATGGCCCGACAAGCGCTGAACGAAGCCTTCGCGCAGACCTCCTTCCTGCACGGCGTAAATGCCGCCTATGTCGAAGAAATGAAAACGCTCTACGAGAGCAATCCCGGTTCCGTAAGCGATGAATGGCGCCTGTTCTTTCAGAGCTTGAATGAACAGCCCAGCGGAACGCCGAACGGCGATGGGCCATCGTGGGGACGCGATCTGAACTCGCTGCAGCAATTTGATGACGCAGATCTCGTGTCTGCTTTGACAGGTGACTATGCCGCACTGGAGCGCCGCGTCACCACACGCATTCAACAGCGCGCCTACGAACACGGCGTCGACCTGTCGATGGGCGCCTCGCTCCGTGCCACACAGGACTCCATTCGTGCGTTGATGCTGATCCGCGCCTATCGGGCGATGGGTCACCTCGTGGCAGATCTTGACCCACTCGGCCTGTCCGAGCGGACCATTCACAACGAATTGCGGCCGGAAACCTACGGTTTTACGGAACAAGACCTCGATCGACCGATCTTCATCGACCGCGTACTTGGGCTCGAAACGGCAACAGTCCGCCAGATCGTATCGATCTTGCAGCGCACATACTGTCGGAAAATCGGGGTCGAGTTTCTCCACATTTCGACACCCGGGCAAAAGGCTTGGATCCAGGAACGCATCGAAGGTGCGGAAAAAGACATTACCTTCACGGTTGAAGGTAAAAAGGCGATTTTGAACAAACTGATCGAGGCCGAGACGTTCGAGAAGTTCTCAGACATCAAATATACTGGAACGAAACGCTTTGGTCTCGAAGGCGGGGAATCCATGATCCCTGCTCTCGAACAGATTATTAAGCGCGGCGGCCAACTGGGGATGAAAGAGATCGTCCTGGGCATGGCTCACCGTGGGCGCCTCAATGTGCTGGCAAATGTGATGGGCAAACCCCATCGCGCGATTTTCAACGAATTCAAGGGTGGTTCGTTTAAGCCGGACGACGTCGAAGGGTCCGGAGACGTCAAGTATCACCTCGGCGCGTCGTCCGACCGCGCCTTCGATGGCAACAATGTCCACTTGTCGCTTACCGCCAATCCATCACACTTGGAAATTGTAGATCCGGTTGTGCTCGGCAAGGTCCGCGCGAAGCAGGATCAGCACTGCGACGCGGAGCGATCGAAGGTCCTGGCTCTCCTGATCCATGGTGATGCCGCGTTTGCCGGCCAAGGCGTTGTCGCCGAGTGCTTCGGGCTCTACGGCTTGAAGGGGCATAAGACGGGTGGATCGATCCACTTCGTGATCAACAACCAGATCGGCTTTACAACCAATCCGCGTTTCTCGAGATCCTCGCCCTATTGCACAGACGTCGCCAAAATGATCGAGGCGCCGATATTCCACGTGAATGGAGATGACCCCGAAGCGGTTGTACATGTTGCGAAAATCGCAACGGAGTTTCGCCAGAAATTCGGCAAGCCAGTCGTCATCGATATGTTCTGCTATCGCCGCCACGGCCACAACGAAAGTGACGAGCCGGCGTTCACGCAACCGCTGATGTATAAGGCGATCAAGAGCCATCCCACGGTCACGACGGTTTATGCCAAGCAGCTCGCCGATGAAGGTGTTGTTTCGAATGCCGAATTCGATCAAATGCGCGCCGACTTCCGGTCGCACCTCGATGCAGAGTTCGAAAACGCGGATAGTTTCCGGCCGAACAAGGCCGACTGGCTGGACGGTCGCTGGTCCCATATTGGGTTTGCCGAAGATGAGGCGCGGCGTGGCAACACCGGCGTCGACCTCACGATCTTGCAGGATATCGGACGTCGCGTCACAACGATCCCGGATGACTTCAATGCCCATCGCACGGTGCGGCGTCTCGTTGATCGCCGGCGCGAGATGATCGAGACGGGTGAAGGCATCGACTGGTCCATGGCCGAGCACCTCGCCTTCGGTACGCTCCTGAAAGAGAAATACCCGGTCCGCTTGTCCGGACAGGATGTGGAACGGGGTACGTTCTCCCAAAGACATTCCGTGCTTCTCGATCAGGACAATGAACGCCGCTTCGTGCCGCTGGCGCATATTGCGCCGGACCAGCCGGATTTCGAAGTGATCAACTCCATGCTCTCAGAGGAGGCCGTGCTCGGCTTTGAGTATGGCTTTTCGCTGGCTGAGCCGATGGCGCTTGTGATGTGGGAAGCGCAGTTCGGAGACTTTGCGAACGGCGCTCAGGTCGTCATCGACCAGTTCATTTCATCCGGCGAGCGCAAGTGGCTGCGGATGTCCGGACTGGTTCTGTTGCTGCCGCATGGCTACGAGGGTCAAGGTCCGGAACACTCTTCGGCACGGCTTGAGCGCTTCTTGCAGATGTCCGCGGAGGACAACTGGCAGGTCGCAAACTGCACCACGCCGGCCAATTACTTCCATATCCTGCGGCGGCAGCTGCATCGCAAGTTCCGCAAGCCGTTGGTGATCATGACGCCGAAGTCGCTCCTGAGACATAAGCGCGTTGTGTCGAACATAAACGAGATGGGGCCTGACACCTCGTTCCACCGCGTGCTTTGGGATCTTGCAGATAGAGGCCATCATCCCGACGTCACAGATCTCGCACCGGTGAAACCTGACAAAGAGATCAGGCGGGTCGTTCTGTGTTCCGGCAAGGTCTATTACGACCTGGTCGACGCCCGGGCGAAAGAAGGCATCGACGACGTTTACATCCTGCGGGTGGAGCAGCTCTATCCGTTCCCGGCGCGTAGCCTGATTTCGGAACTCGAACGGTTCCCTGGCGCTGAGATCGTCTGGTGCCAGGAAGAGCCACGGAACATGGGCGCGTGGATGTTTATTGAACCGAACGTGCGCTGGGTTCTCGATCATATCGGCGCCGAGCAGGTCCATCCGCGGTATGCGGGCCGGCCGGCGTCCGCGTCGCCAGCGACAGGCCAGGCCTCCAGGCACAATCAGGAACAACAGGCACTTGTGGCTGAAGCGTTGAAAAGTTGATCGGGCTCGCGGCGGGTTCGGCATTAGGATAGCGACAGTCGATTGATATCGGCACTGCGACAGGTTCACGGAAGGACGACGAACGAAATGAGCATTGAGATTCGCGTGCCGACACTCGGCGAGAGCGTGACCGAGGCCACGGTCGGCCAATGGTATAAGAAAGAGGGCGATGCGATTGCCGTTGATGAACCGCTCGTCGAGTTGGAAACCGATAAGGTCACCGTTGAAGTCCCTGCCCCATCTGCCGGAACGCTCGCCTCGATTGCGGTCCAGCCCGGTGACACTGTCGAAGTTGGTGCGGTGATCGGCGCCATAGCCGCAGGCGCTGGTGCGCCCGCCGCCGCGCCGACGGCTGCTGCCCCATCTGCCGCCGCAAGCCAATCGCCCGAGACGACGTCACCGGCGTCCGCTGATAGCGGAATGCCGCCAAGCCCGGCTGCTCGTAAGATCCTCGACGAAAAGGGGATGAGCGCTGATGACGTCAATGGCTCCGGCCGGCGCGGTCAGGTGCTGAAGGAAGATGCGGCAGCCGCCCAGCCTGGTTCCGCGGCGGCTGTGGCGCCGAGCGCCGCAAGTTACGCCGGGCTTGTTCCGGCCCCGGCGCCGTCTCAGAGCGTGCGGACGCAGTCGCCGCCACAGGACGGAGTTCGCGAAGAGCGCGTACGGATGTCACGGTTGCGCCAGACCATCGCCCGACGGCTCAAGGATGCGCAGAATACGGCTGCGATGCTCACGACGTTTAACGACGTCGACATGGGCAACATCATGGAGCTGCGGAAGGAGTACAAAGATCTGTTTGAGCGTCGCCACGGCGTGAAACTCGGTTTCATGAGCTTCTTCGTGAAGGCGTGCATTCAGGCACTGAAAGATATTCCGGCCGTTAACGCGGAAATCGACGGCAATGATCTAATCTACAAGAACTATTACCACATTGGCGTGGCCGTCGGGACGGAGAAGGGGCTGGTTGTTCCGGTGATCCGCGAGGCCGATCGCATGGGTTTGGCCGAGATCGAAATGGCAATCGGCGACTTTGGCCGGCGTGCGCGCGACGGCAAGCTCGGCATCGAAGACATGCAGGGTGGTACGTTTACGATTTCCAACGGCGGTGTTTACGGTTCGATGATGTCGACGCCGATTCTCAATGCGCCGCAGTCCGGCATTCTCGGTATGCACCGTATCGAGCAGCGCCCTGTCGTCATGAAGGATGGGTCGATTGCGGCGCGGCCGATGATGTACCTCGCGTTGAGCTACGACCACCGTATTGTGGACGGCAAGGAGGCCGTGACGTTCCTCGTGCGCGTCAAGGAAAACCTCGAGGATCCCCAGCGCTTCATCCTGGAGCTGTAGTCCCCGATGACTCCGGAGTTCATTATAACGGCGCTTGTCGTTGCGCTGATCCCAGGCACCGGTGTGATCTACACCGTGGCGACGGCAATGTTGCGCGGCCGCGCTCAGGGCGTTGCCGCCGCGTTTGGATGCACGCTGGGTATCATCCCGGCGATGCTGGCATCGATTGCAGGCGTTGCTGCCATTCTTCACACCAGCGCGATCCTCTTTACGGCGCTGAAGTACGTCGGGGCAGCCTATCTGCTGTACCTCGCCTGGAAGGTTCTGACGGATGACGGACCGGTGTCTTTGACTGAGGCCAAGCCGGATGCCACGTCCACGATTTCCGTCGTATGGCTCGGGTTCCTGCTGAACATTCTCAACCCGAAGCTGTCAGCGTTCTTTCTGGCGCTGTTGCCGCAGTTCGTTGACCCGAATACGCCGGGAGCTGTTGTCAGCATGCTCGGGAATGGCTTTGTGTTTATGCTGGTGACGTTCGTTGTCTTTGTCGGATATGCCGCACTCGCGTCGTTGGCGCGCGAGCGTGTACTGCGGAGCGCCGGCTTACTCAAATGGATGCGCCGCACTGTAGCCCTGTCATTCGCGGCGTTTAGCGTGCGGCTCGCAATGGCTGATCGATAAGCCTCCAACACCGCCTATCGCGTTGAGAAAGATCTGAAATGAGCGATCAAAACTACGACCTCGTCGTCATCGGAACCGGCCCTGGCGGTTATGTTTGCGCCATTCGTGCAGCACAGCTTGGCATGAAGGTCGCGGTTGTCGAAAAGCGATCCACCCATGGCGGCACGTGCCTGAACGTCGGCTGCATTCCGTCGAAGGCTCTGCTGCATACCTCGGAACTCTATGACGAAGCCAAGCATGGCATGTCCGAGATGGGCATCGAGGTCTCGCCGAAGCTCGATCTGGCGAAGATGATGGCGTTCAAGGCGGAAGGCGTAAAGGGCAACGTCGATGGCGTCGCTTACCTTCTGAAGAAGAACAAGATCGACGCATTTCAGGGGACCGGCACAATCACGGCACCGGGCCAGATCACGGTCACGCCGCAGAATGGCGGAGATGTCCGAACGCTGATCACGAAGAACATCGCGATTGCGACGGGTTCAGACGTTGCGCAGCTTCCTGGCATCGAGATCGACGAAAAGCAGGTTGTGTCGTCGACCGGAGCGCTTGAGCTGGAGCGCGTTCCCAGCAAGATGCTGATGGTAGGTGCCGGTGTTATCGGGCTTGAACTGGGTTCTGTTTGGCGGCGACTGGGCGCCGATGTTCATGTGGTTGAGTTCCTCGATCGCATTATTCCCGGCATGGACGGTGAGGTCGCCCGGCAGTTCCAGCGTATTCTCCAAAAGCAGGGCATTACGTTCCAGTTGGCATCGAAGGTCACGAGTGTCCGCAAGGATTCAAACGGTTGCACGGTCACGATCGAGCCAGCCGCGGGCGGCGAAGCGGAAGAACGCACCGCCGACGTCGTGCTCGTCGCGATTGGCCGAGTGCCATTCACAGACGGTCTTGGTCTCGAGACGGTCGGGGTCGACCGGGACAATCGCGGTCGTGTGATCGTCGACGAGCATTTCCGGACAAATGTCGACGGCATCTACGCGATTGGTGACGTCATCGTCGGCCCCATGCTGGCGCACAAGGCCGAAGACGAGGGCATCGCTTTGGCCGAGCACCTGGCTGGGCAGTCCGGTCACGTGAACTATGGGGTCATTCCCAACGTGATCTATACCTTCCCCGAGGTCGCGTCCGTCGGACAGACGGAGGAAGAACTGAAAGACGCTGGCATCGCCTACAATGTCGGCAAGTTTCCGTTCACGGCCAATGGTCGGGCGAAGGTCAACCGGACCACGGATGGCTTTGTGAAGGTCCTGGCCGATGCGCAAACCGACCGTATTCTCGGCGTTCACATTATCGGGCCGCACGCTGGTGAGATTATTGCGGAAGCCAGCGTCATCATGGAGTTCGGGGGATCGGCTGAAGATCTCGCGCGAACCTGCCATGCGCACCCGACGCTGACTGAAGCGGTGAAGGAAGCGGCAATGTCCGTCGACAAGCGCGCCATCCACATGTGAGGTGGGTCGTCGGGCTGAAACACCTCGGATTGGTCACGCTGGACCAATCACCGTTTGCCGACACTGGAAAACGTCTGCTTATGGCGGAAATGATCTAGGCGGGCGCGGTCTTCACGGAGCGCGCCGTCCTCTATGCGCGATGCGCTCGTCGTCGCGAAGCGTCTGTTTGCGTAAAGGTCATGGCAATGGCGCCCAGTAATCAGCGCGCAGAGGTCCTTGGTGAGTCTGCGCTGACATCTGATAAGTCCGCAATTGGAATCGCGTTGATCATTGCGGCGTCGCTGATCGTGCCGTTTGCAGACGGGTTTGTGAAACTGATCGCGAACAACTACCCGGTCCTGCAGCTGGTTTGGCTGCGCTATGGGCTTCAGAGCCTCTTTCTCCTGCCGATCATGCTGTGGTGGTACGGCGCGAACGCATTCGTGACGCAGCACCCGGTAAGCCAGGCTTTGCGCTCGTTGTTTATTGGCGGCGGTGCCCTGTGCTTCTTCTCGGCTGTCCGATACATCCCGCTTGCGGATGCCGTCGCGGTGTTTTTCGTTCAGCCGTTCATTGTGACGGCACTCGCGCCGCTGCTGCTGGGTGAGCGGGTCGGGGTTTGGCGCTGGACGGCTGTGTTCGGCGGGTTCCTGGGCGCGCTCATCGTTATCCGGCCAGGCTTTGAGGGCATAAATGTGGGCACCCTCTACGCACTCGGTGCCGGGGCTTGCTTTGCAATGTTCGCCATTTTGACGCGCCGAGTTGGTGTCAGCGATCCGCCGATGGTCACGAACTTTCTGACCGGCCTCGGTGTCACGCTTCTTGCGACGCCTGCGATTCCCTTGCTCTGGGTCACTCCGTCAGCTGCGGACGTTCCGATCATTCTGACATTCGCGACCTTTGGTGCTTGTTTTTCCTTATTGTTTACAATGGCCTATGCATACGCCACGGCATCAGCGCTCGCGCCGTTCACTTATGTGGAGCTCTTGGGGGCCGTTGTTGCCGGATATCTGATGTTCGGCGACTTACCCGACGGCTACACGTGGTTGGGCATGGCGGTTATCTCGGCAAGCGGCCTCGTGATTGTCTGGCGTGAGAATCGGCTGAGAAAGTCCCAACCGACAGTGCCCGTTGAGAACTGATTGGCCCGCGTCTGCGTTGCAGTGTTGGAACGCGCAACGTGGAGACCTTGTAAATGGCTCAGCTCGCCGTTGCCTATCTCGCGACTGCAGTCGTGTTTCTCGTGCTCGACGCCCTTTGGCTCGGGCGTGTTGCGACGCACTTCTACAAGTCTCAATTGGGCGCGCTTCTGGCGCAGCCGTTCAACCTTCCTGCTGCCGCTGGCTTCTATCTGATCTACTGCGTCGGTATCATCATTTTTGCCGTCAGCCCCTCTTTGGCGTCAGGAAACTGGATGCACGCGGCTCTCTACGGTGGGCTGTTCGGCTTCTTTTGTTATGCCACCTACAACATGACCAACATGGCGACCATCCGGAACTGGCCGTTTCCGATGTCCGTTGTCGATATG